>CAXUHU010000078.1:0-16195 GCA_964250925.1 uncultured Acetobacteraceae bacterium
GCGATGCACCCAGACGCTGCCAAGCCCATATCGAGAAGCAGCCCGCAATTTCGGCGAGAGCGGCGCCGATATACGCGACGATCGTGGTCATCAGGTGAGGCCGCGAGCGATTGGTGACAGACGCGGGCGCGTGCTCGACAAGTCATCTAAGATCACACAATCAGGACCGGGGCCGCCGACACACTCTGCGTCACACAGCTCGACAAATTGCTTAATGCTCGCTTCCAAAGCCTTGAGCTCGCGCAGCTTCGCCCAAACCGCAGCAAGGTGAGACCTGGCAAGGTCGCTTGCCTCAAGACAAGATCGCGACCGATCCTGAACGAGCGAAACAAGCGTCCGCACCTGCTCGACCGAGAAACCGAAATCGCGGCACCTGCGGATCAACGTCAGGCGCCGTACATCATTGTCGCCGTACCGTCGCTGGTTGCCGTCCCGACGATCAGGGCGCGGCAACAGATCGATCTGTTTATAGTAGCGGATCATCGCCGGGTTCGTGCCTGTGCGAGTAGCGAGCTCGCCTATTCTGTACACCGTCATACCAGCCCCAAAATTGTGCTTGAACCTCAAGTTGCTTGAGGTTGTAGGGCAGAGCCAGCGGCAGTCGCTTTACCGGTCCGCAGAACCGACAGGAGTGCACATGGACAAGGGAGCGGCAGCACCAACCTCTTGCAAGCTGGACGGTAGCGGCTTCAGGGCTCGCATCGCCTGGATTGCCGACTTGAACTTGCGGGCACTCAGAGCCGCGCGTCGCGACGACCTCCGGCTCGGACTCGACTACGCCTCATCGGCCCTTGCCGATGTCAGCCAGATGGTCGATCAGGAACGCGAATGTTGCGGGTTTCTCACCTTCGAGCTGGTCGAGCGAGGCGAGACGGTTACGCTCGCAATCATGGCACCGGAGGCAGCGCGGGATGTTGCCGACATGCTGTTCGGCCCCTTCCAAGACAGGACGCCGCAACTGCATCCGCCGACTGCGCCAGTGGATGGTGCGCATGAACACGGAGGCTCAGAAACGGAGCAGCCGAGCCATTGCCGTGGCTGCCACGACCTCTTCAGTGGCAGCGTTAGCCTGCGGAGCGTGCTGCGTCCTCTCGATCGCCATCCCAGCCGCGACGCTTGGTTTATTTGGCGGCTTCATAGCTTGGCTAGCTCAGGCCTATTGTTGGCTGACGCCCATCGCGGTTTGTGCGGTGATCGTCAGTTGGCTGTGGGTCGCAGCCCAATCCAAGCGGTCGGGCAAACGCCAAGCAAAGTCGACCTCCGTCATCCTGAGCTTCGCCACGGTGATGACGGCGCTGGCCTGGATGTGGCCGATGTTGAAAAACGCGATCGTCGGGCTGCGGCGTCAAAAGGCGATTGCGCCGGACATGATCCGGTTGGCAGGGCGTCAACTCCAGGAAGAGTTGGAAACCACCTATCGCCTACCCAATCGCTCTACCAAATTACTCGTAAGTCGGCCGATACAGGAATGTTGTTTTTCAACAGCTTATAGGCTTGGGACTAAATCGGCCAAGTCCCAAGCTTCGGAGACAAAACCCGTCTCCGGAGAGAAAACAGCCGTTCGTTTCGGGATCGAAGCCTCAAGCCTGGCTGCGGAAAACCAGGCAAATACCGGGCTTTTTAGGGGTGGGTCATCCAGGCGGAGAATGGTTGGATACCGGCCGACTGGAGCGGGCGAAGGGATTCGAACCCTCGACCCCAACCTTGGCAAGGTCTGACTGGTACGGCCTGAAGGTAATCTCGTCATGCGCAAGGCGTTGCTGTGGGTGGGGCGGCTGCCGCTAGCCGGCTAATTCGCGGAGCGTGTCTGTGCCACAGAGGCTGCAGCAACCAAATTCATTTATGCCAGGGCAATTGGGTATGGTATGTAGTTGGACCTTTATTGGTTTAGCTGCTTACCCACCGGCAGCGATCATCCACTGGCGCGATAGACCGTCGATCTACACCTGCACTCTCAACGTGCCTCTGTCATCGCGATGAGCCGACACAATAGCCCCCCCAAGCGATGCTTAATTCGCGGCGCTTTTGAAACAGGTCTCCGCGCCTGTAAGCAGCCTCAACCTTGTCGCCGACCGCGTGCGCCAGAGCCAACTCGGAAACCTCACTTGAGAAGTTCGTGCACTCGGTCGCCCAATCCTTGAACGTACTCCGAAAACCATGCGTCGTGATCTCCGGCCGGCCGAGGCGCTTCAGGACAGCTAGCATGGTCATATCGCTTAGATGACCTTCTGACGTTCCGCCAGGGAAGACGTATGCGCTCGGCCCCGTCTTCAGCCTGAACAACGCCGCCACCTTCAGAACGGCCAAGGCAGGGCCCGAAAGTGGCGCCCTGAACTCTCGTTCACCTTTCATTCGCACGGCCGGGACTGTCCAGACCGCTTCCTTCAGGTCGATTTCATCCCATGTAGCTTCGAGGGTCATGCCTGTACGGCCGCAGGTTAGAATTGTGAATTGAAGCGCTAGAGCACCAACTCCCGCCGCTGCCTGAAGGGTGGGGAAGAAAATAGGGATTTCAGCATACGGAAGCGCCGGCTGATGTTCGACCGGCGCAATCTTGCTGATGGCAGGAAGAATTTGGCGCAGGTGGTCGCGCCACCTCGCAGGGTTCTCGCCCGTGCGATTGCCCATCACCTTCTCCGCGTCCAGGATCACCTCGATCCTGGCGCGGACGCGTGACGCGGTCTCGCTCTTCGTCCTCCAGATCGGCTGAAGGGCTGACAACACGTGCGCGGTGTCGAGGTTCGCGACGGGCACGTCACCGAAATGCGGGTAGACGTAGGTGGCGAGAGTGGACGGCCATTGGGCAGCATGCACGGCGCTGCGCCATTCCGCCCGTTTGTTGGCGATGAAATCTTCCGCAGCCTGGCGGAAGGTGCGGGCGGCGATCAGGTCCTGTTGCGCAGCTGCCCGCGTTGCGGCTGCTGCGGCATCGTTGGCTGCCAGCGGGTCGATGCCGGCGCGCACTGCGCGATGCAGTTCGCCGGCACGGACTCTGGCTTCAGCCAAGGTGACCGAGTTGGAGCCACGTGCCCGACCGAGACCCATCTCCCGGAGCTTGCCCGACCGAGTATATCTGAATACCCAGAACGCAGTGATCGCTGATCTGACGAGCACATAAAGCCCGTCGCCATCACCGTATCGGCCGGGCTTTGCCGTGCGAACCTTTGCTGCCGTCAAGCCCGCAGAGCGAACCGGCATCTCTCTTCCCCAAATCGCCAGCCCGTAAATAGGGCTCTTGCTCGGCGCTTGCCAGAAAAATCGTCCCCACATCCGTCCCCTCATCACGGGCGCGAACGGATACAATCGAACGCGGTCTGCTATGGTCATCGGACTAGAATATATAGAGAATAATATACGTGCACCAACAGCTTACGGGTCGAACGCGGCGGGTTGCGAATGGTATGCTGGCGGAGAGGGTGGGATTCGAACCCACGGTGCCCGCGAAGGCACAACGGTTTTCGAGACCGCCCCGATCGGCCACTCTGGCACCTCTCCGAGCGCGTGGCCGGCCATTCATAGTGGGTTCGGGCAGTGTTCTGCAACTGGTTGACAGGGTATAAGCGCGGCAGTAGGTCTAGGTTCTGGTGCGAAACACGGGTGCACAGGTCGTTGTGCGCCCGCCTACTGGCATTGAGGTGCGCAGACATCTCGATAAACAAGAATCGGGCGCCAGTGAGCGCTTGCAATGGAGTATGCTATGTTTGCTGTCATCCGCACGGGTGGGAAGCAGTATCGCGTGACGCCGAATGCGGTCGTCAAAGTCGAGAAGATCGAGGCCGAGGCGGGTGCCGTTTTCACGTTCACCGATGTGCTGGCCGTGGGATCCGAGGCGGGCGTCACGCTGGGCACGCCCGTAGTGGCTGGTGCCAGCGTAACCGCAACGGTTGTGGCACAGGACCGGCTGGACAAGGTGATCATCTTCAAAAAACGGCGCCGGCAGAACAGCCGCCGCAAGAACGGGCATCGCCAGCATGTGACCGTGTTGCGCGTGTCCGAGATAAACGCGTCTGGGCATGATCAGGTGAGCGCCAACTCCGCTCCTGATCGGGACGGTGCTGCGGTGCCGCCCGTGACCGAAGCGATGGCGGCGGCGCCCCAGGCGATCGACACTGCGCCGCTCCACGAGGGCGACGCACAAGCGGCAGGAGCGTAGCGTGGCACATAAGAAAGCAGGCGGCTCGTCCCGTAACGGCCGCGACACGGAAGGCCGGCGCCTGGGCGTGAAGAAGTTTGGCGGCGAGGCGGTCGTCCCGGGCAACATCATCATCCGGCAGCGCGGCACGAAGTGGAAGCCCGGCACGAACGTCGGCTTGGGCAAGGACCACACGATCTTTGCCGTGGTTGAAGGTCGCGTGAAGTTTCAGACGCGGGCCGACGACCGGGTGTATGTTTCTGTCGAACAGCGGCCGATTGCGGCCGAGTAGGATTTAGGAGTTGGGATGCAGGCGTCGGTTCGGGCGGGACCGGGTTATCTGACGCCTGACTGCTGATGCCCGAGCCCTGAGATGAAGTTTCTCGACCAGGCTAAGATCTATGTCCGTTCCGGCGATGGTGGGGACGGCGTCATAGCGTTCCGGCGCGAGCGGTTCATTGAGTTTGGCGGCCCAGACGGAGGCACCGGCGGACGGGGCGGAAACGTAGTGTTCGAGGCGGTGCCCAACCTCAACACGCTGATCGACTTCCGCTATACGCAGCATTTTCGCGCGCGCAAGGGCGGCAACGGTGCCGGTTCCGACCGCACCGGCGCCGGCGCCGATGATGTGCACATCCGCGTGCCGATCGGCACGCAAATCCTGGCCGACGACCAGGAGACCCTGCTCGCCGACCTGGACACGCCGGGCAAGCGGGTCGTGCTATGCCGCGGCGGCGATGGCGGGCACGGCAATACGCATTTCAAGACGAGCACCAACCGCGCGCCGCGTCGCGCCGATAAGGGGTGGCCGGGCGAGGAGCGCTGGGTGTGGCTGCGGCTGAAGCTGATTGCGGACGCCGGCCTGGTGGGCCTGCCCAACGCCGGCAAGTCCACCTTCCTGGCGGCCAGCAGTGCCGCGCGGCCGAAGATTGCCGACTACCCGTTTACCACGCTGCACCCTCAGCTTGGCGTGATCCGGCTGTCCAACTCCGAAGAATTCGTGCTGGCCGACATTCCCGGCCTGATCGAGGGCGCGCATGAGGGTGCCGGGCTGGGCGACCGCTTCCTGGGCCATGTAGAGCGTTGCGCGGTGCTGCTGCATTTGGTGGACGGGGCGGCCGGCAACGTCGTGGATTCCTGGCGCACGGTGCGCGGCGAGCTGTGCGCCTACGGCGCGGGGCTGGAGGACAAGCCGGAGCTGATCGTGCTGAACAAGGCCGACGCGATGACACCGCGCGAGGCGAGCGCCCGGCGCGCGGCGCTGGCGCGCGCCTCGGGACAAGCGGTCCACACCATGTCGGGCGCCACGGGACGGGGCGTGCCGGAAATGCTGCGCGCTTTGCAGGACGCGATCACGGCAAATCGCGCGGGCGGGTGATGCTGCCCTCGCCCGCTTCGGCGCGGCTTCTGGTAATTAAGCTGGGCAGCGCGCTGGTGGTGGATGCCGAGCAGGCGGCGCCGCGGACGGCGTGGCTGGATGGCGTGGCGGCCGATATAGCGGCAGCACGGGCAAGGGGCAGCAAAGTCGTCGTGGTGTCTTCGGGTGCCATTTCGCTGGCGCGGCGGGCGCTGAATCTCGATCAGGCCAGGTTACGGCTGGAGGAAAAACAGGCGGCGGCCGCGGTAGGCCAGATACGGCTGGCGCAGGCCTGGAGCGAGGCGCTGGCGGCCCAAGGCCTGGTGGCCGCACAGCTATTGCTAACGCTGGGCGATACCGAGGACCGGCGGCGATACCTGAACGCGCGCGCCACGCTCCAGACGCTGCTGCGCCTGGGCTGCGTGCCGGTGATCAACGAGAACGACAGCGTGGCCACCGCCGAGATACGCTTTGGCGACAACGACCGGCTGGCCGCCCGCGTGGCCGAGATGGTGCAGGCCGACCAGCTGATCCTGTTTTCAGACATCGACGGGCTGTACACCACGGACCCCAAGATCGACGCGACTGCAGCGCACATCCCGCTGGTGGAGAGCTTGTCGGCCGAAATCGAGGCGATGGGGGGCGAGCCGCCGCCCGGCTACTCCTCGGGCGGTATGCGCACCAAGCTGCTGGCCGCACGGATCGCCACCCAGGCGGGCACGGCGATGGCGATAGCGCTCGGGCATCGGGAACACCCGCTGGCGGCCGCGGCGGCCGGCGCGCGATGCACATGGTTCCTGCCGGCGGCCGAGGCGCGGTCGGCGCGCAAGCGCTGGATCGCGGGAAGTTTGCAGCCGGCTGGCGCCTACACTGTGGATGCGGGTGCGGTGCGAGCCCTTACGGCAGGCGGCTCGCTGCTGCCGGCCGGCGTGCGCATGGTGAGCGGCGCGTTCTGCCAGGGTGACGCGGTGCTGGTGCTGGGACCTGCCGGCGAGCGGCTGGCGCACGGGCTGTCCGCCTACGATGCCGCCGATGCAATCCGGTTGGCGGGGCACCGGTCCGACGAGATCGAAGCGCTGCTTGGCTGGCGCGGGCGCGACGAGTTGATCCATAGGGACGACCTGGTGCTGTTGTAGGGTCCGCGCCGGTGCATTGACCGGACCCGAGCGATCCCCGACACAGCCGCCTCCCTACATTCGGATACCCGCCATCATGCGACGCAAGCGTGGCCGCCCGCTCAACGGTTGGCTGATCATCGACAAGCCGGCGCAGATGACCAGCACGGACGTGGTGAACCGGGTGAAGCGCGGGTTCGACGCGCAGAAGGCGGGGCATGGCGGCACGCTGGATCCGCTGGCCACGGGCGTTCTGCCGATTGCCTTCGGCTCGGCGACGAAGACCGTGCCTTACGTGATGGACGGCACCAAGTTGTATCGCTTCACGCTGCGGCTGGGCGAAGCGCGCGACACGGACGATGCCGACGGTGTGGTGGTGGGCGAGAGTGTTGTGCGGCCGACCGACGATGCGCTTCGCGCTGCCCTGCCGGCGTTCACCGGTGAGATCATGCAGGTGCCGCCGGTGTACTCTGCGATCAAAGTGGCCGGCGAGCGGGCCTATGACATGGCGCGCGAGGGGCGTGCGCCGGTGCTGGAAGCACGGCCGGCGCGGGTCGATCGGTTCGAGCTGGTGGAGCGGGTGGACGGCGATACGGCCGTCTTCGAGGTGCAGTCGGGCAAGGGCGTGTACATGCGCAGCCTGGCGCGCGACCTGGCCGTGGCGTGCGGGACGGTCGGGCACATCGCGGCGCTGCGGCGGTTGCGGGTGGGTCCGTTTCTGGAGCGGGACTCGATTTTACTGGACAAGGCGATGCCGGGGGAGGATACGGCGCGATCCTCTCCGGACCTCTTGCTGCCTGTCCTGACCGCGCTGGCCGACATCCCGGCGCTGGCCTTGACGGACGCGGAGGCCGTGTTGCTCACCCAGGGCCAGGCGATCAGCCTGATCACTCTCATGGGCCGCATTCCTGGCGACGCCGATCCCGCTGGTGGTTTGGCGCGTGCCATGGCGGGGGGACGCGTGATCGGGCTTTGCCGCCTGGAAGATGGCTGGCTGCGTCCCGAGCGCATTCTTTAACGACCATTCAGGAGTATGATCGATGTCGATCACAGCGGAGCGTCGCACGACGCTCATCGGCGAATATCAGGCCCAGGCTGCCGATACCGGCAGCCCGGAAGTACAGGTGGCCCTGCTCTCGGAGCGGATCACCAACCTGACGGAGCATCTCAAGACGCATGCAAAGGATTTCCACTCGCGCCGTGGCCTGCTGATGCTGGTGGGCCGCCGCAGGCGCCTGCTGGACTACCTGAAGCGCAAGGACCAATCGCGCTACGAACTACTGATCGGCCGCCTGAAACTCCGCCGATAAACAGGTTCCAAGGACGACTGTCCTTGGTCGGGTCCAGGGGTGAAACCCCTGGCCTTCTTTGGTGCTTTCGGGCGCTTCCGGCCACATGGGTGAGCTCATCCATGCAGTCCGAGGCGCTTCCTTGCACCTTCTTTCGTAAGGAATGAGTCATGTTCAATTATTTTCGTAAAGAGCTGGAATGGGGCGGGCGGAAGCTCGTGCTGGAGACGGGCAAGATGGCCCGGCAGGCAGACGGCGCGGTGCTGGTCAGCTACGGCGACACCATCGTGCTGTGCACGGCGGTGGGCGCCAAGAGTGTGAAGCCCGGGCAGGATTTCTTCCCGCTGACGGTGAACTACCAGGAAAAGGCCTACGCCGCCGGCCGCATCCCGGGCGGCTTCTTCAAGCGCGAGGGACGCCCGAGCGAGAACGAGACGCTGGTCAGCCGTCTGATCGACCGGCCGCTGCGTCCGCTGTTCCCGGACAATTTCCGCAACGAGGTCCAGGTGGTGGCCACCGTGCTGAGCCACGACATGGAGAACGATCCGGACATCGCGGCGCTGGTCGGCTGCTCTGCGGCGTTGACACTGTCGGGCATCCCGTTCTTCGGCCCGGTGGGTGCGGCGCGCGTGGGCTACGAGGGTGGCGAATACATCCTCAATCCGACGGTGGCGCAGATGGAGGGGGCCACGCTCGACCTGGTTCTGGCCGGCACCGCCGAGGGCGTGCTGATGGTGGAGAGCGAGGCGAAGGAACTGCCCGAGGACGTGATGCTGGGGGCCGTCGCATTCGGCCATGCAGCGTTCCAGCCGGTGTTGCAGGCGATCATCGAGCTGGCCGAGCACGCGGCCAAGGAGCCGTGGACGCTGGCCGCGCCCTCCGAGAGCGAGACGGCGCTGAAGAAGCGCATCGACGAGCTCGGACGCGCCAGCATCGCGGAGGCTTACCAGGAGCGTGTGAAGCAGGCGCGCTACGAAAAGGTGGGCGCGGCCAAGAAGGCCGTCACGGCCCAACTAACCGAGGAGGGCCTGCACGCCGAAGCCGCCAAGCACCTGCTGAAGGACCTGGAAGCCGACATCGTCCGCAACGCCATCCTGGACACCGGCACGCGCATCGACGGCCGCGACACCAAGACGGTGCGGCAGATCGTGGCCGAAGTGGGCGTGCTGCCGCGCGCACACGGCTCCGCCCTGTTCACCCGCGGCGAGACGCAGGCTTTGTGCGTGGTCACGCTCGGCACCGGGCAGGACGAGCAGTACATGGATTCCTTGGAGGGCGAGTACAAGGAAAACTTCATGCTGCACTACAACTTCCCGCCCTTCTCGGTGGGCGAGGCGGGCCGCATGGGCTCGCCCGGCCGTCGCGAGATCGGACACGGCAAGCTGGCGTGGCGGGCCATCCACCCGTTGCTGCCCGACAAGGCGGATTTCCCGTACACTCTGCGCATCGTCTCGGAGATCCTCGAGAGCAACGGCAGTTCGTCGATGGCCACCGTCTGCGGCAGCTCGCTGGCGATGATGGATGGCGGCGTGCCGCTGAAGCGTCCGGTTGCCGGCATCGCCATGGGGTTGATCAAGGAGGACCGCGGCTTCGCCGTGCTGTCCGACATCCTGGGCGACGAGGACCACCTGGGCGACATGGACTTCAAGGTGGCCGGCACCGAGCACGGCATCACCAGCCTGCAGATGGACATCAAGATCACGTCCATCACGCAGGACATCATGCGCATCGCGCTCGACCAAGCCAAGGACGGCCGCCTGCACATCCTGGGCGAGATGAACAAGGCGCTGACCGGAGCCCGCACCGTGGTCGCCAGCACCGCTCCGCGCATCACGGTGATCAACGTGCCGAAGGAGAAGATCCGCGAGGTGATCGGCACCGGCGGCAAGGTGATCCGCGAGATCGTCGAGCAGACCGGCGCCAAGATCGACATCGAGGATGACGGCACGATCAAGATTGCGGCAACCACCGAGGAGGCAAGCCAGAAGGCCATCAACTGGATACGCGGCATCGTGGCCGAGCCGGAGCTGAACGCGATCTACGATGGTAAGGTCGTCAAGACCGCCGATTTCGGCGCGTTCGTGAACTTCCTCGGGTCGCGCGACGGGCTGGTGCACATCAGCGAGCTGACCAACGCGCGGGTCAACAAGACCAGCGACGTGGTGAACGTGGGCGATGCCGTGAAGGTGAAATGCCTTGGCTTCGACGACCGGGGCAAGGTGAAGCTGTCGATGCGGGTGGTTGATCAGGCGACCGGAGAGGACATATCCGACAAGGTTGGCCCAAAAGGCGGCCGTCGCGAAGAAGCCGCTTAGACGCTGTCGTGTAACGGCCTTCGGTCATCGGAAGGCGGTGCTGTCCGGTGACTGGTTGCTGACTGCCGAGGGCTGAACATGAAAGCGCTGAACGCAATTCGTATGGGCGGTGTAGACGTCCTTCCCCTGATCGAAGGGGGCAAGGGCGTCGCCGTATCGAACGGCTTCACCTGCGGCGCTTGGGCGTCGTCCGGCGGGGCCGGCACGTTCAGCGCGGTCAACCCGGACAGCTACGACGACGCGGGTCACCCCATTCCCCAGACCTATCACGGCCGCACGCGTCGTGATCGCCACGAGGAGCTGGTGGAGTATGCCATCGCGGGGGGCATCACCCAGGCCCATCAGGCGCACGACATCGCCGGCGGGCGCGGCCGTATTCACGCCAATTTGTTATGGGAGATGGGCGGCGCCGAGCGGGTGATCACCGGCGTGCTGGAAGGCGCGCGCGGGCTGATCAACGGTATCACCTGCGGGGCGGGCATGCCGTATCGACTGTCCGACATCGCGGCGCGTTTCGGCGTTTACTACTACCCCATCGTATCGTCCTCGCGCGCGTTCAACGCGCTGTGGAAACGTGCCTATTCGAAGGCGGCATCGCTGCTGGGCGGCGTGGTGTACGAGGACCCCTGGTTGGCCGGCGGCCATAACGGCCTGTCCAATGGCGAGGCTCCGGACAAGCCGGAAGATCCCTTCCCCCGCGTGCTCGCGCTCCGCAAGCTGATGCGCACCTTCGGGCTGGACCAGACGCCGATCATCATGGCCGGCGGCGTGTGGTGGCTGGAGGAATGGCAGGATTGGATCGACAACCCCGAATTGGGGCCAATCGCCTTCCAGTTCGGCACCCGGCCGCTGCTGACGCAGGAATCGCCGATCAGTCCGGGCTGGAAGCAGCGTCTGCTGAGCTTGAAGCCGGGCGACGTGTTCCTCAACCGGTTCAGCCCCACCGGCTTCTACTCGAGCGCCGTAAACAACGCGTTCATCGGCGAGTTGCGCGGCCGTAGCGAGCGGCAGGTGGCCTACTCCACCGAGGCGGTAGGCGAACATGTGGCGGAATATGGGGTCGGCCCCCGCAAGCGGCCGGTCTATCTGGCGGTCGGCGATTTCGGCCGGGTGCGCCAATGGGTGGCCGAGGGCTACACCGAAGCGCTGCGCACGCCGGATACCACGCTGATCTTCGTGACGCCCGAACAGGCCGCAGAAATCACGGCCGACCAGGTGGCGTGCATGGGCTGCCTGAGCACGTGCCGCTTTTCCAACTGGAGCCAGGAGGAGCCGGATTTCACCAACGGCAAGAAGGCCGACCCGCGCAGCTTCTGTATCCAGAAGACCCTGCAGGACATCGCCCATACGCGCGACGACGAGGGCGCGCTAGACCGCAACCTGATGTTCGCCGGGCACAACGCGTTCCGTTTCGGCAGCGACCCGTTCTACTCCAACGGGTATATTCCCAACGTGCGCGAGCTGGTGGAGCGTATCCTTACCGGGCGGTAGCGCCCGAACGGCACTAGGTCGGGGTAGGCCGGGCGTGCGTCCATCCCGCACAAGTTTCATGCACTCTCCGCCATCCGGTACCCCACACCCGGCTCGGTCCCGATCAGCTGGCCCGCCGGTCCCAGCTTCTGGCGAAGCTGGCCGATATAGACACGCAGATACTGCACATCCTCGGTATGCGCGGGGCCCCAGACGGCCGTCAGCATCTGCCGGTGGGTCAGCACACGGCCTGGGCTGCGGGCCAGCAGCACCAGCAACGCCCACTCGCGCGGGCTGAGCGCCAGCGTGTCACCGCCTGCCGTCGCGCGCCGCCGTGCCAGATCAACTTCCAGGCCCGGCAAACGAATGATCTCCGGCACGTCGTCCTGCACCCGGCGGTGGCGGAGCGCGGTGCGTATCCGCGCCAGCAGCTCGCCCACCCCGAACGGCTTCTCCACGTAGTCGTCCGCACCGCCATCGAGCGCCGCGATCTTGTCGGCCTCCCGGTCGCGCGCCGAAAGCACGATTACCGGCACCGTGCTGAAGCCGCGCAGGCGCGCCAGCACCTGCTGACCGTCGAGGTCGGGCAGGCCCAGGTCGAGCAGCACCGCGTCTGGCGCGCGGGAGGCGGCCAGGCGCAGGCCTTCGACGCCCGTATCGGCGCGTTCCACAGCGTAGCCTGCCGCCTCCAGCGCCGGCCGCAGGAAACGGTGCATCTGCGGCTCGTCGTCCACGACCAGAATTCGACCGATTTGCCCGCTCACGACGGCCCGCTCATGATCGATCTGCCTCAAACGGCCGCGCCCGTGGCAGGTGCAGCGTGATGACGGTGCCGGGAAGCCCGTCGCGCGTCGCGTCGGGGCTCGGGCTGGCGGCATCGATGCTGCCGCCCATCGCCTCGATCAGCCCGCGCGCGATCGCCAGCCCCAAGCCGGTGCCCGGCGCCCTCCGGTCGCCCCGGGTGACGCGAAAGAAGCTGTCGAACACCTGGGCCAGGTCGTCCGGTGGTATGCCCACGCCCTGATCGGCCACCGACAGCCGCATCTCGCCGCGCTCGGCCCGCGCCTGCACGCGCACCACCGATCCGGCGGGCGCATATTTCACCGCGTTGTCCAGGACGTTGAAGACCACCTGCTCCAGCAGGGCCGGGTCGGCCAAGGCGTGCAGCGTTTGCGGCGACACGCCGACGGCGATGTGGGGGGCGCCCGGCAGGCGAGAGACGGCGGCTTGGATCGCGCCCTCCATCGGCACGGCCGTCAACCTGGGCAGTATCTGTCCGCTTTCCAACCGGGTCAGCTCGGTGATGTTGTGCAGGAAACGCGCCATGCGGCCCACATCCTCCTCGATGCTGGCGAGAAGGTCGGCGCGCACGTCCGGTTTCAGCCCGTCCCACGCAGTGCGCAGCGTGCCGGCGGCGCCCTGTATGCCGGCCAGCGGCGTGCGCAGATCGTGGCCGAGCGAGGCGAGCAATGCGGTGCGCAGGCGCTGGGTGTCCTGCATGGCCGCCGTCTGCGCCGCGTCGGTGGCCAGGCGCACACGCTCCAGCGCCACGGCCGCCTGGTCGGCCAGGGCCTCCAGCGCCTGGCTGCGCGGCTCGTCCAGCGGCGCCTCGGTGCGCACGCCGAGGACGCCCTGCAGGCCGCGCACCGTGCGCAGCGGCAAAAAGCGCCAGGCCGAGGACGGCAGGGTCGAGGTGCCGCGGCCCGTCGGCTCCTCTCGCTGCCAGGCACGGCGGGCGGCGGCCCAGGCGCCCTCGTCCATCGTGTCTGCCGGCGGCTGCGCGGCACGTATCATCAAATCCTCGCCATGGCCAGTCAACACCAGGGCGCGTCCGGCAAGGTCGGCAGCCTGCCGCGCGATCTCGGCCAGCATGTCGGGCTCCGTGGTGGGCAGGCCCAGGCGCCGGCTGAACGCGCCGATGCGCCGCAGCCCTTCGATGCGCGAGGCGGCCGCCCGGCCCTCGGCCCGCACGCGTCCGGCCAGGCCGCCGCTCAGCACGGCCACGAAGGCGAACATGAGCAGGGCGACCGCATCCTGCGGGCTGCCGATGGTGACGGTGTAGAGCGGTCGGATGAAGAAGTAGTCCCAGGCGAGAAAACCGAGTGCCGCGGCCAGCAGGGCAGGGCGCAGGCCCCAAACGGCGGCGGCGAGCACGACCGCGCCGAGATACACCATGCCAAGCGCCTCGCCGGGCACCACGGCGCGCGACAGCCATCCCGCCCCTGTCACGCAGGCGATCACCAGGACAGTTCCGGCCCAGGGCAGCCAGCCGTCGCGGGCGTGGGATGGCCGGCGCACCCTGGCGGCCACACCCGGCAGCGGCACCACGTGCACCGTGAAGTCGGGTGCCCTCTGCAGCATCTGTGCGGCCAGCGTGCGGCCGATCAGCCGGCGCCACAATGGTGCGCCGGCCCGCCCGATCACCAGGTGGGCGGCATTGCGCGCCCGCGCGGCCTCCAGCAGCGAGGCGACCAGATCGCCGGCAGAGGGCCGTATTTCGATCTCCGCCCCGAGCTGGGCGGCCAGGGCCAACGGCGCGCGGGCCGTCAGCGCCGAGCCAGCGCCGGCACCTGGCCGTTCCACGTGCAGCGCCACCCAGGGGGCATGCAGTGCCTCGGCCAGCCGCTTGGCCTGACGCACCACGGCTTCTGCCGAGGCGTCCGGCCCGACCAGCGCCAGCACGCGCCCGCTGGCCGGCCAGGGTGCCTCGATCCCGCGCCGCTTGCGCCAACCCTGCACGTCGCTGTCCACGTGCGCCGCAGCCTGGCGCAGCGCGATCTCTCGCAGTGCGGTCAGGTTGCCTTCGCTGAAAAAGCCGTCCAGCGCACGGCGTGCGGTGTCGCCGCGGTAGATCTTCCCGGATTGCAGACGTTGCCGCAGGTCGGTGGGCGGCACGTCGATCAGCTCGATCGAGTCCGCCATTTCCAGCACGCGGTCGGGCAGCGTCTCGGCCGGGCGGATGCCGGTGATGCGGGCTACGTCGTCGTTCAGGCTTTCCAGGTGCTGCACGTTCAGCGTGCCCCAGACCGGGATGCCCGCCTCCAGCAGCTCGGCCACGTCCTCCCACCGCTTGGCGTGCCGGCTGCCGGGCGCGTTGGTGTGGGCGAGTTCGTCGACCAGCAGCAGGGCCGGCTGGCGGGCCAGTGCCGCGTCCAGGTCGAATTCGGCCAATTCCTGGCCGCGATAGGCGATGATACGGCGCGGCAGGATCGGCAAGGCACCGATCTGCGCCTCCGTCTCGGCCCGGCCGTGCGTTTCGATCACCCCGGCCACCACGTCGGTTCCTTCGGCCAGACGCCGGCCGGCCTGGACCAGCATCTCCCAAGTCTTGCCGACTCCTGGGGCAGCGCCCAGGAACAGTTTGAGCGCGCCGCGGTGCGTAGCCTGATCGAGCGTGGCAAGCAGCGCGTCGGGGTCGGGCCGTTCGTCGTTATGGCGCTTCATCGCGCCTATGCTAGCGCGTTTGGCTCGCATCCAGGGCGAGGTTCAGCGCAAGCACGTTGACGCGCGGCTCGCCGATCAGGCCGAGCAGCCGCCCCGTCGTATGCGACGCCACCAGGCCGGCCAGCCGACCCGCCGGCAGGTGGCGCGCCGCGGCCACACGCGCTACCTGGCGGGCGGCGTTTTCCGGCGAGATGTCCGGGTCCAGCCCGCTGGCCGAGCTGGTCACCATGTCCCCCGGCACCGGCTTGGCACCGATCGCCGCCACGTCGGTGCGCACGCGCTCGATCAGCGACTTCGCAGTGGGACCGAGGTTTGAGCCGGACGAATTGTTCGCGTTATAGGGAGCCGGGATCGTCTTGCTGCTGTCCTTGGGGTCCGTGTCGGTCGTCACACTCAGCCGGCCGTGAAAGTAGCGGTCGCTGGCAAAGTTCTGGCCGATCAGCGCCGAGCCGATGGGCTGGCCACCGCGCATGATCAGCGAGCCGTTCGCCAAGCCCGGCGCCAGGGCGGTTGCAGCCCCCGACAAACCGAGCGGGAACACCAATCCGGTCAGGATCGTGAACAGCACGATCAGGACCAAGGCGGGGCGCAGGTGCGACATGATCAGGCAAGTCCCAAGGTGTTGAGAACGACGTCGATGGCCTTGATGCCGGCGAAGGGGGCGACCAGGCCGCCCAGCCCGTAGATCAGCAGGTTGCGGCGCAGCAGGGCCGCGGCCCCCACCGGCCGGAAGCGCACGCCGCGCAGGGCGAGCGGCACCAGGGCCACGATGATCAGCGCGTTGAAGATCACCGCCGACAGGATGGCGCTCTGCGGGGTGGACAACCGCATGATGTTCAGCGCGCCCAGGCCGGGATAGGCCACCACGAAGATAGCGGGCAGGATGGCGAAGTATTTCGATACGTCGTTGGCGATGCTGAAGGTGGTCAGCGAGCCGCGGGTGATCAGCAGCTGCTTGCCGATCTCCACGACCTCGATCAGCTTGGTGGGGTCGCTGTCCAGGTCGACCATGTTGCCCGCCTCGCGCGCCGCCTGGGTGCCGGTCTGCATGGCGACGCCCACGTCGGCCTGGG
>CAXUHU010000079.1:0-16035 GCA_964250925.1 uncultured Acetobacteraceae bacterium
GAGCCAGCGGCTGGACCCTGCGCAGGGAGCGTTCGGGCACGTCGCTCTGCACCGGCTGCAGGCGAAAGATGCGATCCTGTCCCAGGCGATTCATCAACGTATCGATCAGGCCGGACAGATCCGGCGCGCGTGCCACGACGGCCAGTTCGGAGGCATCCTGGCGCGCGCCCAGGCGGCTGGTGAGCGGAGCCGACAGGCAGACCGACTCGATGCCGAAACCCGGGTCGATGGTTTCTATTTGCACGGCCAGCAACCGGGTCAGATGCGCCGCGTCCCGCGTAGGCTGGGCGGTGCCGACGCGGATCGCCTGCGCCACCCCGTCGATGCGCTGGAACACCAGGTCGAGGCGTGAAGCACCAAGGCCACGCTGCTGCAGTTTTTCGCAAAGACGCTGGGCGAGCAGGCCGGTGATGCGCGCCAGGTCATCCGGTGTCGCGATCGGCTCGGGGAAGCCCTGGCGAGTGCGCGGCATGTCGGCCGGAACACAGGGCTCGATCGGCTCGGGCACCGCGCCCAGCGCCTGGTCCAGCCGCCACAGCACCGCCGCACCCAGCCGTTTGGCCAGGGGTGCGCGGGGAGCGGCCATAATCTGGCCGATGCTGTCGAAGCCCAGTGTGCGCAGGGCCGCGATACTCTCAGGGAGCAGGCGAAGGGCGGCGGGCGGCAAGGGGGGGAGAGAGGTGCGCGCGTTGCCCACGGGGTCGATGGTGAGCGGCGCGGTGGCGTAACGCGCCAGCGCGTGGGCGGCGCCGGGCGTGTCGGCGATGGCGGCGCGGCTGGCGATGCCGGCGCCGGCCAGGCGTGCGGCAAGCCCGGTCAGCAGATCCTCCTCGCCGCCGAACAGGTGGGTGCAGCCGGTCACATCCATCCAAACGCCGTCTGGCGGGCTGTGGGCGGCTAGCGGGCTGTAGTGGCGCAGGCACCAGGCGGCCAGGCGCTGCAGGGCGGCCGCGTCGCCGGCCGGGTCCGCTTCCTCGATCGCCAAGTCGGACACCAGCGCCTGGGCGTGCGCCACCGCCATGCCGGCGCGCAGGCCCAGTGCCGCCGCGCGTGCATCCACCGCCATCACCAGGCGCTGGGAGCCCTCGCGCGCGGCGGTCAGCAGCGGGGCCGCATCAGGCGACTGGCTCGATAGGAGGGCGTCATGCGACGCGACGCGACGCAGCCGGTCGGTGGGCCAACTCGGCAGGTAGAGCGAGACGACCCTGCGCATCACATGCCTCCATCATCCAGGTTTTAGGGGCCGCGCCGCGGCAGCGCGCGAGCTCGATTTGCCAGCGCGCGCGGCCCAGGCCAGGCACCGGTAGCGGCGCCGAGGGCATCGGCGTGACGCACCAGCGGCTGTAGGCGGCCGTCAGTCCGGCATCGTCCAGCTTGCCGGGGCGTCGACGGCGTAGCGCCAACGCCATCACGCCGGATTTTTCCGCAGCCAGCACCAGCCGGCGCGACTCGGTCATTTCCAGCCGTGCCATCTCGCCCACCACGGCCGACAGGCCGGGATGGCGTAGCGCTTCCTCCATCACCAGCAACACGGTACGATCGTCGTCGGCCACGGCGTGGATAACCCGGTCTGGGTGAAGACCGGCGCAGGCCAGGCCGGGGGCGAACAGGTCGCCGCGCGCGGCGCACCACAGCACGGGACGATCGAGGCGGGCCAGGATGCCGGCGGCAAATAGGCTGGCGGCGGCGCCATGCACCGCATCCTGGCCGCCACCGCTCACCTCGTGCAAGGCGGCCTGCGGCAGGCCATGCCCTGGCAAATGGCCGTCGATTTCCGCTACGCCGAACGCCAGCGCCTGGGTGGGCCGCGTGGACGGGCGCTCCAGGTGGCAGACGCGGCGGCGCAGGGCATCCAAGGTCAGGGAAGAAGGCATGTTCCTAATTTGTTCTCATCAGCAGGAGCCGTCAACCTAAAGCGTGCTTCCCGGCACGCTGCGCGTTATAGCGGTGACATGAACGCACCGATGCGCTGGCCCTGGACACGAGAGGAGTTTTTAGACTGGGCTGACGGCCAGGAGGGACGTCATGCGTTCGACGGTTTTAACCTGTCGATATGAACGGCGGCACAGTCAACCACGCCCTCGTCATCCAGGATGTAACTTTGCTCTTCGCGATCGACTGCGAATGAGTGCATGCCAGGTGCTCGGTCCGGGTGCCGGCGTTGCAACATTGGCCAGGCGGTCCGTTCCCGATGCAATCACAGCCTGCGGCAGGCTGGATGGGGCTGCGCGCATGGAGAATATTTGCGTGTCCATCCCCGTCGCGGAGTTGTACGAAGGAATCGCGTTTTCATCCTCGCCGAGCGGTGCTGTGTAGGATCACTCCATTCTGTCCCCATGCTGTCCGGCTTGGCCGGCTGCGCGCCGACAACAAAAGGAAAAACGATGAGCGGAACAGGCCCTGTCGAGACCGAAACGGCAAATACAAACTCGACCAAGGCCAGGCACGGCATTGAGCAGGCCGAAGCCGGCAACCGCGCAGGCATCGAACAACTGGACGACGCCGAACGATCCGATCCCGCCAGCGTGGAGTCCGTCGAACAGGAAGCCGCTGACGGGCCGGACGGCCGCGGCCTGTCGCGGTAGCCGGACGAGGATTGACTCATGGACACCATGCCATCCCTGATGACGCACGAAGCGCGGCTGGACCGCCTGGCCGAGGTGGCCGTTCGTGTGGGCCTGGGTCTGGCGCCCGGGCAGGAGCTGGTGATGACCGCGCCACTGCACGCGGTGCCGCTGGTTCGGCGCATCACCGAGCACGCCTACAAGGCTGGGGCCAGCCTGGTTACCGCGCTTTACTCGGACGACGAGGCCGTGCTGGCCCGCTTCGCCCATGCGCCGGATGCAGCCTTCGACACCGCGCCCGCTTGGCTGTTCGAGGGCATGGCGGCCGCCTTTCGCAGTGGCGCCGCGCGGCTGGCGGTGGCTGGCGAAAACCCGGCCTTGCTGGCAGGCCAGGACCCCGACCGTGTGGCGCGCGCCAACCGCGCCCGTTCGATCGCCTACCGCCCGGCGCTGGAACTGATCACCAACTTCGCCATAAACTGGAACATCGTCTGCTCCGCGACCCCGGCCTGGGCCGCGCTGATGTTCCCCGGCCTGCCCGAGCACGAGGCCGTAGCACGGCTGTGGGATGCCATCTTCGCCGCCTCGCGTATCGACGGCACGGACCCGGTATCCGCCTGGGCGCAGCACAACGCCGCCCTGCACGCACGCACGGCAACGCTGAACGCGCGCCGCTACGACGCGCTGCACTTTCGCGGCCCCGGCACCGACCTGCGCGTGGGGCTGTCGGACGGCCATCTGTGGATGGGCGGGTCGGAGCCGGCGCGCAACGGCATCGTCTGCAACCCCAACATCCCGAGCGAGGAGGTGTTCACCACGCCGCATCTGGCGCGCGTGGAGGGACACGTGCGGAGTACCAAGCCGCTGTCCTATGGCGGCACGCTGATCCGGGACATCGCCGTAAGCTTTGAGGCCGGCCGCATCGTGGAAGCCCACGCCAGCACCGGCCTGGACGTGCTGACCCGCGTGCTGGACACCGACGAGGGCGCGCGCCGGCTGGGCGAGGTGGCGTTGGTGCCGAATTCTTCCCCGATCGCCGCCAGCGGCCTGCTGTTCTACAACACCCTGTTCGACGAGAACGCTGCCAGCCACGTAGCCATCGGCCAGGCCTACCGCACCTGCCTCGAAGGCGGCACCACGGCCGCCGATGACGAGTTGGCGCGGCGCGGCGCCAATAGCAGCTTGATACACATCGATTGGATGATCGGGTCCGGCGAGATCGATGTGGACGGGGTGACGGCCGGGGTAGGCGAGGCGGTCATGCGACGGGGAGAATGGGTCTGAAGGCTCGTTTTCAAAAAAGAAGCCAGAAATTCTTCCGGGCTGTCGCGGGTTCGATGATCAGAGCTGTTTCTCTTGGCAAGGACGGATGCTTATTCTAGCCCGTCTTGGCCCAGAGCGGCGGCCCCGAACACATCGACAATGCTCAGGCAGGCGAGGCCCAGCCGGTCGGCAAGCGCCAGGCAGTACTGGGCCGGCGCCAAATCGCCGTTGTCGTCCAGGATTTGCGTCCAGGCAGCCACCTCGTAGCCGGTCAGGTAGCGAACCAGATCCAATGCGATGTCCGCGCTGGCCCGGTGCTCGCGGCCGCGATAGGCGATCATCGTGGGCATCACGTGCCCGGGGCTTTTGAGGTTGGAAATACCGGCGTCCGGGGCACCCGCGGCACGCAACGTGAGTGCGCGGTCGGCGGCCGAGATGCCGGTCCCTTCGCACGTCGCAGCCTCTACCGAACGCAGAAAAATGGGGCCGCGATAGCCCTCGCGATACTCGCCGGCCAGCACCAGGCCCAGCGCCATCGCCCGCTCGGCGGTGACCGAAAAGCAGGTCAGCCCACGGCCCCAGGTCACCGTGGTGTTCACCGTCTCGGCTGTAGCCAGGGCGGCTACACCGAGGAAGAAGCCTCGCCCGGCGCCGGCTTGCAGCGTGTCGTCAACGACGACCAGAAGCGCACCCGCATCCAGGCTTTGCGCCGCTTCAGCCAATCGGCTCCGCTGCGAAGCGGTCAGTTGAGCAGCGCTTTCGAGCCGCTCCGCCACCGATCGGTTGGCCGCCGACCGGGTCAGTTCCGCCGGAAGAAACATGTGGTTCAGCCCTTTGAGACGGCGGCATATATGGGATGGGTCCGCAGCAGGCCAGACCGGGCCATCGGCCGCCCGGTAGGTCGCTGGCCACCACCGACTGACCGCGCCGGGGGTCGGATCGCGGGCGGGTGTTCGAACGTCGTCAATGCCCGGCGTTGGAGAGGGCTGGTCGGTATCTTCCCCCCTGGCCCCTTTCCGTTTACGTGATGATGAAAACGGAGGGACCATGGACGCACCTGTGCGGGTAACGCGGAGCGGCGGCGCGATGCACATCACGCTGGCACGGCCGAAGAAACGCAACGCCATCACGGTGGCGATGTACGCTGCCATGGCGGATGCGATGGCCGAAGCAGAGCGGGACGACGCCGTGTCGTGCTTGGTGTTTGCCGGCGAGGGGGTCGGGTTCTGCGCGGGCAACGATCTGGCCGATTTCGTGGCCGATGCGGCCCATGAGGGGGAGCGGCCGGTGTTCCGGTTCATCCGGGGCCTTGCCGATGCGGGCAAGGTGCTGATCGCTGCGGTCCAGGGCCGCGCCGTCGGCATCGGCACGACCATGCTGCTGCACTGCGATTTCGTGCTTGCCGAACCGGATGCCGAGCTGCAGATGCCGTTCGTCGATTTGGCGCTGGTGCCGGAGGCCGGCAGTTCGCTTCTGGTGCCCAGCCTTATGGGCCAGCGCCGGGCCGCCGAGCTGCTGTTGCTGGGCGAGCGTATCGGTGCCGAGCGGGCACTCTCGCTGGGGCTGGTCAACCGTATCGTTCCAGCCGGTCAGGCTCTGGTGGAAGCCCAGGCGCTGGCTGCCCGGCTGGCCGCCAAACCCGCCGGTGCCCTACGCGCCACCAAGCGGCTGATGAAGTCGGCGACTCAGGATCTGCACGGCCGTATCGCCGAGGAGAACGCGGCCTTTCAAGCACAGCTGCAATCCGCCGAGGTGAAGCAGGCAATCGGCGCGTTCTTCGGCGCCCGCGCTAAAGCTGCGGCCGAATGAGCCTGCCCCCGTTCCTGGCCGAAAAGCTGCGGCTGCCCGTGATAGCCGCGCCGCTGTTCATTATCTCCAACCCCGACCTGGTGCTGGCGCAGTGCAAGGCGGGTGTGGTGGGCTCCTTCCCAGCCCTGAACGCGCGGCCGAAGGAGGCGCTGGAGGAATGGCTGCAGCGCATCACCGGCGAACTGGCCGAGTACGATGCAGCCCATCCGGGGGCACAAGCCGCACCCTTCGCGGTCAACCAGATCGTGCATCGCTCCAACGATCGGCTCGATCACGATCTGGATTTGTGCGTAAAATATAAGGTGCCGATCGTAATCACGTCGTTGGGCGCCCGCACCGACGTGTTCGACGCGGTGCATTCCTATGGCGGTATCGTGCTACACGACATCATCAACGTGGCGTTCGCGCATAAGGCGATCGACAAGGGGGCCGACGGCCTGATCGCGGTGGCGGCCGGCGCCGGCGGCCATGCGGGCACCATCTCGCCCTTCGCGCTGATCGCCGAGATACGCGCCTGGTTCGACGGGCCGCTGGCGCTGTCCGGCGCCATCTCGACCGGCGGCGGAATATTGGCCGCGCGCGCGGCGGGGGCGGACGTGGCCTATATCGGCTCGGCCTTCATCGCGACCGAGGAGGCCAACGCGGCGTCGGGCTACAAGCAGGCGGTGGTGGAGAGCAACGCGTCCGACATCGTCTACTCCAACCTGTTCACCGGCGTGCACGGCAACTACTTGCGCAGCTCGATCGTGGCGGCGGGCCTCGATCCGGAGGCGCTGCCGCAATCGGACCCATCGGCGATGAACTTCGCGAGCGGCTCCTCTAAAGCGTGGCGCGACATTTGGGGCGCCGGCCAGGGGATCGGCGGTATCGACGCGGTCGTTCCAGCCGCGGCGCGCATCGCGCAGTGGGCGCACGAGTTCGAGGCGGCACGTGCCCGCGTGCTGGATATGCGGCGAACATCGAGTTGAATGGGGTTTTAGGGATTTCAACGCCCGGTTGGTAGTCGTTTCGACGACGCTGACATATTACAAGCGCCTAGCGACCCGGAGGTTAGAGATGCTGAGCGTGCGCATTTTGATCACCGCGGCCCTGGCCACATGCGCCATGCCGGCGGCTGCGGCCAATCTGATCAAGGATGGCAGCTTCGAAACGCCGCCGTCACCCCAAGGCTCTTACACCGTGTATGGGAGTGGTCAGGCGATCGGTCCCTGGACTGTAGTTGGCACAAGCGGCAACGTTGCTACCGTCTATAACTATGATGAGGGTGGCGTGATCTGGAGCGCGCACCAGGGCCACGCGTTCTTGGACCTGACCGGGACCTGTGATTGCGGCGCGCCTTCAGGCGTTTCGCAGACGGTGAAAACAACGCCAGGTCAGATGTACAAGCTCACCTTCTGGGTGGGCAACACCTACATCTCCGGTCAAGGGCTGACCAGCACGATCGACGCCTATGTCGGCAAGAGGAAGGTGCTGGCAGCGACCAACAAGGCAGGCAAGGGATCGGCAAACGAAGTCTGGCGCGCGTTTTCGGTAACGTTCACGGCCAAAGCTGCAACGACGACCCTGAGCTTCATTAATGCCGATCCAAGCGGGGATGAACAGAACGGCCTCGACTCGGTCACTCTGGTCGCCGAGTAAAGACTGGGCAGAAGACAACAGGCTCGATCGGCTGCACGTGCCGTCAGCTTCTGAAAACCCACACACCGACCATCTAACGGTTTCGCGGTCGCGTCCCATCAGGCGGCATTGACCGGCACTGTCCGATTTCCCAAGCGTCACCCTACGGGGTAGTGTATCCGCAGGAGTTTTTGCGTTCGACAGCGGGCCCAACAGGGCGGGAGACGGCCGATGCATCTTAGTGTCGCTTCAGTTGTGGTTGCGTGCCTTGCTGCGCCCGCGGCGCTGGCTGCCGCGCCGCCGTTCAAACACATCGTCATCGTGATCCAGGAAAACCGCACACCCGACAATCTGTTCGGCAGCAATCCGAGCTTCGAGCCGGGTGTGGACATAGCCAGCTCAGGCATAAGCTCGACCGGCAACAGCATTCCCCTCGCCGCGGTGCCGCTGGCGGGCTGCTACGACATCGATCACACCCACGCCGCCTTCGAGGCCGCCCTGACCCAGGGCTTCGACCAGGAGCATCTGAGACTGAAGAAGTGCAAGCCGCCCGCCTCGCCACAGTTCAAGTATGCGGACAACAGCGACGGCACCGTGCAACCTTATTTCGACTTGGCATCGCAGTATGGCTTCGCCAACCGGATGTTCCAGACCAACCAGGGACCGAGCTTTCCGGCGCACCAGTTCCTGTTCGGCGGCACGTCGGCTCCTTCGCCCGATACGCCCCTCTTCGTCGCGGAAAACCCGGTACCCGGCATATCGGGAGGTTGCACCGCACGAACAAGCCAGCTCGTCGCCATCATTAACGGCAAAGGCTCCGAGACAGCCAACAAGCCAACCTACCCGTGCTTCGACCACCCGGCGCTGGGCGACGTGCTGGACGCGGCCTCGCCACCTCTGTCCTGGCGCTACTACGCAGCACAGCAGAGCTCGATCTGGACGGCGCCCAACGCGCTCAGCCATATCTGTGAGCCTGGCCTAGTCCACGGCAGGACCCGCTGTACGGGCAAGATATGGACCAAGCACGTGGTGTCCGACAACTCGGCACAGGTGTTGACCGACATCTCCGCCTGCGCCTTGCCTGCGGTAAGCTGGGTCGTCCCGACCGGGCGCGAATCCGACCATGCCAGCATCAACGACGGAACCGGACCGCAGTGGGTGGCCAGCATCGTCAACGCGGTCGGCAAGCAGGCCTGCCCCGGAGAGAACTACTG
This sequence comes from uncultured Acetobacteraceae bacterium, assembly GCA_964250925.1. Classification (GTDB taxonomy): domain Bacteria; phylum Pseudomonadota; class Alphaproteobacteria; order Acetobacterales; family Acetobacteraceae; genus BOG-908. The sequence goes on from CAXUHU010000079.1 coordinate 8,468, forward strand.
GAACGATACTGCGGTGATCATCACGTGGGATGATTGGGGCGGGTGGTACGACCATGTCGCGCCGTTCGACATCGCCAAGCATCTGACCTGGGGTGCTGGCTACACCTACGGTTTCCGCGTACCTCTGCTGGTTGTATCAGCGTTCACACCGGCCGGCACCGTCAGCAATGCCATCCTGGATTTCGGCAGCATCCTGTATTTCGTCGAGCAGAATTTCGGCCTGGGCTTCATCGGCCCGGGCACCGATACCTATACGCACTATGCGGATTACCAGGCCGCAGGCTCGTCCCGCGGCAGCCTGTCGGATTTTTTCAGCCTGACCGCGCCGCGAAAGTTCAACCCCATCGCGAGCAAGCTCTCAGCCCGGGACTTCATCAACGAGCCTAAATCCGACGTCGGGCCGGACGACGAATGACGGCCGCGTCGCGGAACGATGCCGCCCACGCGATGTCGGCCAGCTCGAGCGCGATTGGTAATCTGACATCTGCGACTTCATGCGTCGACGCCCTAGCTGACCGGCTCCTGTACGATCTGGCCTAGCGTGTGGGCCAGAACCAGGAACAAGGTAAGCGCTGCCAGCGTGCGCAGCCGGCCGCGTAGCAGACGCAGGACGCCGAACAGGAAAGTGGCCAGCAACAGGATCAGCAACAGCGTCTGAACGTCGGCGCTCAGCCCGACCCCCGACATCAACGCGCGCAACACGCCCTCGATCGCGCCCAGAACCTCAAGTGCCAGCCGCACGAAGGTGGCGAGCACGCCGATCAAACCATGGGCGAGACTGTCGAGAACGCTCATGGAGGGCTTTCATCGGCCTCGAATTGCCAATCGGCGCAGCTTCGTTCCAGATTCGTTACTTTGTCAACTTTGCATGCTCGCGTAAACCGCATCCACCAAGCTCTGCCCCCGCGTGTTGAGCAGGATGCCAGCCCCCATCCGGTTCATCGTGTAGCCGAAGCTGAGCTTAGCCTCGGGGTCTGCAAACCCCACGCTGCCGCCCATGCCGACATGACCGAAGGCGCGCTCGCCGATCAGCAGGCTGTCGCCGCCGGTGGGGCGGTTGTCGGTCAGAGCCATGAAACCCAGGCCGAAGCGCATCGGCTGCATCAGCGTCGCGTCCAGGAACGTGGCGGCGCATACCCGTCCCATGGTTGTGACGGTGGCCGGGCGCAGCAAGCCGCCGCCGCCGGCCGCCAAGGGCGCGTACAGCCCAGCCAGGCCGCGCGCGTTGGTGATGCCGTTGGCGCTGCCGATCTCCGCCGCATGGATGGCGCGGCTGTTGAAGTCGGCCCCGCCGTTATTGGTCAGGAACAGCTGCGGCACGCTGCCCGGCGCACCCATCACCGCCTGGATGAACTTGGATTGCGGGTTGGCTTCGGAAGGAAGGCTGGCGATCATCGGCGCCACCCGCGCCTCCTCGCCCTCCGGCAGGCCGATGTGGAAGTCGAGCCCCAACGGTCCCGCCACGTGGCGGGCGAAGTAGGCGCCAAGCGGCTCGCCCGCCGCGATGCGCACCATGTTGCCCACCGTCCAGGCGAAGGTGACGCCGTGGTAGCCCTGGCGCGTGCCCGGCGGCCAGAAGGCCGGCTCGGCCGCGACGCGATCGACCATGTAGTCCCAGTCCGCGTATCCGCCCGGCCTGATCGCGTCGCGCAGATGGGGCACCGGCGAGGTGTGCGCCAACATCATGGCGGCCGTCGTATCGCCCTTGCCGCCCTGGGCGAAGGCCGGCCACACCGCCGACACCGGCGCGTGGAGGTCGAGACGGCCCTGCTCGGCCAGCATGTGGGCGCAGAGCGCGGTGGCCCCCTTCGTGCAGGAGAACACGATGGAGACGGTGTCCCGCTCCCATGCCCGTTTGGTTTGCGGATCGGCCAGCCCGCCCCAGAGATCGACCACGGTGCGCCCGGCCACGGTGACGCACACGCTGGCGCCCACCTCGCCGCGTTCGGCGAAGTTGGCGGAAAACGCCGCAGCCACAGCCTCGAACCCTGGTGCGACGGTGCCGTGCAGGTGCTGCCCGCCCGGCAGGTCCTCGGCGATCTCGATGTCCGGCAAATCGTCCCCCAATCCTTGCAGACTCCTTGCACCATAGACCCTAACTGGTTGACACTGCCATGTTCCAGGACGGGAAGGCCCCGCCAGATGTTTGACGATGCAGCGCGGCACGGCGACACCGAACGCCACCACCCGGCCGAGACGCGGGGTGCGGAGCGCTGCGACACCGGGGTGTTCGCAGCGTTGGACTTGGGCACAAACAACTGCCGGCTACTGATCGGCGCGCCGACCGGCGAGGGTTTCCGGGTGCTCGACAGTTTTTCGCGCATCGTGCGCCTGGGCGAGGGGCTGCAAAACTCGGGCGTGCTGAGCGACGTGGCGATGGACCGCACGCTGGGCGCCTTGCACGCCTGCGCCGCCCGGCTGGCGCGCCGGCCGGTGCGCGGGCTGCGCGCCATCGCCACCGAGGCGTGCCGCCGCGCGGGCAACGGCCCTGCGTTCCTCAGCCGCGTGCAGGCGGAGACCGGGCTTGCGCTCAACATCATCTCCACCCGCGAGGAGGCGGAACTGGCGCTGGAAAGCTGCGGGCCGCTGCTGCGCGGGCAGGGCCGCCGTGCGCTGCTGTTCGACATCGGCGGCGGCTCGACCGAGCTGGCCTGGGTGCGGCTGCAGGAGGGCCGGCCGGCCGAGCTGATCGGCTACGATAGCCTGCCGGTGGGCGTCGTCACCCTGGCCGAACGATGGGGCCATCACGGCTTCGATCCGGACGGCTACCAGGACATGGTCGACGACGTGGCGGCTAGGCTCGCCGCCTTCGAACGCATCCACTGCATCGGCCACGAGATACGGCAGGGCGGGGTACGCATGCTGGGCACCAGCGGCACCGTGACGACGCTCGCCGGCGTGGCGTTGAACTTGGCCCGCTATCGCCGGCCGATGATCGACGGCGTGCATCTGAGTGCGGAGGCGACGGACGCCGCTCTGGCCCTGTTGCGCAGCCTGGGGCGCGCCGGGCTGACGCACCACCCCTGCGTGGGCGCCGAACGAGCCGATTTCGTGCTGCCGGGTTGTGCCATCTTCGAGGGAATACGCAGCCTGTGGCGCGTGCCGGAGGTGATCGTGGCCGATCGCGGGCTGCGTGAGGGGATGTTGCTGCGGATGATGCGGCAGGGCAGGGGACGGAGGAGACCGGGCATGCCGCAGCATTGAGGCGGCATGGGCCGGTAATGACGGACGTGGCATGCCAATGAAGAAACCCGGCACCCCCGACACCAACAACGCGCGCGGCCTGACGGTTACGCTGCGCAAATCGCACGGGCGGACGACGGCGCAGCAGCGTTGGTTGAGCCGGCAGTTGAATGACCCCTACGTGGCTGCGGCCCGCGCGCAGGGGTTCCGGTCGCGGGCGGCATTCAAGCTCATGGAGCTGGACGACCGATTTCACCTGATCGGCCGCGGGTGCCGTGTGCTGGATTTGGGGGCGGCGCCTGGCGGCTGGAGCCAGGTGGCGCTGCTGCGCGGGGCGGCGCAGGTGGTGGGGGTGGATCTGCTACCGATCGAGCCGGTGCAGGGCGCGACGCTGATCCAGGGCGATTTCGAGGACTTGGCGATGCCTGGGCGGCTGAGGGAGTTGCTGGGCGGGCCGCCGAACCTGGTGCTGTCCGACATGGCGCCCAACACCACAGGCCATGCGGCGACCGACCACATACGGATCATGATCCTGGCCGAGCTGGCGCTGGATTTCGCGTGCAGCATTTTGGCGCCCGGCGGCGCGTTCGTGGCCAAGGTGTTCCAGGGCGGGTCGGAGAAGGAAATGCTGGTGCCGATGAAGCGGCGTTTCGCGACCGTGAAGCACGCCAAGCCGCCGGCCAGCCGCAAGGACAGCAGCGAGCTTTACGTGGTCGCGCAGGGGTTTCGGGGCACCTGATACAATCTTCTGCCTTGGTAGCGGCGTTCGGTGGTCAAGCGCTCTGCCAGGAGATCTTCCTGTAACCCAACGCGTACGACAACCTTGCTTTCAGCATTCTGCAATGACGCTATCTGGGTGAGTCACGAAGTCCAGTCGCCGATCAGTTCAAAAAAAACTGTCCACACGGCCTAATAACAAAAGTCTTTTGCTTCTTTGCTTCAGAAAAGAAGAGCTTTCTTTCCTACAAGCTACGCGCAATCAGCACCTTCATGATCTCGTTCGAGCCGCCGTAGATCCGCGAGATCCGCGCATCGCGGTACATCCGCCCGATCAGGTATTCGTTCATGTAGCCCCAGCCGCCATGCAATTGCAGGCATTCGTCAACGATCTTGCACAGCATGTCGGTGGTCCAGTACTTCGCCATCGCCGCCGTGGTGCCGTCGAGGCGGCCCTCCAGGAGCTGGGCGATGCAGTGGTTGACGAAGACCTTGGCGATGGTCGCTTCGGTCTTGCATTCGGCGAGCTTGAACTGGGTGTTCTGGAAATCCAGGATCGACTGGCCGAACACTTTGCGCTGCTTGACGTAGTCGAGCGTGGTTTCGATCGCGCGTTCCATCTCGACCACCGAGCCGAAGGCGATGATCATGCGTTCCTTGGGCAGTTCGGCCATCAGTTGGGCGAAGCCGCGGCCTTCCTCGGGGCCGAGCAGGTTCTGCGCGGGCACCCAGACGTTGTCGAAGAACAGCTCGGACGTGTCGGCGGCGTCCTGGCCCACCTTGTCGAGCTTGCGGCCGCGGCGGAAGCCCTCGGCCTCGTCGGCTTCGACGATCAGCAGTGAGATGCCGCGGGCGCGGGCTGCCGGATCGGTCTTGGCCACGACGACGATCAGGTCGGCCACCTGGCCGCTGGAGATGAAGGTTTTCTGGCCGTTGATGCGATAGCCGTTGCCGTCGCGCACCGCGGTGGTGCGGATGGCCTGCAGGTCGGAGCCCGCGTCGGGTTCGCTCATGGCAATGGCGGCGACGCGCTCGCCGCTGACCAGCTTGGGCAGCCAGCGCTGCTTCTGTTCTTCCGTGCCGTGGGCGATGATGTAGGGCGTGACGATGACGTTGTGCAGCGAAATGGCGAACCCGCTGACGCCCTTGCGTATCGTCTGGTCGACCAGCACCATCTCGTGGCGTATGTCGCCGCCCACGCCGCCGTACTCCTCGGGCACCGTCACGCCCAGCAGGCCGGCCTCGCCCGCCTTGTGCCAGAAGGCGCGCTCCACCTGGCCGTCGCGGCGCCATCGGGCCACGCGCTCCGGCGGGGCTTCGCGGTCGAAGAAGCGGGCGACCGAGTCCTCGAACATGCGCAGGCCGTCGTCGTTCATGAAGGCGGGCGGGGGTACGTCGAGGACTTGCATAGCATTCCCGGGCTGTCGTTTTGGTTCAGGCTACAGGCAATCGCGGCAGGCCGCCAACCGGGCGACCGTCGGTTCGACCACACCGCAGCAAGATCCGCCACGAAGATAGGGAGGCCACGAAGAACGAGGGCGTTTCTGTCGGCCGCGAAGCATTTTACTCCAACGGCAGTGGACCGTACACAGCAGTCGCCACCAATCCCGATGCTCTTCGCGGTCTTTGCAACTTCGTGATGACCCGTCTTGGTGATGACCCGTCTTGCCTGCGGCGCTTTACGCTGCTGTCCTGGCACCTATCGCGGCGCCATTCCTTACGGTAGAGGCACCGGCACGTGACACGGGAGAGGAACGCCATGGAGCTGAGCGGGATGGTCGCTGTGGTGACCGGGGGCGCCAGCGGGCTGGGCGAGGCGACCGTGCGGGCGCTGGCGGCGGCGGGTGCCCGCGTGGCCATCTTCGACATGAACGCCGCCCGCGGCGAGCCTCTGGCCGCCGAGATCGGCGGGGTGTTCTGCCAGGTGGATGTGACCTCCGACCAGGACGTGGATGCCGGTTTTGCCCGGTCGCGCGCGGCGCTGGGTCAGGAGCGCGTCCTGGTGAACTGTGCGGGCACCGGCCAGGCGATCAAGACCGCCAGCCGCGACAAGGCGACTGGTGAGATCAGGCACTACCCTGCCGACAGCTTCGACCGCACGATACAGATCAACCTGGTGGGCACGTTCCGCTGCATCGCCAAGAGCGCCGCCGGCATGCTGGCCCTGGACGCGCCGGCCGGCGAACGTGGCGTGATCGTCAACACCGCGTCGGTCGCGGCCGAGGACGGGCAGATCGGGCAGGCAGCCTATGCGGCCTCTAAGGCGGCGATCGTGGGCATGACCCTGCCGGTGGCGCGCGATTTGTCGGGCGAGGGGATACGGGTGAACACCATCATGCCGGGCATCTTCGACACGCCGCTGCTGCAGGCGGCGCCCGAAAACGTCAAGGCGGCGCTGGGCGCCAGCGTACCGTTTCCCAAGCGGCTGGGCGTGCCGCACGAGTTCGCCTCGCTGGTGCTGGAAATGGTCCGCAACGGCTATTTCAACGGGGAAAGCGTTCGCCTGGACGGCGCGATCCGGATGGCGCCGCGGTAGCGTCGTGCCGGGTCCACTGTCGTCGCTGCACATCGTGGAACTGGCCGGCATCGGGCCCGGGCCGTTCTGCGGCATGATGCTGGCCGATCATGGTGCGGACGTGGTGCGGGTGGAGCGGCCGGGGGCTTTTGTGGATTCGCGCGATGCGTTGGCGCGGTCCCGCCGGTCGATCACGGTGGATGTGAAGCGGCCGGAAGGGGCCGCAGTGGTGCGCGACCTGGCGCGGTCGGCCGACGGATTGATTGAAGGGTTCCGGCCGGGCGTGGCAGAGCGGCTGGGTTTGGGGCCGGACGTGCTGCTGGAGGATAATCCGAGGCTCGTCTATGGGCGGATGACCGGCTGGGGGCAGCACGGGCCACTGGCGCAGGCAGCGGGGCACGACATCAACTACATCGCGCTGTCCGGCACGCTGCACGCCTGCGGGCGGGCCGGCGAAAAACCAACGCCGCCGATCAACCTTGCCGGCGATTTCGGCGGTGGTGCGATGATGCTCGCCTTTGGCATGGTCAGCGCATTGCTGGCGGTGCGGGCCGGCGGCGCGGGCCAGGTGATCGACTGTGCGATGACGGACGGCGCGGCGCTGCTCAACGCGATGACCTGGAGCTTCCACGGAATGGGGCTTTGGCGCGACGAGCGCGGCGTGAATTTCATCGACACCGGCGCGCATTTCTACGACAGCTACGAATGTGCTGACGGGAAATACATCGCCATCGGCTCGATCGAGCCGCAATTCTACGCGCTGCTGCGGCGAGCGACCGGGCTGGCGGAGGACGCGCGGTTCGATGCGCAGATGGATCGGGACGCTTGGCCGGGGCTGAAGGATGCGCTGACGCAGATGTTTCTGACCAGGACGCGCGAGGATTGGTGCGCGTTGATGGAGGGCACGGATGCGTGTTTCGCGCCGGTGCTGTCGATGCAGGAGGCGCCGCACCACGCGCATAACGTGGCGCGCGGCACGTTTACCGATGTGGCCGGCATCGTCCAGCCTGCGCCTGCGCCGCGCTACTCCGTGACGCGGACGGACGCGCCACGCGCGGCGCGGCCGGCGGGTGCCGACACGGATGCGGTTCTGGCGTCTATCGGCTACGATGCCGCACGGATCGCCACGTTGCGCGAACAGAAGGTGTTGGGA
>CAXUHU010000080.1:0-8554 GCA_964250925.1 uncultured Acetobacteraceae bacterium
CTCGTTCGAACATATATTTAGAGCGCGCTGACCGTTTACGGTCAGCCTGAACGCGATTTAGCCGTCCCCGCGCGCGAGAATCGCGTCGGCGCAGGCCGCCTTGCCGACGCAGTCGAGCAGGATCACCCCGTCCAGCAACGCTACCAGCGCGCCAGCCTCGGCGTGGCGTCCGGCGTCCTCAACATCAAGCCGGCCGGCCACCCAGGCGATGAAGGCGCCGGCAATCTCGCCCGCTACCCGGCGGAACGGCTCCTGCTCGCGCGCCGCCAGAACCGCCAGTTCCAGCCAAAGACGCATGAACGGCCGAAAGGCCGCGCCGCGCATGAGCGGCGCCAACTGCCGCAGGAGCGGCCCCGGCGGCAAAGGCGGCGCCTCGCCCACCGCCTCGGCCAGCATACCGGCCAGGCGAACGCACACCGCCTGCAAAGCTAACGTTACGATCTCGTCCTTGTCGGTGAAGTAGTACAGCAGCATGCGGTCGCTGGTGCCCGAAGCGGTTCCCAGCGCGCGGAGGCTGGAAGGTGCCAAGCCTTCGCTCAGCATGTGATCGGCGATGCGGTCCAGCGCTTCGGCGCGTTTGATGTCGCGAATGCCCATACGATTCTTGTAGCGCCTATTACGTCCACCTGTTATGTAATGCGTGCTACAGCAAGGTCGTACGATGTCTCAAAGTGCAGCAAGCCTTCACTATGGCGGTGCCGGATCGGCAGCAAGCATGCGGCTCACCGTGCTCAGCGCCGTCCTATGGGCGGTCGGCGTCCTGACCATCCGCTTCGCCGCCCCGTTTGGACTGTTCTCACCCGGCTTCAGCCTCGCCCTGATGCTCGCGACCATTCCGCTTGCCTGGCTGACCGTCGATCTTGCCATCCGCGTCGCCGGGCAGAACGCTCCGTTGCCGTGGGTCGCGGCCATGGTGTCCATGCCTGCCCTGCTGCTGGACGGCGTCGCCATCATGTGGGCGCCGGGGCTCTACGGTCCGGCGGCGATGCCGCTCAGGGCAGAGGCGGCCTGGCTGCTATGGTTCGTGGGCGTCAGCATGGCAGTGGCGTTGTGGCGCCAGATGCGCCAAACCGCGCAGGCCGACTGAACGGGATCGGGACCCTCGCGATGCGCCTCTACCGCCTGCCGAAACACACCGGTTTCGACGACCTGACCCTGACGAAGACCGACTTGCCCGCCTGCGGCCGCGGCCAGGTGCTGGTTCGCATGCGGGCGGCCTCGCTCAACTTCCGCGACCTTGCGGTCGCTACCGGCAAATACATGATGAGCGTCCTGCCACCCGATCTCGTGCCGCTGTCCGACGGGGCGGGCGAGGTGGTCGAAGTGGGCGAAGGGGTGACGCGCGTGCAGGCGGGCGACCGCGTCGCGGGCATCTTCATGCAATCCTGGCTCGGCGGCGGCATGGAGGCGGCCGATGGCAAGACCGCGCTGGGCGGGGCCATCGACGGCGTGCTGGCCGAGTATGTGGTGTTCGACGAGCACGGCCTGGTGCACGTCCCCGCGCATCTGTCCTACGAGCAGGCCGCCACCCTGCCCTGCGCCGCGGTCACCGCTTGGAACGCGCTCTACGGCCTGCATCCCCTGCAGCCCGGGCAAACCGTGCTGATCCTCGGCACCGGCGGCGTCTCCATGTTTGCGCTGCAGTTCGCCCACGCCGCCGGCGCACGCGTGATCGCCACCTCGTCGAGCGACGCCAAGCTGGAGCGTGCCCGTGCCCTGGGTGCCTCGGACGGCATCAACTACACCACGCACCCTGAATGGCAGGACGAGGTCAAGCGGCTGACCGGCGGCCGTGGCGTGGACCAGGTGGTCGAAGTGGGCGGCCCCGGCACCCTGGCCCGCTCGCTGGGTGCGACCCGCAACGGCGGCACCGTCACGCTGATCGGCGTGCTGACGCGCGGCATGCTGGATCCGCTGGCCATCTTCGGCAGCGGCGCCATCGTCCGGCCCATCTACGTCGGCTCGCGCCAGATGTTCGAGGCGATGAACCGCGCGATGGCACTGCACCGGATCGAGCCGGTGATCGACCGGGTGTTTGCCTTCGAGGACGTGCGCGAGGCTTACCGGCACTTGAAGGGTGCGACGCATGTGGGAAAAGTCGTCGTGACGATCGAGTAGCAGGAGCATAGAGACTGCCGAGCCAGCTTGGCAGCCTGATGGTGGCTTTTTGCTGCCGTTTCAAGAAAGCAGGCCTTTCTCCGCCATGATCTCCGAACGCCGCCTGCTGCGCGCCGAACCCGATTTCGGCTTGCTGACCAAGCTCTGGCGCATCAACTGGCTCTACGTCCTGCTGCTCTGCCTGCTCGCCGCCTGCGGCTACGTGGCACTCTACTCGGCCGGCGGCGGGCCGGAGCTGTATGCCTGGCGCCACGGCCTGCGTTTCGGGTTCAGCCTGGTCATGATGCTGGTCCTGGCCATGATCGACATACGCATCATCGCCCGCTTCTCCTGGCCGATCTACGGCGCATCCCTGGTGTTGCTGGTGCTGGTCCTGCGCATGGGCCACGTCGGAAAGGGCGCCGAACGCTGGCTGGAGCTGGGGCCGGTGCAGCTGCAACCCAGCGAGATCATGAAGGTAGCGCTCGCCATGGCGCTGGCCCACTGGTTCAACCGGGCGAGCTGGGCGCGTGTCGGCAACCCGCTCTTCCTGGTCCCGCCGGCGCTGGCCGTGCTGCTGCCGGTGGCGCTGATCCTCAAGGAACCCAACCTCGGCACCGCCTTCATCACCGGCGTCGTTGGCTTCTCGATCTTCGTGGGTGCCGGCATGCGGCTGTGGCAGATGGGCCTGCTGGCCATTCCGCTGCCCTTCCTGGCCACCCTCGCCTACCATCACCTGCACGACTACCAGCGCGCACGGATCACCACCTTCCTCAATCCTGAAAGCGACCCGCTGGGCGCCGGCTACAACATCATTCAATCCAAGATCGCGCTGGGCTCCGGCGGGCTATGGGGCCGCGGCTTCATGCAGGGCACCCAGGCGCACCTGAACTTCCTCCCCGAAAAACAGACCGACTTCATCTTCTCCATCGTGGCCGAGGAATGGGGCCTGGTCGGCGCGCTGGCCTTGCTGACCCTGCTGCTGGCCATCATCCTGGGTGCCATGATGGTAGCGCTGCGCTGCCGCCACCAGTACGGCCGCCTGCTGGCGCTGGGCATCGCGGTCAACATGTTCATGTATGTGTTCGTCAACGTGGCGATGGTGGTGGGCGCCATCCCCGTGGGCGGCGTGCCGCTGCCGCTGGTCAGCCACGGCGGCTCGGCCATGCTGACGGTGATGTTCGCCATGGGCCTCCTGATGTCCGTCCACGTCCACCGCGACGTGGTATTCCCCGACCGGCGCGACGCGCTGGATTGACGGCTTGGATTGTGCTGTCGCCGGCGAGGGCCTATGGGGCGCGCATGTCATTGCCCGTGCATCTCGCCAGCGCATACCGCCGCAGCCGCTACAGCGTCGCGGGATTCGATCTCGCCGTCGGCCGCCGGTCCGGCGATCTGGACGGGCTGCTGGCCGGCATGCGCGCGCGACACGCCGTTCTGATCACCGCCTGGAACCCCGCCAGCCGCCGTATGCCGCCACGCTGGAACGACCGTATGATGGCGGCCCTGCGGCACCGCCTGGGCGACACGCCCGCACTGCCTGCGGCCAGCGCAGGACCGGGTTGGGCGGAGGACCACCTGCTGGTTACCGGCGACCGGCGACGGCTGTCCGTGCTGGCGCGCCTGTTCCGCCAGTCGGCGCTGCTGGATCTCCGTCGCGGGCAGGACGTGCGGCTGCTGCCTCTGGTCTGAGGGCGACCGTCGTGATGCCGCTGCGGCCTGCGGCGCTCCACGCCGCCCTGCTGGCGGGCGACAGCGCCACGGCGGTGCTGGAGGCGGCGTATGGCAGCCCCGTATCGGTCCGGCGGCTGGCACCCGACGCAACCGAAACCGACGCGGTGCGGCACACTCCCCTGCACGCCCGGCCGGACGAGGCGGTAACCATCCGCCAGGTGCAGTTGATCTGCCGCGCACAGGTGCTGTCGGACGCCGAACTGCGCTACGTGCCGGCCCGCCTGCCGCCCGACCTGGCTGCACGCCTGCACAGCACCGACCTGCCGTTCGGCCGGGTCGTGCAGCGGCTGGGCCTGCGCCGCACGACGCTGTCGGCCCGTATCTGCGGCCGGGACGGTCCCTGGGCGCTCATCCACCACGCTGTGCTGGCCCAGCCGGGCGGGGCACCCCTGGCGCTCGTGCACGAGCGCTATCCCTGGTCGCTGTTCTCCTGACCGAGCCGCGTCTCGGACAGCCGTGCCGTCGCCCGCTCCACCGTGCGCACCATCACGTCGCCGGCGCGCCGCACCCCCGGCTCCTCGTGGCTCAGCAGCCGGTCGGCCATCAGCAGGACGGGCGAGAGGATGCCGCGAATGTCGTGACGTAGGCTGGACAGGCTCGCGCGCAGCTCGGCCACCTGGACCTGAGCCGCCGCCGCCTCGTCCAATTTGCCGCGCAGCGCCACGGCGGTGCGGCGGCCGTCCCTGATCCGGCCCGACATCACCAGGATGGCGGCCAGCGCGCCGGCCGCCAGGCCGACGGCCGCACCTAAAAGCGCGTATGCCATCCAGTCTCCATACCACGGTCATTCGCACAACGCGCAGCCGGGGCGAAGGGTGGCGTCATCGCCGGCGTGCCACAGAATTGACGGCGCCCCGCCGCGGCACCTATAAGCCGCCAATGGACGCGGGACTCGGCTCAGGGCCCCGCTCGAGCCTGTTGGAGTTCCCGTCGTGAAGCGCACCTATCAACCATCCAAGCTGGTCCGCAAGCGCCGGCATGGCTTCCGCGCACGCATGGAAACGGTCGGTGGCCGCAAGGTGATCGCCAACCGCCGCGCCAAGGGCCGCAAGAAGCTTTCAGCTTAGTTCATGGCCACCGGCAAGGCGCGCCTCAAACGCCGCGCCGAGTTCCTCCGCGTGGCCTCACGGGGCCGCAAGGCGCCCTCGCCCGGCCTGGTTTTGCAGGCGTTGCAGCGTGGCGATGACCAGCCGGTCCGCCTGGGCTTCACCGTCACCAAGAAGGTCGGCAACGCCGTCGTGCGCAACCGCACGCGCCGCCGCCTGCGCGAGGCCGCACGCCTGCTGCTCCGGTCGACGCCCGCCATCGGCGCCGACCTGGTGATGGTGGGACGCGATACCACGCGGACCCGGCCGTTCGGGCTGCTGATCGACGACCTGCGCCGCTCGCTGGCCAAACTGGGCGTGGCCGTGCGGGATCAGCCGTGAAGCCCGTCGGGGCAGGGTTGGCTTTGCTGGTGCGCGCCTACCAACTCATCGTGCGGCCCTTGCTGGCACCGTCCTGCCGCTTCCAGCCGAGTTGCAGCGCCTACGCCATCGAAGCACTCCGTACGCACGGCGCGCTGCGCGGCGCCTGGCTTGCGTCATGGCGCATTGTGCGCTGCAACCCGTTCTGCACCGCGGGATACGACCCCGTGCCCTCGCACGATGCTTGCTTTACGCGTCGTCCGCACCCTGCCAAGGCCCGTTGATGGATCAAAAACGCCTGCCGCTGTTCATCGCGCTCTCCATCGCGATCCTGCTGGCCTTCCAATACATCGCCCCGCGCAAGCCGCAGCCCGTGCTGGCGCAGCAGGCGACGCAGACCACGCGCACCACGCCCAGCGGGCAGACGCCCGGCCCCACCCACGACCCGGCGACCCCGGGCACCCAACCGGTGCACGTGCCGGCGCCGGCCAACGTGCCGCGCGTCGCCATCGATGCCCCGCGGGTGACGGGCAGCATCAGCCTGGTAGGCGCCCGGCTGGACGACCTTCGCCTGAAAGACTACCGCGAGACGGTCAACAAGAACTCGCCGCTGGTCCGCGTGCTCGAGCCGCAGGCCGACCCGCAGCCCAGCTACGCCCAGTTCGGCTGGAGCAGCACCGATGGTGCCCGCGTGCCGGACGACGCCACGCTGTGGACCAGCAGCGGCGGCGCGGTCACCCCAAGCCATCCCGTCACGCTGAGCTGGGACAACGGCGCCGGGCTGGTGTTCGGCATCGCGCTGTCGGTGGATGAAAACTACCTGTTCACCGTGCAACAGATCGTACGCAACACCGGCGCCACGCCGGTGCAGCTTTGGCCATGGGAACGCGTGCGGCGCGACTACCTGCCGCAGACCGCCGGCTACAGCGTGCTGTTCGAAGGCGTGCTGGGCGTGATGGACAACAAGCTGGAGGACCTCGGCTACGCCAAGGTCAAGTCCGAAGCCGCCAAGCACGACGGCGTCGGCTACGACCACACCGGCGCCGGCGGCTGGGCCGGCTTCACCGACAAATACTGGCTGACCGCGCTGATACCGGACCAGGCGGTGCCGATGCACGCAACCTGGATACATACGCTGGACGATGGCAGCGACCGGTTTCAGGTCAGCTACCTGGCGACCGACGCGCAGAAGCTCGCACCAGGGGCGGCCGCCAGCCTCGACAGCCGGGTCTTCGTGGGTGCCAAGGAAGTGCACCTGCTCGACCGTTACGAAACCCGCGCCGGCATCCCGCTGCTCAGCTACGCCGTGGACTGGGGCTGGTTCTATTTCCTGACCAAGCCGTTCTTCTACGCGATCGACTTCCTCTACTCGGTCGTCGGCAATTTCGGCGTGGCGATCCTGCTGTTCACGCTGTGCGTCAAGGGCCTGTTCTACCCGATCGCCGCGCGCTCGTTCCGCTCGATGGGCAAGATGCGCCTGCTCGCCCCCAAGATCACCGCCGTGCGCGAACGCTACAAGGACGATCCCGCCAAGCTGCAATCCGAAATGATGGCGGTGTACAAGTCGGAGAACGTCAGCCCCGTCAGCGGCTGCGCGCCGATGCTGCTGCAGATCCCCGTGTTCTTCTCGCTCTACAAGGTGATCCTGGTCACCATCGAAATGCGGCACGCGCCGTTCTTCGGCTGGATTCAGGACCTCTCGGCCACCGACCCCACCAACGTGTTCAACCTGTTCGGCCTGATCCCCGTCGATCCCAGCACGATCTCGCCCTACCTGCACCTGGGCGTGTGGCCGCTGCTGATGGGCGCCAGCATGTACTTCATGCAGAAACTGAACCCGCCCGCGCCCGACCCGGCGCAGCAGAAGATGCTGCAGTTCATGCCGCTGATCTTCATGTTCACCATGGGCCGCTTTCCCGCCGGCCTGGTGATCTATTGGACCTGGAACAACCTGCTGACGATGGCCCAGCAATGGTACATCCAACGCCAAGCCAAACTCGGCCCCGGAACGCGCTCCGTTGCCCGGGCGTGACTGGATTGCTGGGCGCAGACCCGCGCGGCCCCTCATCCTCCTACCCTATTCAGGTTTTAAGGACGTGTCCTTAGCGGGGTCCAGGGGCAGAGCCCCTGGCCTTGCCTGCCCATCATGACCCCGGACGAAGAAGCGGCCGAACGCGAGGCCGGGCGGCTGTTGTTTGCCGCCGAGTGCCGGTTCTACTACGCGGCGCAGCGGATCGATCAGTTGCCGGAGGCCAGGGGGCCGGAAGTGGCGTTTGCCGGCCGGTCCAACGTCGGCAAGTCGTCGCTGATCAACGCGCTGACCGGGCACAAGGCCCTGGCCCGGGCGTCCAGCGAGCCCGGGCGGACCAAGCAGCTCAACTTCTTCGACCTGGGCGGCCGGCTCGTGCTGGTCGACATGCCTGGCTACGGCTACGCGCAGGCGGCCAAGGCGGTGAAGGAGGACTGGCAGGGGCTGATGTTCGATTTCCTGCGCGGCCGTGTGGTGTTGCGTCGGGTGGTGCTGCTGCTGGACGCGCGTATCGAGCTGAAAGCGTCCGACCTGGCGGTAATGGAGTTGTTCGACCGGGCGGCGGTGGGCTTCCAATGCGTGCTGACCAAGATCGACGGGCTGAAGCCCGACCGGCTGGCGCGCAAGCTGGCCGAGGTGCAGGGCGCCGTGAAGACGCATGCGGCGGCGTATCCGAACGTGGTCGCCACGAGCGCGCGCAGCGGCATCGGGATCGAAGAGCTGCGTTCGGCCCTGGCGGCGTTGACCGAAACGGTGTCGTAGGTGCTAGAGCGGGATGACTTAAGCTCGAGTCGATAGGCTGGGGTTCCCCGACGCGGGTGCGTTTTGATTTCGGTTGCTGGCTGATGGGAGGTTAGCGGCAGATGGCACGACCGTATTTGATGGGCCTTCGGGCGCGTGTGGTTGCGGTGGCTGAGCATGGCGGGCTTTCGGGGCACCAGGCTGCGGCCCGGTTCGGGATCGGCATTGCGACGGCGGTTCGGTGGCTGAAGCAGTTTCGCACGACGGGCAGCGTGGCGCCTGGTCGCATAGGCAGGCGCAAACCACGTGCGATCGCCGGCGTGCACCGAGACGGGCTGATCGAGCGATGCCGCACGCAGGATTTCACCTTGCGCGGGCTTGTGGCGGAGCTGGCCGAACGCGGTTGAAGGTTGATTACCGCTCGGTCTGGGCGTTCGTTCATGCCGAAAAGCTCAGCTATAAAAAAAACCCTACTCGCCCGAGAGCAAGACCGACCCGACCTCGCGCGCAGGCGGGCGCAGTGGCAACGGTATCAGGGTCAGATTAG
>CAXUHU010000080.1:8654-15795 GCA_964250925.1 uncultured Acetobacteraceae bacterium
GGTCTTTTCACGGCAATAACGGATTGTTCCGCTGCAGCGACCCCCGGCTCGGCAACTCGCTCGTCTGCCACCCGCCGCCAAGCGCCTGTATGAGGCTGACGGCATCGGACAGCCGGCTCTCCTCGATCGACAAATCGGTCTGCTGCGCCGTGAGCAGCGTGTTCTGCGCGGTGACGACCGCGGTGTAGGCTTGGGTGCCGGCCCGGTACTCGTTTAACGCGATCTGCGCCGCCCGCTGCGAGTCGGCCACCGCCTGACGCTGGATCAGCGCCTGGCGGCCTAGGATGCGCAATCCGGACAGCGCATCCTCCACCTGCTGAAACGCGGTCAGCACGGTTTGGCGATAGGTGGCGACGCTCTGCTCGTAGGTATCGCGTGCGGAACGCACGGCTGCGGCGCGGGCGCCGCCCTGGAACAGGGCGTCGCTGGCCGACGCGCCGATGGACCACAGCCGGTTGGCGCTGGAAATCAGCGAACCGAGCGGGTTGCCGGCGTAGCCGAACAGCGCCGTGAGGGTGACGGCCGGGTAGTAGGCGGCTACCGCCACGCCGATCAGGGCGTTCTCCGCCTTCATCGTCCGCTCCGCCTCGGCCACATCGGGCCGGCGTTCCAGCAGGGCGGAAGGGACCACGCCCGGGATGTCCGGCACGGCCGGCACGCTCGAGACCGGCAACAGGATGAGTGCGGCCGGCGGCTGCCCGATCAGCACGGCGATGGCGTGCTCGTACTGGGCGCGGGCCACGCCCACGTTCACCGCCGCGGACTGGGCGGCGTCGCTTTGCGATTGCGCGGTCAGCACGTCTGAGCGGGCGGCCACGCCTGCTACGTATTGGTTTTGCGTGATGCGGAGCGACTCGAGATCGTTGCGGACCGTTTCGTCCAGCACGCGCTGTAGCGCGTCGGTAACCCGCAGATCGAGGTAGTCGGTGGCGAGCAATGCCTGTTCGGACAGCCGAACGTTGGCCAGGGTTGCGGCACTGGCCTGCGCGGCCGCCACGTTGCTCTCGACCTGCCGCCTGATCCTGCCCCAGAGATCGATTTCCCAGCTCGCATCGCCTTGCAGGTTGTATTCTGTGCGCGCGGTGGAGCCGCCGGAGCCGATGCCGGCCCCGGTCGTCCCGGTGGTGCCGGTCGTCGTGGTTCCGGTAACTGTTCCGCCCGCCGTGGTGCTGCCCGGCCCCGTGTTGCTGACGACCGTGCCGCCGCTGCTGAAGCCGCCACCGCCGCCGCTCGACCGGGTGACGCCGGCAGACGCCGTCAGCGTGGGAAACAGGTTGGCACGTGCCTCATCGACAAGCGCCTGCGCGTTCTGGTAGGCGGCAGCCTGCTCGCGCAAGGTCTGGTTGCCGGTATCGACCTGGCGCTCTAGGCGGTCCAGCAACGGATCGCCGAATACCAGCCACCATTGGCCCTTCGCCGCCGCATCCTGTGGCGTGGCCATCTTCCAGCCGGGCTGCTCCTTGAAGGCGACCGGAACGGGTGCCGGCGGCCGATGGTAGTCCGGTCCCACCATGCAGCCCGACAGCAGGAACAACGCAAACGTGTGACGGATGACGGATGATGGATGACGGCTGCTACTCACTCTGCGGGCAACTCCGAAATTGCGGTGCCCGGAAAAGCACGGCGCCAGCCGGCACGCGACCACAAGCGGAAGCGGTCGAGATACAAATAGACAACCGGCGTCGTGTAGAGCGTGAGCGCCTGGCTGACGATGAGGCCGCCCACAATGGCGATGCCCAGCGGCCGGCGCAGCTCCGCACCCTCCCCGGTATCCAGCGCCAACGGCACCGCGCCCAGCAGGGCGGCAAATGTGGTCATCATAATCGGGCGGAAGCGCAGCAGGCAGGCCTGGAAGATGGATTCGCGCGAGGACAGGCCTTGCTCGCGCTCGGCGGTCAGGGCGAAGTCGATCATCAGGATGGCGTTCTTCTTGACGATGCCGATCAGCAGGATCACGCCGATCAGCGCGATGATCGAGAACTCCGTGCCGGTCAGCAACAGCGCCAGCACCGCGCCCACGCCGGCCGACGGCAGGGTGGACAGGATGGTGACGGGGTGCACCGCACTCTCGTAGAGGATGCCGAGCACGACGTAGACGGCGACCAGCGCCGCCAAGATCAGCACCGGCTCGCTGCTGGTCGATTGCTGGAAAGTGGCGGCCGTGCCGGCGAAGCTGCCCACAATGCTGGCCGGCATATGTATGGCGGCGGTAGCACGCGCGATGGCCGCCGTGGCGTCGCTGAGCGAGCGGCCCGGCGGCAGGTTGAACGAGATGGTGGCGGCGACGAAAGCACCCTGGTGGTTGACGCCGAGCGGCGTGTGGCTTGGCTGGAAATGCGAGATCGCCGCCAGCGGCACCATCGTTTCCTTCGCCGTGCTGACCGAGGCGCCGCTGGACGCGCCGCTTTTTCCCGATGCGGCGAGCGCGTTGGAACTGGCGTTGCGTGCGGAGTCCTGTGCCTCGCTCGCGGCCGTTGTGGCTGTCTTGGACGACTGCACGGTGCCGGCTGGAAAGCCGGTGCTGCTGGTGCCGGGCGCGTTGGCGCCCGAGGTGCTGACCCAGACTTCGCGCAGCGTCTCTGGGCTCTGCCAATAGCGCGGCGCCAGTTCCATGACGACGTGGTATTGGTTGAGCGGGTTGTAGATCGTGCTGACCTGGCGCTGCCCGAACGCGTCGTAGAGCGTGTTGTCGATCGTGGCCGGCGTCAGGTTCAGGCGCGCGGCGGTGTTGCGGTCGATGACGAGCTCGGTTTCCAGCCCCGCCTGCTGCTGGTCGCTGTTCACGTCGGTCAGCGTCGGATTTTTCTGCAGCGCGTCGGTCAGCTTGGGCGCCCAGGTGTAGAGCGTCGGCGCGTCGTCGGCCTGAAGGGTGTATTGGTACTGCGCGTTGGACTGGCGGCCGCCCACGCGTATGTCTTGCACCGCTTGCAGGAACAGGCGTGCGCCGGCGACGTGATTGAGCTTGGGGCGCAGGCGCGCGATCACCTGGTCGGCGCTGGCGTCGCGCTGCGAGAGCGGCTTCAGCGCCACGAACAGGTTGGCGGTGTTGGTCTGCCGCCCGCCGGTGAACCCCACCACGGTGGCCACCGCCGGATCGTGCCGCACAATGTTTTGGATCGCCGTCAGCTTGGTGCGCATCGACTGGAAGCTGGTGGATTGGTCCGCCTGGACCATGCCCATCAGCGCGCCGGTATCCTGCTGGGGAAAGAAACCTTTCGGCACGATCACGAACAGATAGACGTTCAGTGCGATCGTGGCGAACAGCACCACGATCACCAGCAACGCACGGTCCAGCGACCAGGCCAGCGTGCGCTCGTAGAAGCGCTGCATGTGCGCGAAACCGGCTTCCGTATGTCGGAAGAACCAGCCCCGCGACGCGTCCTTCTGGCCGACGCGGAGGAACAGCGCGCACATCATCGGCGTGGTGGTCAGCGAGATCACCAGGCTGACCACGATGGCGAGCGACAAGGTTAGCGCGAATTCGCGGAAGAGGCGGCCGACGATGCCGCCCATCAGCAGGATCGGCAGGAAGACGGCCACCAGCGACGTGCTGATGGAGAGCACGGTGAACCCCACCTCGCGCGCGCCGAGCAACGCCGCCTGCATGCGAGCCATGCCGTCTTCCATGTGGCGCGAGATGTTTTCCAGCACGACGATCGCGTCGTCGACGACGAAGCCGGTCGAGATCGTCAGCGCCATCAGCGAGAGGTTGTCCAGGCTGAAACCGAGCAGGTACATCGCAGCGAAGGTGCCGATGATGCTGACCGGCACGGCGACCGCAGGGATCAGCGTAGCCCGCACGTTGCCCAGGAACACGAACACCACGGCGATGACCAGCACGATGGCGATCACCAGCGTGCGCTGCGTGTCGTTCAGCGAGGCGCGCACCGTGGGCGTGCGGTCGATCGCGATCGACACGTTGGTGCCGCCGGGCAGCGAGGCCTCCAATTGCGGCAGCACGGCGCGGATGCCGTTCACCGTGGAGATGATGTTTGCGCCGGGCTGGCGGAACACGATCAGCACCACCGTGTTCTGGCCGTTGAACAGGCCGGCGTTGCGCAGGTCCTCGACGCTGTCGACCACCTCGGCCACGTCGGTCAAGCGCACCGCCGCGCCGTTGCGGTAGGCCACCACCAGCGGACGGTAGTCGGCCGCGTGCGGCGCCTGGTCGTTGGTGTAGAGTTGGTAGTGCTGGTCGCCCTGCTCGATCGCGCCCTTGGGCGCGTTGGCGTTGGCCGAGGCCAGCGCCGCACGCACGTCCTCCAGCCCGATGCCGTAATGGAACAATGCGCCCGGGTTCAGCTCCACGCGCACGGCCGGCAGCGCCGAGCCGTTGACGTCCACCTCGCCCACGCCCGGCATCTGGCTGAGTTTCTGTTCCAGCACGGTGGCCGCCGAATCGTAGAGCTGGCCCTGCGTCAGCGTCTTCGAGGTCAGTGCTATGATCATCACCGGCGCGTCGGCCGGGTTCACCTTGCGGTAGGTGGGGTTGGCGCGCAGCGCCGTCGGCAGGTCGGCGCGCGCCGCGTTGATGGCGGCTTCCACGTCGCGCGCGGCGCCGTCGATGTTGCGGTTCAGGCCGAATTGCAGGGTGATACGCGTCTGGCCGACCGAGCTCTGCGACGTCATCTCCGTCACGTCGGCGATCTGGCCCAAATGGCGCTCGAGCGGGCTGGCGACCGAGGTCGCGACCGTGTCGGGGCTGGCCCCGGGCAGGGTCGCCTGCACCGAGATCGTCGGGAAGTCGACCTGCGGCAGCGGCGAGACCGGAAGCTGCACGTAGGCGAAGATGCCCGCGAGAGCGATGCCGATGGTGAGCAGCGTGGTCGCGATTGGCCGGCCGATGAAGGGCGCGCTTATGTTCACGCGTGCGCCGGGCCTTCGGCGGCACTGCGCGGGCCGAACCTGAGCGCGATCCGGTCGAACAACAGGTAGATCACGGGCGTGGTGAACAGGGTGAGCACCTGGCTGACGATCAGCCCGCCGAAGATCGCCAGCCCCAGCGGCCGGCGCAGCTCCGACCCGGTTCCGGAGCCCAGCATGAGCGGCAGGGCGGAGAACAGCGCGGCGAAGGTTGTCATCAGGATCGGCCGCAGGCGCAGCATGCTGGCGCGGTGGATGGCTTCGCGCGGGGCCAGCCCATCCTCGCGCTCGGCCACCAGCGCGAAATCGACGATCATGATCGCGTTCTTCTTCACGATGCCGATCAGCAGGACGATGCCGATGATGCCGATGATGTCGAGGTCCGATCCCACCGCCATCAGCGCCAGGAGCGCGCCGATGCCGGCCGACGGCAAGGTGGACAGGATGGTGATCGGATGGGCAAAGCTTTCGTACAGCACGCCCAGCACGATGTACATCGCGGCGATGGCGGCCAGGACGAGGTACAGCTCGTTGCCGAGCGCGCTTTCGAAAGCGGCAGCAGCCCCTTGGAAAGCGGTCAGAAAACTGTCCGGCAGGTGCAGGTCGTGCTCGGCACGCCGGATGGCATCCACGGCCGCACCCAGCGACGCGCCCTTGGCGAGGTTGAAGCTGATGGTAGTGGACGGAAACTGCCCGAGATGGCTGACCACGAGGGGCGCCGCGCGCGTGGTCACGTGGACAAAGGCGCTGAGGGGCACCTGGCCGTTGGCCGCGGTCGATGACGGCAGGTACAGCGCGTTCAGGTTGGCCAGCGAGCGCTGCACGGCCGGCTCGGATTCCAGGATGATGCGATACTGGTTGGATTGCGTGAAGATCGTCGAGACGATGCGCTGGCCGAACGCGTCGTACAGCGCGTTGTCGACGGTGGCCGGCGTGATACCGAAACGCGCGGCCGTCGCACGGTCGATGGTGATGTCGGCGGCCAGGCCGTTCGTCTGCAGGTCGCTCGCGATGTCGGTGATCGACGGAATGGCACGCAGCCTGTCCAGTAGTTTTGGCATCCACACCGCGAAAGCTGAGAGGTCGGCATTCTCCAGCACGAACTGGTACTGCGTCGCACTGACCGTGGTGTCGATCGACAGGTCCTGCACGGGCTGCATGTAGAGCGCGATGCCCGCGACGCTCGAGACCTCCTGCTGCAGTCGGCGGATGACGGCGCTGGAGCTGTCCGCGCGCTGGTCGCGCGGCTTCAGGTTGATCAGGAAACGCCCGGCGTTCAGCGTCGTGTTGGTGCCGTCGATGCCGATGAACGAGGACAGGCTAACCACGTCCGGATCGCGCAGGATTACCTCGGCCAACGCCTGCTGCCCGCGCGACACCGCGGCGTAGGAGGCCGAGGGCGCTGCCGCGCTGATGCCCTGGATCAGCCCGGTATCCTGCACCGGGAAGAAGCCCTTCGGGATCACCACGTACAAGAACGCCGTTAGTGCCACGGTCACGCTGGCCACCAGCAGCGTCATCACCTGGCGGTCAAGCACCCAGTCCAGCGCGGCACCGTAGCGCTCGATCACCCGTTCGGTGGCGTGCTCCGCCCAGCGGGCGAAACGGCTTTGCTCCTCGGGCGCCTGGTGGCTCAGCAGGCGCGCGCACAGCATCGGCACCAGGGTCAGCGACACCACGGCGGAGATCACGATGGTGACCGCGAGCGTGATGGCGAATTCGTGGAACAGGCGGCCCACCACGTCGCCCATGAACAGCAGCGGGATCAACACCGCGAGCAGCGAGACGGTCAGCGAGATGATCGTAAAGCCGATCTGCTGGCTGCCTTTCAATGCGGCTTGTAGTGGTTGCTCGCCCATCTCGATGTAGCGGTCGATGTTCTCGATCATCACGATCGCATCGTCGACGACGAAGCCGGTCGCGATCGTCAGCGCCATTAGCGACAGGTTGTCGAGCGAGAAACCCCAGAGGTACATCGCCGCCAGCGTGCCCACCAGCGAGAGCGGGACGGACAGGCTGGGGATCAGCGTCGCCGGCAACCGGCGCAGGAACACGAAGATCACCAGCACGACCAGGCCGATGGCCAAGGCGAGCTCGAACTCCACGTCGGCGACCGACGCGCGGATCGTGGTGGTGCGGTCGGTCAGCTTGGTCACCTGCAACGCCGCCGGCAGCGACGCTTGCAGCCTGGGCAGCAGGGCGGCAATTCGGTTGACCACGGCGATGACGTTGGCGCCGGGCTGGCGCTGCACGTTCAGGATCACCGCCGGCGTGCGGT
>CAXUHU010000081.1:0-15709 GCA_964250925.1 uncultured Acetobacteraceae bacterium
CCCGGGCAGCTTGCCGCGGCGGTCGCATTTACACATCCTGCGCCGTCGCCAGCCGGACTCCCGATGACCAAACCAACTCCGCCCCGAGACATGACCCTCGCCGACCGCATCGTGTTCGGCGTGCGGGAACGACTGGCCCTGGCGGCTGGCCTGCTGATCATGCTGGCGATTGTCGCCGCCTCGGCCCTCATCGCCCGCCGTAACGAAGCCGACCTGGGCCGCGCGGAGACCGCCCGCGGCATCCGGGCCGCTACGGTCAGCGTGTTGGAGGCAGTGATGTCGGCCGAAAGCGGGCAGCGCGGCTACCTGTTGACCGAACGCCTTACCTATCTGGCTCCGTACCAGGACGCGGTGTCCCGCCTGCCGGGCCTGCTGGGCAAGATCAGCCCCGAGCTTTGGGCCACCCCGGCGATGCATCGCTGGCGCATGGCGATCGACGACAAGATGGCCGAACTGGCCACGACCGTGCGCCTGGAGCAGGCCGGCCAACGCGACCAGGCAATGGCCCTTGTGTTGACCGACCACGGCCGCAACGACATGGTGCTGATACACGCCATCGCCGACGGGCTGGCCGTCAGCCAGCGCATTGTCGTCAGCAGCAGCCTGGACCACAGCCGGCGGGGTGCGCAACTGCTTGTGGCGGTCGATGCCGTGACCTTGCTGCAACTGCTTCTGCTCGCTGCCTTCGTGTCCAACAGCCTGCGCGGCACCGTCACGGCGCTGCGCCGAACGGGCGCCGAACTCGCCCTGGCCAATGCGGCCTTGCACGCCGGCAGCGACCGGCTGGAGGCGGCTGTCGTCGAACGGACCGAGGAGCTGACCCGCGCCAACGAGGAGATACAGCGCTTCGCCTACATCGTCAGCCACGACCTGCGCGCCCCGTTGCTCAACATCATCGGGTTCACCAGCGAATTGGAGAACGCCACCGACCGCCTCAACCGGTTCGTCTCCGACCATCTCGAGCCCGCCGGCATCGTCGTGCCGGCCGAGGTGCGCGAGGCCAGCCGCGACGACTTGCCGGAGGCGATACGTTTCATTCAGACGAGCACGGCAAAGATGGACCGGCTGATCACCGCCATCCTGCGCCTGTCGCGGGAGGGACGGCGCGTGATCACGCCCGAGCGGCTGGACATGGCGGCCTTGTTGCACGCCGTCTTCGACAGCGTGAAGCACCAGGCCGACGCGGCGGGCGCCACGCTGACGGCAGGTCCGTTGCCGCCATTGGTTTCCGACCGGATCGCCATCGAACAGGTGTTTTCCAACCTGATCGAGAACGCCTTGAAATACGTGGCCCCTGGCCGCCCTCCGCTCGTCAGGGTGTCGGGCGGGGTCGCCAGGGGGTTCGCGCGCTACGAGGTGCACGACAATGGCCGCGGCATCGCCGAGCGTGACCGCGAGCGGATCTTCGAGCTGTTCCGGCGTGCGGGACAGCAGGATACCCCCGGCGAAGGAATCGGGCTTGCACACGTGCGCACCTTGCTGCGCCGCCTCGGGGGAACCATAGATTGCGCTTCGGTGCAGGGTGAAGGCTCGACCTTCATCGTCGAACTGCCGGCCGTGCTAGCCTCGGGCAGCGCTGCAATGCTAGGAAGAGGAGTGGAGCAGAGATGAATGCTGTGCCGGTGACCATCCTGTTGATCGAGGACGATCCCGGCCATGCACGGCTGATCGAGAAGAACGTGCGCCGTGCCGGCGTGGGCAACGACATCACTCATGTGGCCGACGGCACCACGGCGCTCGATCACCTGTTCGGCCGCGGCGACACGGCCAAGACGGACCCGGTGCTGGTGCTGCTTGACCTGAACCTGCCCGACATGAGCGGCACCGACATACTGGCCAGGATCAAGGCCGACCCGATCCTGAAGCGCACCCCCGTCATCGTTCTGACGACCACGGACGACCGGCAGGAGATACAGCGTTGTTACGACCTCGGTTGCAACGTGTACATTACCAAGCCGGTCGAATATGAAGGCTTTGCCGCCGCCATCCGCCAGCTCGGCCTTTTCCTGAGCGTCATGCAGGTCCCCGAGCCGGCATGACCGGTGCGCGCGGAGCCCCGCCCCGGCGCCACACGGCCAGCGGGCGTGGATAACGCGCGCCTGATGGCCGACAACCCGGCGGCGCCGCACATTCTCTACATCGACGACGATCCGGGAATCGCCCGGCTGGTGCAGCGGCATCTTCAGCGTGCCGGTGTGCAGGTCACGTTGGCCGCAAGCGGTGCCGAGGGTATTGGGCTGGCCAAACAAGCCCGCTTCGACGCGATCGGGTTGGATCACTACATGCCGGGCCAGGATGGGCTGGAGGTGTTGGACGTGCTGCGCGGCTTGCCCGACGCGCCGCCGGTGATCTTCGTGACCGGGGCGGAGGAGCCGCGCATCGCGGTTACCGCGTTGAAGAACGGCGCCGCCGATTACGTGGTCAAGGACGTGCACGGAGCGTTCATCGAGCTGCTGAGCGCCAGCGTTGCCCAGGAGATCGTCCGCGCCCGCCTCCAACGCGAGCGCGACGCCGCCGAGCAGGAGGTGCGCGCCAGCCGCGACCGGCTGGCCACTCTGGCCGCCCAGCAGGCGGTTCTGCTGCGCGAGGTCAACCACCGTGTGGCCAACAGCCTGCAGCTGATCACCTCGCTGATCGAAATGCAGGCGCGCCGCGTGTCCGACCCAGCCGCCCGGCTGATGCTGCGCCAGGCCGCCGAACGGGTGGAGGCCGTCACCATGGTGCACCGCCGCCTCTACACCGGCGACAACGTCGAGTTTGTCGAAATGGACGCCTACTTGGCTGGCCTGGTGGAGGAGCTGGATCGCGCCACCCAGGCCGCCGATGCACCCGACACGCGCGCCGGCAGGCGAATCGAGCTGCTTGCCGACCCGATCCGGGTGGAGACAGACCGCGCTGTGCCGATCGGGCTGATGGTGAACGAGCTCGTGACCAACGCCCTGAAATACGCCTACCCGAAAGGTCAGCCAGGCCAGATACGCGTTCAGCTCAGGAAATTGGGGGAGGGCTTGCGCCTCGTGGTGGAAGACGACGGCATCGGCTACCCGCAGGATGAGGCCGCACCCCGCGGCAGCGGCCTCGGCTCGTTGATCGTGGGCTCGATGGCCAAGTCGCTGCGCGCTACCGTCGAACTGGATCGCGCCCATAGCGGCACCCGCTTCGTGGTGTCTCTCGCAGGGTGACCGACCGTGCGAGGACGGGCGTAGCTCGGCGGGAACGCAGCCTGTAAGTCAGGTCCGTGTCCTACACCGACCCCCTCGCCCTCGCCCGGGCTTTGCTGCGCTGCCCTTCCGTGACCCCAGACGATGCCGGTGCGCAGCGTGTGCTCGGGGCGGCGCTGGATGAACTCGGCTTCACCGTAACGCCCTTGCGCTTCGGCGCGACCGAAAACCTATTTGCCCGCATCGGCACGTCAGCGCCGCATGTGTGCTTTGCCGGCCATACCGACGTGGTGCCGCCCGGGCCGGGCTGGCGCCACGACCCGTTCGGCGCGGTGGTCGAAGGCAGCATTTTATATGGCCGCGGCGCCTGCGACATGAAAGGCGCGATTGCCGCCTTCGTGGCCGCCGCCGCGCGCCACCTGCGGACGGGGCGGCCCTGCGGCTCGGTCAGCCTGCTCATCACCGGCGACGAGGAAGGCCCGGCCACCGACGGCACCGTGCGCGTGCTGGAGTGGATGGGGCAGCGCGGGCAATTGCCGGACGCGTGCATCGTAGGAGAGCCGACCAGCCAGGCTGAACTTGGCGACATGATCAAGGTAGGCCGGCGCGGCAGCCTCAACGCCGCCATTACCGTAGGTGGCAAGCAGGGCCATGTCGCCTATCCGCACCGGGCGGACAACCCGGTTCACCCGCTGCTGGCCGCTCTGGTCGAGCTATCCGCTGCGGCGCTCGATGAGGGTACGGCACACTTCCAGCCGAGCAGCCTGCAGGTCACCTCCGTCGATGTCGGCAACCCTGCCGCCAACGTGATCCCGGCGGAAGCTTGCGCACGGCTCAACATCCGCTTCAACGATCACCATACCGGCGCCTCGCTCTCGGACTGGCTGCGCCGGACGGTGCGCCGCCATGCGCCTGCAAGCTCGATCGAGATCGCCGTTAGCGGCGAAGCCTTTCTAGCGCCGGCGGCGCTCGGCCAGCGCCTGGCCGAAGCGGTTGCACGCAGCACCGGGCGCATGCCGGCGCGGGGCACCGGGGGCGGCACGTCGGATGCCCGCTTCATCGCCCGGCATGCGCCGGTGGCGGAATTCGGGCTGGTCGGCGCCACCATGCACCAAGCCGACGAGTGCGTGCCGGTGGCGGACCTGAACGGCCTGGCCGATATCTACACGGCAATGCTGCAGGATTTTCTGGTATGAAGTTTCCCACCCTGAACCGGCCTCGCGGCACCAAACCCGATCGCCCAAACGGGCGGATCGCGTTTGGCCTGTTGCTGATCGGCACAGGCCGGGTTGCCGGTTTCGCGCAGTTCGGCGGCAATGCGGATGCCTTCCTGGCCAGCCTGGCGCCGCTCCTCGCCTTTCTCATCGTGCTCAGCGGCGTGGTCGCCTGGTCGGGTCAGCCCCGGACTGGGCTGTCCGCCATGCTGACGGGGCTGTGCGACCTGCTGGCGCCGGCGGTCATCGCCGACCTGTTCTGCCGGCTTTGGCGCAGGCGCCAGCGCTGGGCCCTTTACGCCAACGTACTAAATTGTGCGCAGTGGCTGATGCTGGCCGTGCTGGTGCTGCTGCTGCCGCTCGCCAGCCTGGGCAACGCGCTGGGGTTGTCCGTTCCACAGGCCGGGTTGCTGCTGATGGTTGTATTCGTGCTATATGTCATGTGGTTCCATTGGTTTACGGCCCGTCACGCGCTGGACCTTTCGCGCGGCCGGGCTTTGCTGGTGATGCTGGCCGTAGTGCTG
Organism: uncultured Acetobacteraceae bacterium; assembly: GCA_964250925.1. GTDB lineage: Bacteria > Pseudomonadota > Alphaproteobacteria > Acetobacterales > Acetobacteraceae > BOG-908. Next base: position 4,900 of record CAXUHU010000081.1, read on the forward strand.
GGCACCGGGCTGCTGCTTCAGGTACCGATGGCGGTGGCCGGCAAACCCATGACCAATACCCTCTTTGCGTCGCCCGACCCAAAAGGGTCGCCGTAAGCTTGTCCTGGCTCCTGAGCCGCATCCGACCCCGGAGACCCGCCTGTGCCGCAAGCCCGTCTTTTCACCTCGCCGTCGGTCTTCCCCAACCCGCAGCGCGTGCGCCTGTTGATGCACGAGAAGGGCATCGCGTCCGAGGTCGAGGAGGTGATGCTCGACATGGTGCCGCGCGGTGAACAGCGCGGCTGGGCGCATCTCAAACGCAATCCCTGGGGCGAGACGCCGGTGCTGGAACTGGCGGACGGCACGCTGATCGCCGAGAGTGCAGCGATCGGCCGCTACCTGGACGCGCGCTTCCCCGGACGCCAGATCATGGGCGAGACGCCGGTGGAACAGGCACAGGACGCCATGTGGGACGCCCGAATTTGGGTGCAGATCCTGTATCGGCTGACCACCATGTTCCATGTGCTGCACCAGGGCCTAGGCCCCAAGCTGGAGCTGACGCACAATCCCGCCTGGGGCGAGCACTGCCGCAAGGAGGCGCTGGCCCACGCCGGCCTGGTGGATCGCCATCTGGCTGACGGCCGGGAGTGGCTGTTGGGCGGCGCCCACCCGACCTTTGCCGACATCACCCTGTGCACCACCATTGCATTCTCCAAATTCCGAACGATCCAGACCCCCCTGGACGAGCGGTTCGAACAGCTGGACCGTTACTGGCAAGCTTGGAAGGCGCGCGACGCCTTTCGAACTGCTTACAAGGATGGCGGGATGCTGGCGGAACTCGGTGGCGGGTGAAGCTCGCCACCTTCAACATAAACGGCATCAACAAGCGCCTGCCTAACCTGCTGACCTGGCTTGCAGAGTCGCAGCCCGACGCGGTGTGCCTGCAGGAACTCAAGGCGGAGGACAGGGCGTTTCCGGCAGCCTCATTGCAGGACGCGGGCTACGAAGCTGTGTGGCACGGCCAGCGGAGCTGGAACGGCGTGGCCATCCTTGTCCGTGGCGCTGCCCCGGTGCTAACCCGCCGGCGCCTACCCGGCGAGCCGGACGACACACAGGCCCGCTATATCGAGGCCGCGGTGCACGGCGTGCTGATCGGCTGCCTGTACCTGCCCAACGGCAACCCCTACCCCGGCCCCAAATTCGACTACAAGCTCGCGTGGTTCGAGCGCCTGATTGCCCATGCGGCCGGCCTGCTGCAGGCCGGCCTGCCGGTGGTCCTGGCGGGCGACTACAACGTGGTGCCGACCGAGTTCGACATCTATTCGAGCAAATCCTGGAAGAAGAACGCGCTGCTGCAGGCGCAGAGTCGTGCTGCCTACAGACGTTTGGTGGACCAGGGATGGACGGACTCGCTGCGTCATCTGAACCCGGAACAGCCTATGTTCACCTTCTGGGATTACTTCCGGGATCATTTTGCGCGGGATGCTGGGATGCGCCTCGACCACCTCCTGCTCAGCCCAGCCTTGGCACCGGGATTGCGCTCTGCGGGAGTAGACCGTGCGGTGCGCGGCGCCGACGGGGCCAGCGACCACGCCCCCACATGGGTTGAGATTGACGTTCAGGGGTGATCAATCGAGCCCGAGCGGCTGAGCCGCACTCATCGATGCCGCAGTGCCATGCCCAAACCCGCCGCCCGGCTATCTCAACCGTTGCGAGAATAGCCTCTGAGTAACTGACGTAAAAATGAAGATGTCCAGCCGGCCACCTTATTGGACCGCGGCGCGAGCCGGTCTATGACGATTCGGCCATGTGAACGTGGCGCGCTGGTTACTCGGCGGAACAGGCTTGGGGAGATGCGTATGGTCAATAAGAACTTTGCGGTTGCAGCGGCCGCTGCGATCGTGTCGGTCGGTGTGGGCACGGCCAGTGCCGCCCCTCAATGCGATATTGTGGGAACGTTCAAGGACTCCCTTGGGAGCACAGGCAAGTTCACCAGCGAGACCAAGGGGACGGTGATCAACAAGGAAGTCTGTCCGACGGCATACGCCCTGACGGTAACCAAGTTGACGCACAAGGTTGTGGACGTGACGGGCAAGTCCAAGACGGCGACGTGCGGCGCTCTGAAGGGGGATTTCACGTTCAACGACGGTGGCTGCACAAGCGCTTCGGGGACCATCACGATTGGCACGACCAGCATTGCTGACACGATCACCCATACCGGGAGCATTCCCACCGGTAAGCCCGTGGACGACTCCGCTCTGTCCGCTGGCCTGAAGTAAAGCTGGGCTAGTCGTATCGCAGACGCTGCCGGCGGCCGAAAGCATTGCGGGCAGCGTCTTTCGATTGCTGTAGGCGAAGATGACCCTAGATAACGGTAGATCAGGGTAGCCGAAGCTGCCGTTATCCAGGTGTTTGTTAGAGCGACCGTGTTATCGCGGTTGAAGGTCAACCGGGTGCTATCTGCCCTAGCCGGACTGCATGGCGTGGCGTAGCGACGCCTCCTCGTATGGCGAGAGCAGGGACAGGCGCAGGAACAAGTCGATCAGAACTAGGTTGACGTTGAACTTGAAATCGTCGGTGTCCCGCACCGTCTCGATCACCCGGTGTATCGGCCACAGCTCGAAGCCGGTCACCTCCCCGTCGGACGGCGTGGGCTGCACCTGTTCGGAAAGCATCAGGTCGTAGCAGTGCAGCCAGTCGCGGCGCAGGCCTTCCGGCCGAAATATGGTATAACTCACGCTTTCGACACGGCGCGCCTGCCGCATAATCCCTTCGTCGAGTCCAGCCTCCTCAGCACCCTCTTTGACGAGGGTTTCTTCGCGCGTCAGCCCGGCCGGTATCCCGCCAGCGACGAGATGATCTAGCTTGCCGGGATCCATGAGCCGGTCGAGCGCGCGGCGGCCAATCCACAAATGCAGACCGTCCGGACGTTGGACGAGACCGTTGACGTGCACACCCTGGGCTAGAATGCCGAAGAAGGGCAGGGCGCCGCGATCGACCGTGGTGAGCACCGGACCGTTCGGCCCAGAGCGCACGTCGAAAGCCTCGTCACGCCATGCGAACAGGCCGGCGTCCGCCAGGTCGCGTGCAAAGCCGGGCAAGGCATGTGCATCTGACAGCCGCACTCCACGTTCGGAGTAACGACATCCAGCCGCCACGAGGGTATCGATGACATCCGAGGATACGTAGCCGACGCAGCTGCTTCCCAAGAAGAATGCCCGACGGCGCGTTCTCGGCGCGACACCGCGAAGCCCTTCCCAGCGCTGTGCCCAATCGGTCATACCCTGCATCCTTTGAAACCCGCACCCTGGATGCCACATTCCCATCCATGCGTGTGATGGCCTCCTCCCGCCTGGCTCTGCCAGGACGTTCCCGATCCAGCGCGGAGACGATCCGAAGCCTGGCCCCCTATCTTTGGCCCCACGACGATGCCGGCGCCCGCTTGCGCGTGGTGGTGGCCATGATGTTCCTGATCCTGGCCAAGGTCGCTACGGTGTTTGTGCCGCTTTTCTACGCCCGCGCCGTCGATGCGCTGTCCCAGCATGGCGATACGGCGCGGGTGCTGGCCGTGCCGGTGGGCCTGATCGTGGGCTACGGGCTGATGCGGCTGGCCTCCTCCGGCTTTGGCGAGTTGCGCGATGCGGTTTTCGCCGCCGTACAGCAGCGGACCGTGCGCCGGGTGGCGTTGCAAACGTTCCGGCACATGCACCGCCTCAGCCTGCGCTTCCACCTCGACCGCCAGACCGGCGGCGTGTCGCGCGCGATCGAGCGCGGCAGTGCCGGCATCGAATCGGTGCTGCGTTTGGCGGTGTTCAACCTGGTGCCGACGATGATCGAGTTGGTGCTGGTGACGGCGGTGCTGTGGCGCATCTTCGACTGGCGCTTCGCGCTGGTCACCTTCGGCGCCGTCGGCGCCTATATCGGCTTCACGCTGAGCTTTGCGAGTTGGCGCGTGCGCTTCCGCCGCACCATGAACGAGAACGATTCCGAGGCGCAGTCCAAGGCTGTAGACAGCCTGCTCAACTATGAAACCGTCAAGTATTTCGGCAACGAGCACCACGAGGCGAGCCGCTTCGACGTGGCGCTGTCGCGCTACGAACGCGCCGCGGTGAAAAGCCAGGTGACGCTGAACATGCTGAACCTGGGTCAGGCGGCTATCATCGCGGCCGGGTCGGCAACCATCATGCTGATGGCGGCGCGCGGAATCGTGGCCGGGCAGATGAGCGTGGGCAAGTTCGTGCTGGCCAACACCTACCTCATCCAGCTTTATACGCCGCTCAACTTCCTGGGCTTTGCGTACAACTCCATCAAGCAGGGGCTGGTGGACATGGAGCAGATGTTTCGCCTGCTTGACGTGGAGCAAGAGGTGCAGGACAGCCCGGCCGCCGTGCAGCTGAAATCGCATCTGGCCGAAGGCGAGGCCGGTTCCGTCAGTTTCGACGACGTGCAGTTTGGCTACACGCCGCAGCGCGAGATACTGAAGGGCATCAGCTTTTCCGTGCCGGCCGGCGGCAAGGTGGCGATCGTGGGCCCTACCGGCGCTGGCAAATCGACTATATCGCGCCTGCTGTTCCGCTTTTACGATGTGACCGGCGGGTCGATTTGCATCGATGGGCGCGATGTGCGCGACTATACGCAGGCCAGCTTGCGTGCGGCGATCGGCGTGGTGCCGCAGGATACGGTGCTGTTCAACGATACGATCCGCTACAACATCGCCTATGGCCGCCCCGATGCCACGCAGGCCGAGATCGAGCATGCTGCGCGCGTGGCGCAGGTCCACGACTTCGTGCTGCGCATGCCTGACGGCTACGACACGCGGGTCGGCGAGCGCGGCTTGAAGCTGTCGGGCGGCGAGAAGCAGCGTGTGGCCATCGCCCGCACCGTGCTGAAGGACCCGCGTATCCTGATCCTTGACGAAGCGACGAGTGCGCTGGACAGCCGCACCGAGCGCGACATCGATGCCGCACTCCGGGCCGTGTCTGCCCGGCGCACGACGCTGGTAATCGCGCACCGGCTATCGACCGTGGTGGATGCCGACGAGATCATCGTGCTGGTCGATGGCCAGATTGCCGAGCGCGGCAGCCATCGCGCGTTGCTGGCCCGCGGCGGCGTGTTTGCCCGCATGTGGGACTTGCAGGCGCAGCAGGCCGAGCCGGAGCGCGAGGAAGCGGCGTTGGAGGCGGAGCTTGCATCGGGCCACGTTCCGGTCTCGGCGGGTTAAAATGCAGGTACGCGCTGCCCAGATAGGCGGGAGGAGATTGCCATGCAGCCGATGACCGCGACCCAGGCAGTGGACGACAGCACGATGGCCGAGCTGAACCAGGCCGGCGCCGGCGTGGACCGTGCCATCCATGCCATGCTGGAGCGCGGCCTAAGCCCGGTTTCGGTTGCCTCCGCCCTTCTGGGCGGTGCGTTGTGCCTGATGTCGCGTACGATGGGCGACGAAGCCGTGCTGCAACTGCTGCACAATGCAGCGGCCGGCGTGCGCGCCGGCGATTTACGGCAGTAGCGCGTGCCGATACGCTGGCCGGAGCAGTATATGCCCGACCACGTGGCCGCCCGCGTCAGCAACCACATCGAGGTTGCCGCTCCACCAGCGGTGGTGTGGGCGAGCCTCGTCCGCGCTGCGGATTGGCCGCTGTGGTATTCCAACAGTGCAAACGTTCGCATTGTCGATGGTGGCAGCGACCTGTCATTGGGCGCCCGCTTCACCTGGCGTACGTTCGGGGTGTCGGTACGCTCGACGGTGCGCGAGTTCGTAGTCGGTGAGCGGATTGCCTGGGACGGCAGCGGCTTGGGACTGGATGTCTACCATGCCTGGCTGATCGAGCCGCGGCCTGCAGGGTGTTTCGTGCTGACCGAGGAACATCAGAACGGCTGGGCCGCACGCCTGCAGGCGTTGCTGATGCCGCAACGTATGTTTCGCGGGCACCAGCTATGGCTGGAGCAGCTTAAACGCCGCGCGGAGGCCTCTTCCGGCGCATAGGCCTGTCAAAGCACGACGTACCTATCGCGGTTAGAGTCAAACTGATGCGATCGTGCTCTAGCCGGATGCTGTCGCCAAATACCGTTCCATCCCGGCCTTCACCAGCGCCGGTATCGGCGCCGACCGGCGCGTCCGGCGGTCGATCATCACCAGCGTGGTCACCGCGGTTGCCACACACGTTTCGCCGTTGAACATGCCGTTGCCGATCGCAAACGAGCTTCGCCCGATGCGCAGCAGCCGCGCGCCGATATCGACTTCCGCAGGCCAGTGCAGTTCGGCGCGATAATCCAGCTCCAGCCGACGCATCACCACCAACACGCCCTCCGGCATGTTCTCAATGACGCCGCTGCGCGTGAAGTTCACGCGGCCGCTTTCGAACAGCGCCGCGAAGGCAACGTTGTTGACGTGGCCGATCATGTCGGTGTCGGAAAACCGCAGCTTCTCCTGATACCAGTATTGGAACACGCCTCGGTTCGTCAGGTCGATGGTGTCGCTCACACCATTTCGTCCAGCGGCGCGCAGGCCAGTCGCAGCCAGTCGCGTACCGGCACGTCCACGTGCGGCGCCACTTCTTCCAGCACGCGCGCATGATAGGCGTTCAGCCAGGCACGCTCCTCGCCGGTCAGCAGCGCAGGCTCGATCAGAACGCGGTCAAACGGCGCCCAGGTCAGCGTCTCGAAGCGGAAAAACCTCCTGGCGCTTGCCGCAAATCCGGCATCTTGCACCAGGACCAGGTTCTCCAGCCTGATCCCGTACTCCCCAGGCAGGTAGAAACCCGGCTCGTTGGACAGGATCATTCCCTCGGTTAGCGGCGCGGCGCGCAGATGCGGCGAGATCGAGGCCGGGCCTTCATGCACCGACAGGTAGCTGCCGACGCCATGCCCGGTGCCGTGATCGAAATCCAACCCGGCGCGCCACAGCGCGGCGCGCGCGAACCCATCCAGCCGCACGCCGGCGACACCTTCGGGAAACACCAGCGTGGCTATGGCGATGTGCCCCTTCAGCACCCGGGTGAACCGCTCCCGCAACTCGGCCTTGGGCAGGCTCGGCCCCGTCCACACCGTACGGGTGACGTCGGTCGTGCCGTCGAGGTATTGGCCGCCGCTGTCGATGAGATAGACCTCGTCCGGCAGGATCGCACGGTCGGTCGCCTCGGAAACGCGGTAGTGCATGATGGCACCATGCTCGCCTGCCGCCGAGATCGCTGCAAAGCTCTCGCCGCGGAACAGCGCGCCCTCGGAGCGATACCGCAACAACTGTGCCGCTGCCGACATCTCCGTCTCGTGCCCTGCCGCGTCCTCAACCCAATGCAGGAACCGGCACAGCGCGACCGCGTCGCGCGCCTGGGCTGCGCGTGCACCCTGCTGCTCCACGGCGTTCTTGGCGGCCTTCAAGGCCAGGCAGGGATCTTGCCCGAGCATCACACTGGCGCCGGCCGCCTTCAGCGTCTCGGCAAACCACGCCGGCGCACCAACCCCATCGACGCGCACGCGCTTGCCGGCAAGACCCGACAGTGCTCCCGGCAGAGCCGTGCGGGGCGCGCACGCCACTGCATTGCCCAGCCACGCCCGCGTTTCCGCCGGCAGCTTGGCGGGCTCCATGAACAGTTCCGCGCCGCCATCGGCGTGCACCACCGCGAAGCCGAGTGCGACAGGTAGGGTTTCGATATCCGCGCCGCGCAGGTTCAGCAGCCATGCGATGGAAGCCGGATCGCTCAGCACCGCCGCGTCGCATTTCTCGGCTTGCAGCAACTCGGCCACCCGGCCGCGCTTATGCTCCGCCGTCTCGCCAGCATAGGCAATGTCGTAGGGCAGCGCTGGCGCCATTGGCGGCGTGGGGCGATCGTCACCCCAGGCGGCATCGACGGGGTTCTGCTGCACGGCCACCAGGTTCAGTCCCGCCTCACGAAACCTGGACAGCGCATCCTCGCTCATCAGCCATGGATCGTAGCCGACGCGCGCACCCTCGCCCACGTGTTCGGCCACGTATCTTGGCGGCGGCTGTTCCAGCAGGTGCAAACGCTCCCACAACGACGCATCCGTCTCGGTAGCCAGTTGCAGCACGTAGCGCCCGTCGCTCCACACCACGGCACGATCGGCGAACACGGCGGCTAGCCCTGCGCTGCCGGTAAAACCAGTCAGCCACGCCAGACGCTCGGCGCTGGGCGGCACGTACTCACCCAGGTGCTCGTCGGATCGCGGCACCAGGAACGCCGCCAGGTTCTCGCGCACCATGGCGGCCCGCACGGCGGCCAGCCGTTCCGCAAAGCTCATGATCGCAGCACCATGGTAGCCCAAACTCCTTCACGCAAAACCCGTTCCAGCCGCAGGCCCTGACGGCGATGCGCGGCCAGCACCATGGGTATCTGTCCCAACAGCAACCCCGCCAGGATCACCGTTCCGCCCGGCACCACATGCGCCGCCAGGCTGCGCGCCATCTGGCATAGCGGGCGCGCCAGGATGTTCGCCAGCACCAGGTCGAATTTTTCTGCGTGACGCACGCCGAGCCAGCCATTGCCCAGGCGCGGCCGCACGAACGGCCGCAAGCCGTTTTGCACCGCGTTCTGCGCTGTGACCCGCACCGACCAAGGGTCGTTGTCCACCGCCAGCACGCGCCGATGCAGCAGCCCCGCCGCCGCCATGGCCAGGATGCCCGAGCCGCACCCCATGTCCACCACGCGTTGCGGCCGGCGGTGCGCCACCATCTCCAGCGCCCGCAGGCAGCCGCGCGTGGAACCATGCTCGCCCGAGCCGAAAGCCAGCCCCGCATCCACCGTCAGCGTCACCCGCCCCGCCCGCCGGCGCGCGCCCACATGCGTGCCGCGTATGGCGAAGCGGCGGCCCACCGCCTGCTCGGGAAACGCCTCGTAAACGCGCGCCAGCCACCCTTCCGCCTCGGTCGGCTCGCGTTGCAGGGCTGCGTCCACGCCGCTCAGCAAAGCCGCGAGTGCGAGGCCGGATGCCAGCTCCACTTCACCCTCGCCCACGGCTTTGACGCCCTCGACGCGCCATGTTCGCGCCGCCTCGTCGGCCTCGAACATCCCCACGGTGGAGCACGCCTGCGACATGGCCTGTTCGTAGGCCGGCACAGCATGGTCCGGCACCACGACGAACACCGTTTCCAGCAACCCTGCGCGCCGTCTCAACGCGAAATCTTATCTGGCGACTGAAGACTGAAAGCTGACAGCGGACTCAAACCTTCTCCACAAAACGGTCCATCACCCGCTTCTGCCCGGCTTTCTCGAACGCCACGTCCAGCTTGTCGTCGTCGCTGGCGGTCACCTCGCCGTAGCCGAATTTTTCGTGGAACACGCGCGCGCCCACGCCGATCTTGTCGGCCCGCGCCGGCCGCCCCGCCTGCTCCCACGGCTCCGTCCCGCGCTTGGCGACCAGCGGTCCGCCGTTGAACACGCTGGGCGCCATCAGCCGCGCGTCCCGCGCCAACGCCGCCGACCCGGCACGCTCCACATGCGCCTCCGGCAACTCGTCCACGAACCGGCTGGGGATCGAGCTCTGCCAATTGGCGTAGATGCGGCGGTTGGCGGCGTAGCTGACCACAGCGCGCTTGCGCGCCCGTGTCAGCCCCACATAGGCGAGCCGCCGCTCCTCCTCCAACCCCTTGGTGCCGCTCTCGTCCATGGTGCGCTGGCTGGGGAACACCCCTTCCTCCCAGCCCGGCAGGAAGACCGTATCAAACTCCAGCCCCTTGGCCGCGTGCAGGGTCATCATGCTGAGCCGGTCGGCACCCGCCTGCTCCTCGTTCTCCATCACCAGCGAGACGTGGTCGAGAAATCCTGAAAGGTTCTCGAAATCCGCCATCGCGCGCACGAGCTCCTTCAGGTTCTCCAGCCGCCCCGGCGCCTCGATGGATTTGTCCTGCCGCCACATCTCGGTATAGCCGCTCTCGTCCAGCATGGTCGCGATCGTGACCACGTGGCCGTCGCTCTCCAGCATCAGCCGCCACCGCTCGAAACCGGCCGCCAACGCGCGCACGCCCTCGCGAACCTTCCCCTTCAGCGCACCGGCTGTCGCCAACTGGCCGGCGGCCACCGACAGCGCAATGTTTTGTGACCGCGCCGACGCGTGCATCGCACGCAGCGCCACGTCGCCCACGCCGCGACGCGGCACGTTGACGATGCGCTCGTAGGCGAGGTCGTCGCTCGGTTGGCGCAGCACGCGCATGTAGGCGATGGCGTCGCGTATCTCGGCACGCTCGTAGAAGCGCAGGCCGCCCACGACGCGGTAGGGGATCGCCAGCGTGATCATGCGCTCTTCGAAAGACCGCGTCTGGAACCCCGCGCGTACCAGGATGGCCATGTCGGACAGGTTGCTGCCGTCGCGGTGCAGGCGTTCCACGCGCTCGCCCACCATGCGGGCCTCCTCGTCGGAATCCCACAGGCTGACCACGCTGACCTTCTCACCGGCCGCATCGCGCAGCCCCGACCGCAAGGTCTTGCCGAGACGGCCTTCATTGTTGGCGATCAGCCCGGCGGCCGCTCCCAGGATCGGCGCGGTGGAGCGGTAGTTCTGCTCCAGCCGCACGATGCGCGCACCCTCGAAATCATGCTCGAAGCGCAGAATGTTCTCCACCTCCGCGCCGCGCCAGGAATAGATCGACTGGTCGTCGTCGCCTACGCAGCAGATGTTCTTGTGGGACTGCGCCAGCAGCCGCAGCCACAGGTACTGCACCACGTTAGTGTCCTGGTACTCGTCCACCAGTATGTAGCGGAAGCTGCGGTGGTACTGCGCCAGCACGTCGGGGTGCGTGCGCAGGATTTCAGTCGTGTGCAGAAGCAGGTCGCCGAAATCGGCCGCGTTCAGCGCGCGCAATCGCTGCTGATACTGC
>CAXUHU010000082.1:0-15597 GCA_964250925.1 uncultured Acetobacteraceae bacterium
TGGCGCTGTGGCGCAAGATACGCACGGTGGAAGACCCGCGCTGGACCGAGCGCTACCACGCGACCGACCCGTCGGTGAAAGCGTTCGGCGGCCGTGTGATCATCACCATGAAGGACGGCACGGTGATTGCCGACGAGTTGGCGGTGGCCAACGCGCACACGCTGGGTGCCACGCCGTGGCAGCGCGCGAACTACATCGGCAAGTTCCGCATGCTGACGGAAGGCTTGCTGGACCATGCGGAGGCCGAGCGGTTCCTGGCGGTGGCGCAGCGCCTGCCGTCGTTGCGGGCGGACGAGTTGGCGGGGCTGAACATCGCGATGCCGGCGAGTTCGCTTTCGGTGGGTGCCAAAGGTATTTTCTGAGCGAACCGTCATGCTCGGGCTTGACGAATATGGGAGTCCGTCGATGAGCGACACTGCGACCGTAGCCGCCCCGAAACCCAAGAAGAGCGTTGCGCTATCGGGCGTGGTCGCCGGCAACACCGCGCTGTGCACCGTGGGCCGCACCGGCAACGACCTGCACTATCGCGGCTACGACATACTGGACGTCGCCGAGACCTGCGAGTTCGAAGAAATCGCGCACCTGCTGGTGCATGGCCGGCTGCCCACACCAGCCGAGCTGCGCGCCTATAAGACCAAGCTGCGCGCGCTGCGCGGCATACCTGCCTCGCTTCGCATCGTACTGGAACAGATACCGGCGGCCGCGCACCCGATGGACGTGATGCGCACGGCGGTCAGCATGCTGGGATGCGACTTGCCGGAAAAGGAGGACCACAACACGGCCGGTGCCCGCGACATCGCCGACCGGCTGATGGCGAGCCTCGGCTCCATCCTGCTTTACTGGTGGCATTATTCGCATAACGGACGACGCATCGCGGTAGAGACCGACGACGACAGCATCGCCGGACATTTTCTGCACCTGCTGCACGGCAAGCCGGCGGGCGCGCTGCACGTGCGCGCCATGCATACGAGCCTGGTGCTCTACGCCGAACACGAGTTCAATGCGTCCACCTTTGCCGCGCGCGTGATCGCCGGAACTGGGTCCGACATGTACTCGGCCATCACCGGCGGCATCGGCGCCCTGCGCGGACCGAAACACGGCGGCGCCAACGAGGCGGCGCTGGACATCCAGCAACGCTACGCGACGCCCAACGAGGCGGAGGCCGACATTCGCGCGCGCGTCGCCAACAAGGAGGTGGTGATCGGTTTCGGCCACCCGGTGTACACCGTCAGCGACCCGCGCAACGTGGTGATCAAGTCGGTCGCCAAAACACTAAGCGAGGATGCCGGCGACACGGCGTTGTTCGGCGTAGCCGAGCGGCTGGAAACGGTGATGTGGGACTTGAAGAAAATGTTTCCCAACCTCGACTGGTTCAGCGCCGTGTCCTATCGCATGATGGGGGTGCCGACGGCGATGTTCACGCCGCTCTTCGTCATCGCCCGCACCAGCGGCTGGGCCGCCCACGTGATCGAGCAGCGCCAGGACGGCAAGATCATCCGGCCGACCGCCAACTACATCGGGCCGGAGGACCTCAAATTCGTGCCGCTGGCCGAGCGGCACGCATGACGTATTTGGTCGGCGCAGAGCTGCCGGACACCCCGGCCGGCGATCGCTTTCGCGCGCTGCTTGCAAAACCGGGCATCGTTCAATTGCCGGGTGCGCATAACGGCTTGGCGTCGTTGCAGGCGAACGCTGCAGGGTTCCCGGGCGTCTATCTCTCCGGTGCGGCCATGTCGGCCTCGATGGGCCTGCCCGATCTCGGTGTGATCACCATCGAGGACGTGTGCTTTTTCGTCCGCCAGGTGGCCCGCGCGTCCGGGCTGCCGGTGCTGGTGGATGGCGACACCGGCTACGGCGAAGCGCTGAACGTGATGCACATGGTGCGCAGTTTCGAGGATGCGGGCGCGGCAGCCGTGCACCTGGAAGACCAGCTGCTGCCCAAGAAGTGCGGCCACCTAAACGACAAGCGTCTGGCCGAGCCGCGCGACATGGCCGCCAAGGTAGCCGCGGCGGTGCGCGCACGGCGGCACCTGTTCGTGATGGCGCGCACCGATGCTGCCGCCAGCGAGGGGCTGGACGGCGCCGTCGCGCGCGCAAAGCTTTACGTCGAAGCCGGCGCGGACGCGATCTTTCCCGAGGCGCTGCACACCGCCGAGATGTTCCGCGAGTTTGCGGCCCGTATGATCGGCGTGCCGCTGCTCGCCAACATGACCGAGTTCGGCCGCACGCCGTTTTTTACGGCGGCGGAGTTCGAAGCCATGGGCTACCGCATGGTGATCTGGCCCGTCAGCTCGCTGCGCGTTGCTGCCCGTGCGCAAGAGGTGCTCTACACCACGATCGCACGCGATGGTGGTGCGCACAACGCCATCGACGCCATGCAGACCCGTGCCGAGCTTTACGAAACGATCGGCTACGCCGCCTATGAGGCGTTGGACGCGTCGATCGCAAAAACCGTGGTGCCGACGGGGATGCCGCAACGTTGACCTGCCACGCACCCGCGCCACGCGGGCCGTCGCTGTCCACTGGCAACTAAATAGAGATTCTTCTTGCTGCGCGAGCCGCCGCGGCGTATTTCGCCATAGCATTTCGGGCAACGGATAAGCTGGGGTATTTCGATGAGGCTAGCTTTGAGTGTAGGCGGTCTGTTGCTTGCTGTAACATTAACCAGCCACGCCGCGCAGGCCCAGCTTTATTGGGAAAACGGTGATTTCGCCATACCGAAGCCGGCGCCGAAGAGCTTTGCCGTGATCGACACGAGCGAGCGTTACGGCGTATGGCGGGTGATCGGGGCGCCGGGCAACGTGTCGTGGGTCAGCGGCGATTACACGCACAGGGGATTTAGCTTTCCGGCCCAGGGTACCACGCCGACTGAGCAGGGCGAGCCCTGGGTTAACCTGGCCGCGATCAGCATGACGCCGACGGGCATCATGCACGCGCCGGTTCCTACCACGGTCGGCCAGTCGTACACGCTGACCTTCTACGTGGGAAACATCGTCGATCCGAGCGGCGTCTATGGCACATCCAGCACGATCGACGTCTATGAAAATGCGACGCTTATCGGTACTGCAACAAACAGCGACGGCGCGGGCACCAAGATCGAGAACTGGAAGCCGTTCTCCATCACCTTCAACGCCGATGCACCCAACACGACGATCGCTTTCATCAACGCCGATCCGCCCGGCGACATGAATTGTGGCATCAGCAACACCCTGTTCGGCCCCGCAAAGAAGGGTTCGGCAGAGCCCAGCCCGACAGGAGGCCGGCCATGAGGACGCAAGTTGGTCTTGCAGTCGCGACAGCCCTGCTGACCCTGCCGTCCGTCGGCCGGGCCGAGCAGTCCAAGGTCGTGGAGTATAGCTTCGCGGCCGGTGCAGACGGCAATTCGCCTCGCGGCACGTTGCTGCCTCTCGCAGATGGAACGTTCTACGGCACCACCGCGGTCGGCGGCCCCGGTGCCGACGGCACGGTGTTCCACCTGGAACCGCGCGTGCAAGGCGCCACCAACAACGAGCAGACGCTGTGGACGTTTACCGGCGGGCAGGACGGAAGCTTTCCATCGGCGGGTCTGCTGGTCGATGGCGCGGGCGCGCTGTATGGAACGGCCGCGCTGGACGGCAATGGCGGGCGCGGCACGGTTTTCAAGCTGACGCCGCCGGCCTCCGGCTCCAGCGCTTGGACCGAGACGACGCTGTGGAGTTTTACCGGCAAGGCCGATGGCGGGCAGCCACTGGGCACGCTGATCGCCGACCGATCCGGCTCCGGCGTGTTGTACGGCACCACGCGCGTCGGCGGTGCCAACAACCTGGGCGTGGTCTTCAGCCTCACGCCGCCGAAATCGGGCGGCACGTGGACCGAGACGGTGTTGGCCAGTTTTTCCGGCGCGGCGAACGGCGCCCAGCCTACCGCGGCACTTTTGCAGGATAGCTCCGGCGCGCTTTACGGCACAGCCAGCGCCAGCGGCGCCAAGGGTGCGGGAACGGTGTTCAAGCTCAGCCCGCCGGCGGTCGCGGGCGGCGCCTGGACGTTGTCGGTCATCTTCTCGTTCAGCGGCGGCCCGGATGGGGCCACGCCGCAGGGCACGCTGGTGGGCGACGCCAACGGCGCCCTGTACGGCACCGCCGTGTATGGCGGCCAAAGTGGCTGCCCGGCTTCCAGTTGGCCCTATTACGGCGAGAGCCCGTCGGTGACCAACGTTACCCTGAACGCGCCCTATGTCGGCCCCGGTCAGAACCGGTGCGGCGTGGTCTTCATGCTGGTTCCGCCAGGGCCGGGGGGCACCGTGTGGGGCGAGACGGTGCTGTGGTCGTTCACCGGGGGCGCCGACGGCGACAGCCCGCCATCCGAACTGCTGCGACAGACGAACGGCACGCTCTACGGCACGGCGCCGGTGACGGCCGGCGCTCTGAAGGGCGTGCTGTTCAAGCTTTCGCCACCCGCCCAGGAGGGGGGGGCTTACAGCGAAACGACGCTGCAGGCCTTCCAGCACGAACGGCAGGGGTCGTACCCGCGCGCAGGCGTAGTGTTTGGTCAGGATGGCCGGCTGTACGGCACCAATGCCTTCGGCGGGCGTTACTGGGTGCACGTTAAGGATTACGGCTACGGCGCCGTTTACGGCGCATTGCCGCAATAACGTATGGCGAGCCCCCTAACGACCCCTTGGAGAGGGAATGGCGGCAGCGATCAGCAGGATGAGCGCCAGGCCAGCGCATATCCAGCCGAGCGCCAGGGTGCCAGGGTGCGAGCGCGGCTTGGATTGCTGGCCCAAATCGGCAAACAACGCATCCTCGCCGTCGAGGTGGCGATAGCCGAGCCCTGTCGCGTCCGCCAGGCTGCGCAGATGCGGCTCATCAACTGCTGACAGGTGCTCCCGGCCGCGAAACAGCCCGAACTGTTCGCTGGGCACGTCGCCCGGCTGGAAGGTGCCAATTTCCCGGCCGTAGGCGTCGAATTTGGGAATAGGCGAGAACGCGGCGCCGCCCACACCCTCTATCACGCCATGCGCCCGGCCGCGCACGCGGCCGAAATCGGGGGGCACGCTCCAGGCCAGCGGCGGGGTCTCCTGCCCGTCGGTCATGAAGACCAGGTCGGCGTCCAGCCCTGCGGCCATTGGTATGGCAGCAATCAGGGCTTCGGCGATGTGGCTTTCGGAATCCCAACCCATGCGCCAGTCCACCGCGCCGATCTCCTGGTCCAACGGCGCGAAGTTGGCGCAAGCTTCCACCGGCTGAAACAGCAGGAACGGCTGACGCTCCACGAACACCGCCAACCCAAGCCGCGAGCCGCAGGGCAGGCGGGCCAGCAAGCGGCGCACGGCCTGCTTTTCCATCGTTATCCGGCTGGCCGCGGCGCCGCCCAGCCGCTGGTCGCGCACGTTCATGCTGCCGGTGATGTCCAGCACGGCCAGTACGGAGTACACCGTACGCGAGGTCGGCAACGGTGGCACGGCCAGGCTGGCCAACAGCAGTGCCAGCGCGACACAGCGCAGCACGAACCGCGGATCGGCCAGCATGATCACGGCAGCCCGTTTGGGGCGCCAGGGATGTCGGGCCAGGCTGCCCGTTCGTGCGACATCTGGTTGCCGGCGGTCGGCTGGGCCGCATCGGCATCGGGTATCAGGGCATTGACCAGCGCGTAGTTGTAACGTGCATCCCAGTTCCCCGGATCGAGCTCTATCGCCTGCCGGTAGAGCGACCTTGCTTGGCCAAGCACCGGCCGCACGAGGCGGAACGGCACCTGGCTGAGGATGGCCAGCGCATGCCGCATGTGTGCGTTGCCGAGCGTGTAGAGGACCGATGCCCTAATTGCCGCCGGGCCGGCTTGTAACCGGTCGGCGATGGCCTGTGCGGCGTCGAGCTTGCCCTGGGCGATCAGCAGGCGGGCGCGTGCCGCCTGCACCGGCGCCGGCGCGTCCTGATCGACCGCCACGTCCCGGCCCTCGACCAGCGCTGCGACCTGCCTGTTTTGCGAATGGACCTGCCACAGACGTTCGCCTCCATAGGCGCTCAGGGCCACGCCGACGGCGAGCGCAGCAGCGGCGCAGGCCTCGACTAGCCTCACGCCCGCGCCCGATGCGGCGTCAGTCCGCGCTCGGCGAGCTGGGCCAACAGGCTCAGCAGCAGCAACGCCGCCGCCGCGCCGTTGCACACGGCTTCGAGGTCGCGCCGCGGCACCATCTCGCTGTAGGTGATTTCTTGCGTCTCAAGCGCGCCGATGCGCCGCGTTGCGGTATCGACAGCGCCTGCATCGCGTGCCTCGAACGCCTCGTATGGGGCGCCGAGGCTGCGGAAGAAGCTGTCCAGTCCCGCGGGGCGGGTCAGGTCGGCGCTTTCGTCGGCCGTCTCGGTCAATGGCGGGTCGTCGCCCGAGCGCAGGTAGAGATAGTAGAGATGGGCCTGCGTGCGGCCGATGGCGTCGCGGATGAAACGGCGGGTCTGCTCGGGGATGGCGCCGGCGCCATCCGAAATCAGCAGCAGCACGCGGGCGGCACCGGGCTGGTCGCCGTCGAACTGGGTCAGGCCCATGGCAATGCCCAGCCCGATTTCCGTGTTGGCCAGCGCCTTGCCGCCCATTGCGGCGATAGCTGCGCTGACCGCGGCGCGGTGGTCGGTCAGCGGCATGGCGGGTATCGGCGCGGTGGAAAAGGCGATCAGGCCGAAGCGGTCGTGCGGCCGACGGGCGTAGAAGGCGGCCAGCAGGCGGGCGGCAGCGACGGTCTTGCTCTCACGGGCGTGGTCGGCGTGCGGCCCCTGTTCGACGCGCTCGCCGCGAGACGCAAACGGTTCGTCCATGCTGAGGCTGCGGTCGAGTGCCACCACGACATGAGCGCCGGTGCCTGTCCGCTGCATCGTCTGTTGGCCGGTATGCAGCCCTGCCAGGCCGAGCACGATGAAGGCGAGCGGCAAGGCGGCGAGAACGCGAAGCGCTGCGTCGAGCAGGTGCGAAGCGGGATCGGGCGGGATGTCCAGCAACGATGCGAAGCCGAGCCAGCGCGATCCCCAGCCGATCAGCGGCAGCACGCAGGCGGCCAGGAGCAGCAGAACCGCAGGGTGGTCGAACGAGGGTGTCAGGAGCGTTCCGCCCGCCTCAGGGCACGGGCCATGCGCACCATTTCGGGCCATGGCGGCGCGCCGCCGGCAGCATCGAAGAATGCTTCGCGTGACCATGAAAAAAAAGTTTCGACGTCGTGGCGGAATGGCGCGAAGTGCTGCTGCTGGGCCAGGAAATCGCCTATGTCGGCGGCCAGAACCCGCCGCCCCGCGGTCGCATCGAAGGCGCGGTGAAGCGCCAGCAGCGCTCCCGCCGCTTCGCCTCTGCGTCGGGCGGAGGCGATCTGCCGGTCCGCCTCGGCGAACGGCCCGCGCCCACCGCGCCCGCGCCAGCCGCGTTCGGCCAGCAGGGTTAGGCCGGCGAGCAGCGCCAGCGTGCCTCCGGCCACCGCCAGCCACCGGGCGGCCGCATCGCGCGCCGCGAGGGCCGGGTGGTCGGGCCGCAGCAGCGCAGGATCGGCCGCCGCCTGCAGATCGTGGCGAAACGGTGAGGCGGTGAAGGTGAACCCGGGAACCCGCGCCGCAAGCCGCACCCCGCTGCGGGTGAACGCGGCCGTATAGCCCGGCACTTCGGCTTCGATCACCTGCGGCGGGGCTACGAAGCTCTGATACGTCACCAGGATCGTGACCAGCGACCCGTCCCGGTCCTGCGACACCGCGACCCGCCGCACGTCGATTGAAGCGCCG
Organism: uncultured Acetobacteraceae bacterium; assembly: GCA_964250925.1. Taxonomy (GTDB): domain Bacteria; phylum Pseudomonadota; class Alphaproteobacteria; order Acetobacterales; family Acetobacteraceae; genus BOG-908. The sequence continues at coordinate 7,734 of CAXUHU010000082.1, forward strand.
GCCGGGCCGGGGACCGGCAGCGAGTCCCTATCCAGCAGGGTGTCCGGACCCAATCTGATCGTGGCCGTGGCCGTGAGCGGGTCGCCCACAAAGATGCCGAAGTCGCGGGCCGGCTTTTGCAGCGTCACCGACAGGATCTGTGCGCCTGACGGGCTGCTGCACGCCGTCCAGATCGCCGCGGCAAGGCCTGCGCGGCCCATCAGCCGCTCACCAGGTGCAAAGAGAGCGCCGCGATGTCGATCGGCGCGCGCGTGTGGAAGGCCGTCCGGCCGTGGCGGGCGAACACGGCGTCGAGCGCGCGGCGCCTGCTGTCCTCTGCCGCCAGCCAGGCCCGGTGCAAAGCCGGCCGGGCTATCAACAGCCGCATGCGTCCTGTCTCGGCGTCGCGCAGACGGACCAGTCCCGCTTGCGGCAGGCTGGAAACCCCGTCCGCCGTCAGGACGATCGGCGTAAGATCGTGACGCGACACCTGTTCCAGCGCGCGCTCGACCTGGTCCAGCGGCATCAGGAAATCCGAGACGAGCAGCACCAGACAGCGCGCCGCCGGCAGGTGCTGGGCCAGGCTCGCGATGCCTTCGGCGCCGCTGGCCGTGGGCTGCTGCAGCAGCGCGGTTGCCGCTGCTAGGGCCGCCGAGCGCGCCCGCGTCGGCGCTAGCGAACGCTCGGCACGTATCGTCTTATCAAAAGCGAGCACGCCAAAGCGGTCGCCGGCCCGCATCGCCGAGCGCGCGGCCGCATCGGCGATTGCGGCAATGCTCTGCAAGCACGAACGATCGGCGTGCGGGCGCATGGAGCGCGATACGTCGGCGGCGAGCACGACGGAAATGCTGCTTCGCTGCTCGGTCTGCCGCACCATCACTTCGCCGAACGGGTCGGCGATGCTGCGCCGCACGTCGATCCGCCGCAGGTCGGGTGAGCGCCAGAACGGCAAGCAACCCAGGGCGTAGCCGCCCGCGCCGGCCTCCCGCGCCGGATGCTTGCCCGGCTGCAGCTGGCCCGCACGCCCGCCGAGACGATAGTCCAGATACGGCGCATCCGCCGGCTGTGCGGCGCTCACGGTACGGCGACCCGCTCGAACACCTGGCGGCACAGAGCGCGCACCAGGTCGGCAGAGCGGCTTTCGTAGATGCTGCTGATGAATATCCGATGCGCCATGGTTTCCGGAAAGATCGCCCGCACGTCCTCGGGCAGCACCATAGCCCGCCCCTCGAGCCAGGCACGCACGCGTGCGGCGCGCACCAGCGCGCTCAGCCCGCGCGGGCTGACGCCGCCCTGCACCAGCCGGTTCATATCGACGCCCTCGATGACAATTCCAGCCGCCTCCGGCCGGCACAGCGCCTGCCAGATCGCCACCACATAGCGCTCCAGATGCGGGCTGGTGTGCACGGCCTGCTGTATGGCAGCCCCCACACCGGCGAGTGCCCGGTAGTCCAAGACGCCGGGTGCGACGCCCTGAACCAGCGCGTCCACGTCGTGGTAGCGGGTGTCGAAGATCAACTGGCGGAAGGCGTCCGGGTCGTCCGGCGCAGTGACGGCGATTTCCATGAAGAACCGGTCGCGTGCCGCCGCCGGCAACTCGAAGGTTTCCTCGCGCTCCAGCCGGTTGCGGTCGGCGAACACCAGCAGATGCGGCAGCCTCTCCTCTCGGTTGAAAGCCGCGACGCTGCGTTCGGCCATCAGGCGCAGCAGCAGCGCATGCACTTGCGGGCGGGCGCGGTTGATCTCGTTGAAGAAGAACACCGCCAGGTCCGAGCCGTGTTGCAGCACCGGCCCCGGGTCGAGCCGCGGCCGCCCATCCTCACCCAGCGAAGCGTGATAGACGAGGTCGCCGGGCATCAGGTCGATCGTGCCCTCCACCCGTGCATAAGGGCCGCCCAGCGCGCGCGCCACGCTGCGCAGCAGCGTCGTCTTGCCGACGCCCACGTCGCCCTCCAGCAACACGTGGCCGCGCGCCAGGATCGCGATGGTGAGCAGGCGTATTACGCGGGCCTGCCCAATGACCGCGCGGCCGATCTCCGCCTCGAACGCCGCCACGCGGTCGCGCCATTCCGCCAGCGCGGTGGTATCGGCCATCAACTCTCCCAACTGCAGGAGGGCAGTGTCCGGGGCCGCCTGCGTTCACGCAAGTGCTCGGCCGCAATCGACACTGGGCAAGGGGAGCAGGCCGGCTGTGATGCCCGTGATCGCGTCGATCGTCATCGCCTGGAGCGTGCTGCTGGGCGGCGCCTATGCCTCGCGTGCCGCGCTGGGGCTGGGCCGGCTGTCCTCGGCGGCGGTCGTGGCCGGGCTCTACGGCCTGCTTTGCATCCCGACCCTAGCCTGGTTCGGGCTGACGCAGACGGGCCTGTTGGCCGTCACCGGCCTCGGCCTGCCCTGTGCCGCCGGGATTGCGCTGGCCAGCCTTCGTCGCTGACGCGGCGTCCGGCTACGCCGCCGCGCCGAGCGGAGCCGCCTGCACCTCCGCCGCCTTGTGGGCGGCCTGTATGCAGGCGTTCACCGCCTCGGCCAGCGAGCTGGTGTAGTAATCCGAGCCGATGGCTGAGCGCGTATTCGCGTCGCTCAGCGCCGCATCGCCGCTCGGCCACAGGCCTACCAGGATCGGCGTGCCCTTGGGCAGACGCTGCCGCAGCCGGCGCATCAGGTAGCGCAGATGCGCGGGGCTGCCGCTGATGTCGAGGTAGGAGATGCAGACCATCGTGGCGCCGCCTATGGCAAAGCTTTCGATCCGCTCGCGCGAGACCTCGCCGTAGCCAACCAGCCGCGCACCCAGCCCGTGCTTGCCCAAAAGCTGCACCAGCATCGCCGACGCCGCTTCGTCGAGCGGGCCGCGCCCGGCGATGCACAGCACGGCGCCCGGTTGGCGCCAGGCCGGCGGTGCGGCTTCCTCGCCAGGCGCCGCGGTCGACGGGTCGGGGTTGCGCGGGATCTCACGTTCGTCGTCCGGCGGCTGAACGGCGCCGTCGTCGGAGGCTGCATGCGGCGGCTGGGCGTCGGCGTGATCGGCCAGCCCATCGACCAGGACCTTCACCGTCGCCTTCACCCGATCGAGCTGGTCGCGATCCAGCACGCCGCGCTGGGAGTCGGTGGCCGCCAGCTGCAAGCCTTTCAACGCCACCTCATCGTAGTACGTGGAGAGCGAACGTTCCTTGAGCAGCAGTTCGGCGTGATCCTGCGCCTCGTCGGCATCGCCGGCCAGGATGCGCTGATAGAAGCTCTCGACAGGGGTCAGCGCCGGCCTGTCGCCCAGCATGACATCGAGGAACTCCAACCGTTTGATGTGGCGCCCCATCACCACCAGGCACAGCGTCAGCGGCGTCGAGAGGATCAGCCCGATGGGCCCCCAGATCCACGACCAGAAGATGGCCGCGACGACGACGGAAAACGGCGAAAGGCCGGTGCTGTGGCCATAGACCATGGGCTCGATGACCTGGCCAGTAACGCCTTCGACCAGCACATAGAGCCCTGCCGTCCAGAGTACCATCGACCAGCCCGGCTCGACGGCCGCGGCCAGCGCCATTGGCAGCACGGCCGAGATGAACGAACCAACATAGGGCACGAAGCGCAGCAGGGCGGACAGGATGCCCCACAGCACCGGGTTTGGTACGCCGATCAGCAGCAGCCCAAGCCCGATGACTACGCCGAACGACGTGTTTATGGAGAGCTGGGTGACGAAATACTTGCTCAGCCGGCGTCCGCCATCGTCCATGGCCAGCGTGGTGCGATGCAGGTCGTCCGACCCCACCAGCCGTATCAGCCTGTCGCGCAGGTCCTCGCGCTGCAGCAGCGCGAAAACGGCGACCACGAAGACGATGCCGAAGGTGGCCAGCGGCGAGAGGATGGGGGTCAGGTAGCGTTCGGCAAGGGTGAACGGCGAGTCGTTGCCTTGCGGCGCCGCAGCCGGCGCGGGTGCCTGGGCAGTCTGGCCGGCTGCAGACGGCGCAACCTGCGCCGCGGCCGGGCCGGAGGACGCGTGCTTGGCATGCGGCCCGATCCTGTCGGCGATTTGCGAGAGCCGGCCCACCGTGTAGGTCCGCACGGTATCGACCTTCTTTTCGACGGTGGCCGCGTAGCGGGGCAGGTCGGTGGTCAATTGCGCGATCTGCGTGCCGATCACGCCGCCGATCGCCAGCACCAAGCCCAGCGCCAACACCACGCCGAGCAGGACGGACGGCACGCGACCCAGGTTGATACGGCGCAGCAGGGCGACCAGCGGCGCCAGGATGAACGCCAGCAGCAGCGCCAGGGTGACGGGAACCAGCACCTCCCGGCCGAAATACAGGATCGCCACGACCATCACGAACAGGGTCACTGCGCGTGTTGCGTCGGGTGCCGTGGCCTGCGTTGCGGGCGTCGGTGCGGCCGGAGCCTCCAGCTTGTCGGGCATCGCCCAGTCCTCACATGCGTGTTGCGGCCAAGCTTGCCATGCGAGCCCCCCGGCGCGCCATGCCCGAAGCTTTCGATGCTGCAAAATGCACGCGGCCGGTGCAGGCCATCACCCCAGATGAGTTGGCGCCCCGTTGAACGATACCTTTCGACAGGTTACGGCGATCGAATTGGCAGCGGCGCACCTATGGGCGTGAAATACGTTGGAGAGGCAACGGCCGCTTTCGATGCCCGTCTAATGCTCGGCGGTAGCATCCAGGCCACCACATTCCTGCTAAACCCGTTCATGCGCGGCCTGGGCGGGCTCGTATCCGTCACTGGCGGGCCTGGCATGTCTGCCGCCTCTACAAAGCTTGTCGGCCTGGGCACCAGCCTGCCGGCTTGGCTTGCTGGGCACGGCAGTGGGCACATGGGCGTTCGCGTTCAACGAAACGAAGGCTGCTTGGGACGGGATGATATCAGACCAGGATACCCGGCCTCCTCGACAGCATATCGCCTAACCCAAACCTCGCACCCCGTCTGATGCAGCATCGATACGATGCCCAGCACAAAGCGTGGATGGACCATGGATGGCTGAGAACCGCGCCGACCGGGCCAACCACGGTCGCGGGCGATCGATTGGCGAGAAATGACGCTAAGGCCCATGCGAGGGCGCTGAAAGAGGCGTTACAGGAGCCGCCGATCGTCTTGCAAGCTACGGTAAGTTGGGGTGGCAGAAAGCTGCGGACGAGCACCACGCGCGCCGGCGTCCAGTCGGCCACCACAGGGCACGACGGCCGCATGGGCCTCTACCCCGCTGGCGTACGGCAGAAGGTGCACCGTGAGTGAGGGCGCCTGTGCAGATGCCGCAATTCGACAATATGAGGCCGGCATCCTTGGGCTTAGACGAATGTTGCGCGGCCGTATTCTGTCGCAGGTGTTCGGCCCGGCGAGTGACATGCCGGCGGTGTTGCTGGTGCTTCCGAGCGTGGAGCAGACGCCGGCCCTCTAATCGAGCCACGTGGGGCAACCGGCGCTCTCTCAATTGACAAGGTTGCTGCATCCGGCGACGCTCAATATGGCTGGTGGTAAGCCCGACACCGGCTAAAGATACGGAGGAAGCAATGTCTCACCTGAATAGACCACTCGCCCTTTCCTTGCTAGGCTCTGTTTCGTTTCTGGCTCATAGCGCGTTGGCCGCTACTGGCACCATCACGATACACGGGAATGGGTTAGTAGAACAAAGGACAAGCAACATCTCGGGGCCGATTCAATTTAGCGGTGTCGGTACATTTACTGCAACCTTTCCAAGTCTGACTAACGCAGGAGGGTCGCTTACGGTCGATGTAACACATACAGGCGGCTATGAGCCACTTTGCACAGCAAGCTTTACTGCTGCTGTGGTGAATGGTGTGTGTCATGTGTCCACAAACAACGCGGCGGGTGGGCAAGGTGCCGTTTGCTCGTCAGGCGCGGTAAGCTACAACTCGGCTACGTGCGATTTTACAGCCAGCTTCACCGATAGCTTCAATGGTGGTGGCGGAAACCCGCCTCACTAACATTGGAGGGCCGGGTAATGCCCGGCCCTGTCTGTCCCGGCGCCGGGACAATTCAAACCTCCCGGAGACTTGAAAGGGTGTGAGTTTAACACGCACCCTTTTCCCCAATTTTGGGGGGAACCTTAAAAGGGTGTCGCTTAATCCGACACCCGCGCGTCACCATGGGCAACACCTGTCCACTCCAACCCGACGGTATCACCGTGTTTGACGCTCCACGGTTACGGAATGCGTGATGGTGGCCGGTTGACCGTCAAGGAATCCTTGATGGATGGCCTGTGATAAACATAGGGGGTTTAATAAGAGCTGAGACCTTTTGGGCTGGGCGATTTGCCCATCCTTGCGGCTGGGAGCACAAGGGAGGGCTATCAAGTGGTCACAGTCAACGATCTACGCCAGGATTGGGGTGAGCTAGCTGACGATTTCAGGATGCGTATCGAGCAGCTTGAAACAAGCCCGCTCATCGTAGCACCGCAGATTGATGCGCAGAAGCTGACGGAGGACTGGCGGATCACGCTCACTCGCTGGACGGATGAGCTGGACGCTCTTCGCATCCGCTACGGAGCCGAGTGATGTCTAAGTGTCGTCTCCTAGGCGAGTGACAGAGCAGGTGCACGTAAATTACAAAGAAAGACAAACAGCCCGCCCTGCCCGCTGACGCTTGTGGCGCGCAGGCAATACACTCCCGGACTTCGACGTGGCGCTTCGGCTACCAAAGCATGTTTTATCATAATCGTGCCTGGAAGGCCGTTAGCGGCTTCCGTCGAAGCGGCCCGATTTACCGGCAGGCCATTCGTGCTTATTGAGTGACGTGAGCCGCCTAGTCCGAACCTACAAGGAAGTTTCAACATGCGCTGCATCCTGATTGCCACTGCGTTGACGCTCGTAGCGACTGCGTCTCTGGCATCCCCGGTCGTCACGGAAAACTTGAGCGGAACGATTAGCGGTTCCAACACGGTTGATAAAAAGGGGTATTTTGGCAAGGCTGGGGCTGACCTGTCCGGCGCCAAGGTCGCGATCTACATACAATATGTGCCCACGCTGCTCGGCCCCAGCATGGAATGCCGGAACAATAACTGCACCTACAACACGTCAGTGCAGATGCTGGATACGCAAGGATCGCTGTTGGTCACAGTCACCATCAACGGCACCCGGGTCGTCTATTCACCGACATATGAGGGAGCAATCTTTTTCAACACAAACGCGCCCTATCAATTAACAGTCGATTCTGACGCGTTCAGCGGCTTCGGAATTGGGCTACGTGGCCTGCAGCTTGCCACGCAGTTCAAAGCAGCGCCGATATTCGGGCATCCGCTCTCTCCGGGGAACGGGCCGGTTCTACGGGCTTCGTCCAGCAACTATATTGCTTTCTTCAATGCCAACGATCAGGTGCCGGTAGAGAACCTGTCCTATATTCCGACTGCCGGTTCCAAGTAGCAGTAAATGGCTGTGACACAGGCCGGGGTGGTGTGCCCCGGCCGCTCGGTCGAGGGTGCGTGCTTAAGACGCACCCATTATGGGCAGCTTGCTGCTGGTGGTGGAGCGGCGCTCGGCAGCGTGAAGGGGAGGTGGCCGGCCACCACCTCTTTTTTTATTACTCCATGCCGCCCAGTAAAGATATCTGCCCTAGCAGGAACTTTATGACTGTCGGCGGCTTGTTGTGAGCAGCTAGGTTATGTTTGGCACAATCCCGTGGCCAGATGGTTGAACGGGGTTCAGTGTTGGCAGATTATCAAACGGCAAGTCTTCTGGACTTGTTGCATTCTGCTTTGGAGCATGCACGGAGGTATCACGAGAATGAAATCGCCCTTTCGCTTGCTTTGATTATTGAGGCATACACAGTGCGATCGAAAGCAGTACACATTAAACTCTGAAAAGGCCGGAATGTGTGCCCCGGCCCTCTCGGTCACATTCCCTTTCGGATGACCAGCGACCCGGAGCTAAAT
>CAXUHU010000083.1:0-15535 GCA_964250925.1 uncultured Acetobacteraceae bacterium
GTAACAGCACCACCGGACCTGTAGCCCGAAAGTGCTGGAGGTGGTACGGATCGGTCGAATCGACCCGTTGCAGGTTCTCACCACGGTGGAGCCGCTGACCGACGCGATCGACGCCTATAAGCATTCGACAAGCGCGAGCGTGGATGGATCAAGACGAAGCTGACACGACCCGCAGCAGCCGAGCAGGCGCTCTCGGCGGCGTTTTGGGACGGGCAAGTCTGCCCCGTCCTCTGCGCGGCGTGGTCTTCGACCTCGACGGCACGTTGCTCGATACCGAGCCGGCCTATCGGCAAGCCTTCATGGCCGCGCTGGCGCAATCTGGCCGTTCGATCGCCCCACAGGCTTACAACGGCCTCATCGGGCTGCCCAGTTCCGTACGGCGGCAGCTTCTACAGCAGATGTTCGGCGCCCTGTTTCCCATCGATTCGTTCTTCGAGGCGTATTATCGCCTCAAGGCGGCGGCGCTGGTCGGCGGCATCGCCCTGAAGCCGGGCGTGCTGCCGTTGCTGGCGCTGCTGGACCGGGCAAGTTTGCCATGTGCCGTCGCTACGTCGGCCAGCGCCCCCACCGCATCGGCTCACCTGGCAAAGGTGGGCCTGGCTGGCCGGTTTGCCGCTGTCGTCACGCGCGACGATGTGGTCAATGGCAAGCCGGCGCCGGACAGTTTCATCGCCGCCGCGGCCCGCTTGGGTGCCCCGCCCGCCAACTGCTTGGCCGTGGAGGATTCCTATCACGGTATTGAAGCTGCGTGGCAGGCTGGGCTGATGGTGGTCATGGTGCCGGACTGCTTGCCGTCGACAGCCGAAACGTTGCGATGCTGCGTGGCAACGCTGGACACGCTTGCTGCCCTGGCCGGCTATCTGGCGCCGACGCTGATGCAACCGCATCCCACAATGGATCGTTCGCCGTTACGTGTATGAACGTTTGAACACGCTCCCGCCGGGTTGCCCGTGAACCTGGCGATTTTCGGCCTTACGGTCAGTTCGTCGTGGGGCAACGGCCACGCGACCCTGTGGCGCGGCCTGATTGCCGCGCTCACGCAGGCCGGCCACCGCGTCACCTTCTTCGAACGCGACGTCTCGTACTACGCCCAGAACCGCGACCTGACCGATTTGGGGCCGGGCGGCACCCTGGTGCTGTATCGCGACTGGGACGAGGTGGCAGCCCAGGCGGCGCGTGCGGCGGATGCCGCGGATGCCGCACTGGTCACCTCGTTCTGCCCCGACGGCCTGAAGGCCTCGGCGCTTGTGCTTGGCAGCCGGGCGCGGGTGCGCTGCTTTTACGACCTGGACACGCCAGTGACGCTGGACCGGCTCGCGGCGGGCGAGACCGTGCCGTATATCGGCCCACACGGCTTGGCCGGTTTCGATCTTGTCCTCAGCTACACCGGGGGCGCCGCACTGGACGCATTGCGAAGCCGGCTGGGTGCCGCACGGGCCTTGGCATTCTACGGCTGGGCCGATCCGGGGGTGTACCACGCCGTGCCGCTTCAGCCGCGCTACGCCGCCGGCCTTTCCTACCTCGGCACCTACGCCGCCGACCGGCAGGCGGCACTCGAACGGCTGTTCGTGGCCCCGGCGCGCGCACGGACAGCGGCGCGCTTCGTCATCGGCGGCGCGCAGTATCCGGCCGATTTCCCCTGGACGCCCAACATCTTCTTCGTCCGCCACCTGCCGCCGGCCGAACACCCGGCTTTCTACAGCTCGTCGCGGATGACCTTGAACGTGACCCGGGCGGCCATGGCGCGGATGGGCTGGTGCCCCTCCGGACGGCTTTTCGAGGCGGCCGCGTGCGGCTGTCCGATCCTCAGCGATACCTGGCCGGGTTTGGAAGACTTCTTCGAGCCGGGACGCGAGATTATGGTGGCCGGCGACACGGGGGGCGCGCTGGATGCGCTCGACACCGGGCCGGAGGCGCTGGCGCTGCTGGCCGCCCGCGCCCGCGCCCGCGTCCTGGCCGAGCACACCGCAGCGCACCGGGCCCGCACGCTTGAGGCCCTGTTGCAAACCGAGACGGTGAGCGCCTGACCATGTGGGGCATCATACCAGCCGCCGGACAGGGCACGCGAATCCAGCCCTTGGCCTTCAGCAAGGAGCTGTTGCCGGTCGGCAGCCGGCTGGACGCGGGCGGCGTGGAGCGGCCCCGCGCCGTGAGCGAATACCTAGTCGAACGCATGGCACGCGCCGGCGTGGACAAGGTCTGTTTTGTCATTTCGCCCTGGAAGGCGGACATCCTGAATTATTTCGGCGGCTCGATCGGCGACGTTGCGCTGGCCTATGTGATCCAGGATGCGCCGCGCGGCCTGTGCGACGCGATCTTCCGCGCATTGCCGCTGATCCCCCAAGACGAGCCGGTGGTGGTGGGACTGCCAGACACGATCTGGTTTCCCGCCGATGCGCTGGCGGGGCTGCCGGACGACCGCTTCTGCTTCCTGCTGTTTCCCGTAGAACACCCCGAGCTGTTCGACGCCGTGCAGACGGATGCGGCCGGCCGTGTGCAGCGCATCGCGGTCAAATCGCCCGATGCCGGCACGGGCTGGATCTGGGGCGCTTTCAAGTTGCCCGGCCGCGTGCTGCACGCGTTGCATCGGTTCTGGTGCCTGCGCGGCTGCGCCGACGAGTATATCGGCACGCTGGTCAATGCCTGGCTGGCGCAGGGCGGCGAGGCCTACGGCATCTGCGCCGGCACGCAATACGTCGATGTCGGCACCTTGCACGGCTACCGGCAGGCGGTGCACCTGCTGGGCGGGGCCGATCCGGCCCCCTCGGCCATGCCGCAGGGCGCGGGCCGGATGGGTGCTGCGAAATGGCAGGAGGCATAGCCGTGGGTGAAACGCAGGACTGGACGCAGGAGACGATACGCGCGCGGGCGGCCTCGCTCGGCCCCTGGTTCCACAACCTCAATTTGCGCGGCGTGCACACCGCCCCCGACCATTTCCTTGGCGACTTCCCCAACGTGAAATGGCGCAGCTTCGCCGACGAGATACCGCAGGACCTGGCCGGCCGTACGGTGCTGGACATCGGCTGCAACGGCGGGTTCTACACGATGGAGATGAAGCGCCGGGGTGCCGAACGCGTGCTTGGCATCGACTTCGACGACGACTACCTCAACCAGGCGCGCTTCGCCGCCGAAGTGGAGGGGCTGGACGTCGAGTTCCGCCGCATGTCGGTATATGACGTGGGTGCATTGGGCGAACGCTTCGACATCGTGTTTTTCATCGGCGTGCTCTATCACCTTCGTCATCCGCTGCTGGCACTCGACCTGGTGCACGAGCACGTGACGCGCGACCTGCTGGTGTTCCAGTCGATGCAGCGCGGCAGCGACGCCATCGCCGAGGTAAAACAGGATTACGCTTTCTGGGAACAGGATCATTTCGACGATCCAGGCTATCCCAAGATGCACTTCATCGAGCACGAGTACGCGCACGACAACACCAATTGGTGGGCGCCGAACCGGGCCTGCTCGGCGGCCATGCTGCGCAGCGCGGGCTACGAGATCGTCAGCCATCCCGAGCAGGAGATGTTCATCTGCCGCCACGTGGCGCGCGAGCCGGGCGAATACGGCGCCATCTATCCCCAGCGGAGCACGCGCCCATGATCGAAGCGGCAATGATCTGGAACGAGCCGAACAACAAGTCGCATTGGGATTTTGAGTCCGATCCTGGCTGGGAAGTTTTCGCCAGCATGACCAAGCTGGCCGGCCAGGCGATCGCCGCCGAGGCTCCAGGACTGCCGCGCGTGCTGGGCGGCATGTCACCGATCGACCCGGATTTCCTGCGCGTGCTGGAATTGCAGGGTGTGATGGATCAGGTGGACGCCGTGGCGGTGCACGGCTTCCCGCTGGATTGGAACCATTGGATGCTGGATGAATGGCCCGACAAGCTCGCCGGCATTCGTGCCTGCACGGATTTGCCGATCTGGGTGTCCGAAGTCGGCATCTCCACCTTCGGCGCCGAGGAGGTGCAGGAATGGGGGTTGCAGCGGACCGCCGAGTTGCTGATCGGGCGAGCGCCGCGCATTCATTGGTATAGCCTGTACGATCTTCCGGCCGCCTGGCCCGCCACGACACGCCATCGCGAGGCGGAGGGGTCGTCGTACTACCGGCATTTCCACATGGGGCTGTATGACGAGCACGGAAAACCCAAGCTCGCCGCTCGCCAATTCGCGAACTATACGCCGGAGATCGGCGTGTGCCAGTGGTTCCACTACGAGGACCATCGTCTGGACGACGCGGTCCGCGTGATGCGCGACTTGGGCGTCACCTATCTGCGCACCGGGCTGAGCTGGGCCGATTGGCTGCGTCCGAACGCGGAAGCCTGGTTCGACCGGCAAATGCGCGCGCTGGATGGCTTCGACGTGACGGTCACGTTCTGCTTTACGCCGGAGGATGAGGGTATCTGGGCGCACCATACGGCACCGCCGCGTCACCCGGCGCGATTTGCCGAGTTCTGCGCGGCGATGATTCGCCGCTACGCGCCCGGCCGGGTCACCGCCTCGCCGAGCGCGGTCCGGGAGCCGGCCGTCTGACGCAAACCATCCTGCGCAGCCTCGCACAACGGCGCCGCGTGCAGGCGAGCATCGCTGTAGTGGTGGCCCACCCCGACGACGAAACGATCGGTGCCGGAGCCAGCCTGCACCTGTTCGATCGCTGCCTGCTGGTCCACGTGACCGATGGCGCGCCGCGCAACCTGGCCGATGCACGCCGGGCGGGCTTTGCCGATGCTGCCGGCTATGCGGCGCAACGGCGCAGCGAGCTTGCCGCCGCGTTAAAGGCGGGCGGCGCCGCCCCCCAGATGGCGTCGCTGGACGTTCCCGACCAGGGTGCGTCGGCCTGCATGGCCGTGCTGGCCAGCCGATTGGCAGAATTGTTGGTGCAGAACCGGATCGGCACCGTGTTGACCCATGCCTACGAGGGTGGCCACCCGGACCACGACGCCACCGCCTGCGCAGTGCATCGGGCGGCGCGGCTGTGCCCCGAGACGCCATCCATCATCGAATTTGCCAGCTATCACGCTGATCCGGCCGGCGGCATCGCCACGGGCAGGTTCCTGGCGAACGGCCCAGACTCAACGGCGATCGCGCTGGGCTTTGCCGAGCGCGGCACCAGGCGACGCATGCTGGACTGCTTCGTCACGCAGCGCGCCACCCTGGCCGCCTTCAGCGCGGACCAGGAAGCCTTCCGCCCCGCCCCGGCCTACGATTTTACCCAGCCGCCCCATATCGGCACGCTCTACTACGAGCATTTCGATTGGGGCATGACCGGCCCGGCCTGGCGCATATTGGCCGCCGGATGACGCGCCCGCTCACCGTGCTGAGCGTAGCCTACGCCTTGGCGCCGGTGGGGCCGGATTCGGTCGGCGGCGCCGAGCAGGTTCTCTCCACGCTCGACCATGCGCTGGTGAGGGCAGGCCAACGCTCGCTGGTGGTGGCCTGCCGCGGCAGTGTTGCAGCGGGCACGCTGATCGACACCGGGATCGATCCCGAAACCAGCGTGGACGCTGCAGCCCGTAAGCGCGCGCAGGCCGCGACGCGCCGGGCCGTACAGCACGTTCTGCGTCAGACCCCGGTGGACGTCGTGCACCTGCACGGACTCGATTTCGCCGAAACCCTGCCCGCCGCGCATCCGCCTGCGCTGGCAACGCTGCACCTGCCGCCTGCCTGGTACGGCACGCTCCCGCATCGGCCGGGCCTGTACCTGCACTGCGTCTCGGAGTCCCAGGCGCAAGCCTGCCCGGCCGGCACGCGCCTGCTGCCGCCGATCGGCAACGGCGTGGACGTCGATCATCTCGCAGCCGCCCGCCACGCCAAGCGCGGCTGGGCCCTGATGCTCGGCCGCGTATGCCCCGAAAAGGGCCAGCATATCGCCTTGCTTGCGGCCCAACAGACGGGATCGGCTTTGCTGATCGGCGGTGCGGTGTTCCCGTATCCCGAGCACCAGGCCTATTTCGCGAGAGAGGTCGCCCCGCTACTCGACGCCGCGCGGCGATTTCTGGGGCCTGTCGGGCTCGTGCGCAAACGCCGGCTGCTATCGGCCGCGCGCTGCCTACTGGTGCCCAGCCTGGCGCCGGAAACCAGTTCGCTCGTGGCGATGGAGGCGCTGGCTTGCGGCACCCCAGTGGTGGCCTATCCGTCCGGCGCGCTGGCCGGCATCGTGGAGCACGGGCGCACGGGGTTTCTCGTTCGTTCGGCGGCCGAGATGGCGCGCGCAATGTGCCAGGTTGACGCAATCAGGCCGGAACTCTGCCGCCAGGCCGCACGGGATCGCTTCTCGCAGGCAGGGATGATCGCAGCTTACCTGGACCGCTACCGGCAACTCGCAAACCAGGCTGCCTCTGCCGCATGAGCCTTCTCGCGCGTTGCGTCCTCACCGAGGCAGGCCTTCGGGCGATTGCCGGGGAGTGGGATGCCCTGTGGCGCAGCCTGCCCGACGCGACACCTTTTCAAAGCCCGGCTTGGCTGCTGCCCTGGTGGGCGCAGTTCGGCACCGCCCGCCCGGTGATCGGCGTGCTGCGCCACGCGGACCGGCTAGTCGGCCTATTGCCGGCCTACGTGCTGGAGGAGGGCGGCAGTGCCAAGCTGCTGCCGATCGGCGCCGGCATCAGCGACACGCTGGACGCCCTGATCGCGCCGGATGCGCCGCCGGATGCGGCCGGCCTCCTGCTATCGTCCGTCGTTACTATGGCCGGTGTTGCCGTCTGCGACCTCATCGACCTGCCGCCCAGTTCACCCCTGCGCAGCGCGCCGGCGCCGGCAGGCTGGCGGGCCAGTCTGCAGCAGACCGCGCGCTGCCCTGTGCTCGGCCTTCCCGCCTCGATACAGGACCTGCGTCAGGCCATTCCGCCCGGCACGCATCGCAAGCTGCGAATGAACCGCCACCGGGCCAAACGGGCGGGCGGTCTGCGCGTTCAACTCGCCAATGCCGCCACCCTGCCGGACACGCTGGACGCTCTGTTTGCGATGCACAGTGCGCGCTGGACAGTGCGGGGGGAGCCCGGCGGCGTTCTGGCCGATAGCCGCGTCCGGGCTGTGATCGAGCACGCGGCGCCTGCCCTGCTGGAGGCTGGTGCGCTTCGGCTCGCGGCCTTGTCGATAAACGACGAGGTGGCCGCATGCTGTTATGCGCTGGCGGCGGGGCCGGACCGGCTGCTGCTGTATATGAGCGGGTTTTCAAACGAGCATGCCTTCTGCAGCCCCGGCTCGCTGCTGCTGGGAGCCCTGGCGGAAGCGGCAATAGAGGAAGGCCGGAGCGAACTGCATTTCCTGCGCGGCGACGAGGCTTACAAATACGCCTGGGGCGCGACCGACCGCACCAACGCAACGCGCCATCTGCAGCGCCTATGATGGACGATGCGGTCTCAGCCTGCCTGGCGGGCCGGATATCACCGGAGGTGGCCCTGGCCCGTCTGTTGCTGGCCGGCCTGCTGCCGGATGAGATTGGCGCGATGCTGCCGGCCGGGACGACGATTGCCGGCCTGTTCGGCGCGCAACGCGGCAACCTCGAAGCGGTAGCGCGTATGTTGGCCGGCGCGCGGGTGGATCACGAAACGGCTCGCACCCCCAAGGCGATCGCCGCGATGTTCGACCATGCGGTAGCCTGCGCGCCCGAGGCCAGCGTGGCCGCTTATGCATTGAACGATCCCGCCCTGCTGTCCGGCGCCACGGCCGAGCTGGTCGATTGGCTGCTCGATCGTGGGTACGCCCACGCCGACGCCGATGTTCTCGACCTGGGTTGCGGCATCGGCCGGGTGGCCGCGGCACTTGCCTCGCATGTCGCCCGCGTGCTCGGCACCGACGTCTCGCCAGGGATGATCGCCGAGGCACGGCGACGCCACGGCAGGGTGGCCAACCTCGCCTTTGCGGTGACCGACGGCCAGCCACCCACGCTGCCGCCCGCCTGCCTCGACCTACTGCTCGCGGTTGATAGCTTTCCCTACCTCGTCCAGGCCGGCGTGGCCGATGCGCATGTGGCACGGGCTTGCTGCCTGCTGCGCCCCCTAGGCCGGCTGGCGATATTCAACCTGGCCTACGGCGAGGATCTGCAAGCCAGCATCGGCCGTGCACGGCGCTGGGCTGACGCGTGGGACCTGACGCTCGAAATCGAAGGCGAGCGGCCATTCACGCTGTGGGACGGGGCCGCGTTCGTGCTGCGGCGCGGGTAGCGGGCCAGGAAGCGGCATTCTTCACGCGTCGTGAAGCCTCGATAGTTATGGTGAAGGCAGGCGGCCGGGCCGGCCTTCAGCGCACGCCCCGCTGTCGGCTGACCAACAGCAGCACCGCCAACCCCGCCAGTGCCGACATCAGAGATCCGCAGAACACCGCCAGCTTGATGCCGTCCAGCGCGTCGCCGCGGAAGGCAAGGTCGCCGATAAACAGGCTCATGGTGAAGCCGATCCCGCAGAGGAGCGCCGCGCCGTAGAGGTCGGCCACGCCCATGTGCTGCGGCAGCGTGAGCACGCCGAGTGCCCGGCCCAACAGGGTGGCGCCCAGCACGCCGGCCTGCTTTCCCACGAACAGGCCAAGCAACACGCCGAGCGGCCCCGGCGAGGCCAGCACGCTCAGGTGCAGCCGGCCCAGGTCGAGCCCCGCATTGGCCAGCCCGAAGATCGGCAGGATCGCATAGGCCACCCAACCGGCCAACCCGTGCTCCAGCCTAGCTGCCACGGACCGCCCACCCCCCTCGGGAGCACGTCCAGGCACCACGAACGCCAGTACTACGCCGGCCACGGTGGCATGCACGCCGCTGCAGAACATCAGCAGCCATAACGCTGGCGCCACAACAAGATAGGGCCAGATCGCCGCCACCCCGCGCAGGTTCAGCCCGAACAAAACAAGGCAAACCGCCGCCGCCCCGCCCAGCGCGGGCCAGGACACCCCGCCGGCGTAGAAGACGGCGATCACCAGGATGGCACCCAAATCGTCCAGTATGGCGAGGGCGGTCAAGAACACGCGCAGCGAAAAACTGGCGCGCCGGCCCAGCACGCGCAAGACAGCCAGCGAGAAGGCGATGTCGGTCGCCACCGGCACCGCCCAGCCGTGGGCGGTGGCCGCGTTGCCGTGGTTGAGCGCCAGGTAGATCAGCGCCGGCACCGCCATGCCGCCGAGCGCCGCCACGGCCGGTGCGGCCGCCGTGCGCACGGTGGCCAACCGACCGCTGGTCATTTCGCGCCGTATCTCCAGCCCGGCGAGCAGGAAGAACAACGACATCAACCCGTCATTGACGACCGCGTGCACCGGCAAGGCCGCGCGGCGATAGCCGACATTCCAGTCGAGCAGCCGCGCGTAAGCCGGCGCGGCGGCCGAATTTGACCAGGCCAACGCTGCCAGCGAGGCGAGGATCAGCAGCGCGCCCCCAGCAGCTTCGCTGCGGATGAACTCCGTCAGCGCGCCCAGCGGCCGTCTATGCCAGGCATTCGTCATTTGTCATACGCCCTACTCCGGCCGCGCCCGTAGCCGCGCCAAATTTGTGACGACAAGCTGGCATCGACCGCGCGCTTCCGTCCGGCAATCCACTTAGCTCCATGCGACGTCTGCTGCGTTATGGTGCCATGCGCAACGGCGGATCACACGACCCTGCTGCGGCCTGGCTGCGCTGCATGCGGGCACAGGATTTTGCGGGCGCTTGGGCGATCAGCGATGCCGTGCTGGCCAGCCGTGACCGCGCGCGGCGGGACGACCCAGCCCTGCCTTACCACCTGCGCTGGGTATGGGACGGCACCCCGCCCGACGGCCTGCGCGTGCTCGTGCGCTGTTACCACGGGCTTGGCGACACGTTGCAGTTCGCCCGTTTCCTGCCGTTACTGCGCACCCGCGCAGCGCATGTAACCCTGGAAGCCCAGGCTGAGCTCTGCCCGCTGCTGGCCCAGTTGCCGGGCGTGGACCGCCTTGTGGCCTTTGAGCCGACAGCGCCCTTGCTGGCCGATGATTGCAATGTCGAGATCATGGAGCTGGGTCATATGTTGCGGACCGACGGCACCGCGATCGCCGGGGCGGTTCCCTATTTCGAGGCGCCCGCGGCTGCGGTGCGCGGCGCAGGTGGTGCTATCGGCCTATGCTGGCAAGCCGGCGGCTGGGATCGGGAGCGCTCGATCGGCGTGGCGCCACTGGTGGCGGCCTGCGCACTGCCGGGCCGCCGCTTGGTCAGCCTGCAACGCGGACCGGCAGCAGCCGAAGCCACGGATCCTGCTTTTCTCAACCCACGCGATGCGGATACCGGCATCCTGGCCACCGCCGGACTGATTGGCGCCTGCGCCCGCGTGGTTACCATCGACACTATGATCGCCCATTTAGCCGGTGCCCTGGGGAGCCGTGTCGTGCTGCTGCTCAAGGCCGATGCCGACTGGCGTTGGCCGCAATCTGGGCAGCCTTGCTCCTGGTACCCCGGAACCAGGGTGTTGCAGCAGCGCAGTGCCGGAGACTGGGGCAGCGTGCTGGCAGCTTTGCCGGCCCTCCTGCCCTGCCCGACATCTGCCGACGGCTGAAACGATCTGCCTCGGCCAAGCGGGCCGGGTAGGCGGCCGCGCAGGGCCGGCCCCGGCTCGTCATTCACTAGGGTGCGTTAAGCCCGATTGCCTCACCCATCGCCCAAGCTGGTCTAGGCAGCAGCGGCCTCATTACGGCTGGCCAGCGCGGCCAGTCGCGCACGAGTGGCGGCGGGCACCTGGCGCGCAGACTTGGCACGCGGGATGGCCATCTCGATCATGTCGACCTCCGTGCCGAACAGCGCCTGGTGTTCGTCCCAGTTGTCGAAACCCATACGGTCGGCGTTGTCTACGAAAGTCTCAGCCGCCGCGCCGTTGGCGAGAACCAGGGCGTGGTCGGCCAGCTCGATATGATAGTAGGTGAAAACCTCCGGCATCGCAGATTCACGCACGATCGAGATGCCATTCACCAGCGCCCCAGCCTGGATCAGCACGCCGTCGATCATCAGTGCATGACATGGCGACACCAGCAGATCCTGCCGAGGAATATGATTGCCCAAAGCCCCGGCTTTCAGCCGTATCGGCATCGCCTTGAGCGGGTCGGCGAAGCGGGTTGCCACGGCCCGATGGCCAATCCACCGTACCGCGCGGGCATGGCCGTCTGCGGTGGTTAGCAGATCGCCCGCCTTGAGCGTCTCGACAGCAACCTCGCCACGATCAGTGCCGATCAGCGTGCCCGCGCAGAAACACGGCGCGTTCGTGGAGGCGAGCGTCAAGTTTTCGACGAAATTGCCGTTCGCATCAATAAGCTGAAGCGTTCCGTTATTGTCGTACAGGTTGTAGTCCCCGCTGGCCGTCTGGAACTCAAGCCCGTAATAGTCGATACCGGCAACGTTGGCACCGCCTATGCCGCCATTGGGGGCCAAGAAGATCGCATTGTCGTAAAGGTCGTTTCCGGTCTGCTGCGACGAGCCGCCTGCGCCAACCATGCCGGTAATCGCCTGGCCGTCGATTTCGCCGCTTATACCCGTGACAGTCAGGCTGAGGCCCTCGCCGGTAGAGTTCCCCGGGGGCAAGGAAACAGTCACATTCAATGCCTCAGAAACGCCATCCGCACCGATGAGGTTGTAGGTTAAGGTCTCGGTCGATCCGGACAATGCTTCTCTCCGCGTGTATAAGCGTCGGTGATGACAACCACCTAGCACACCCAAAGGCGCATTAGCGAGCCTTTTATAACGATATTTGTTGCGTACAGTTTTCCTGGATTAAATACGCTTCAGTCGCGCCGGAGAAGCGCTACAACGAGGCTGCAGGCCAGAAGCACGGTGAACACGCTGAACAGAATACGCGTCAGCCCGATGATCTCGGTTGGGATTACGCCGAACGTGAGAAGCCCGGTCAGCAGGGAGAGCATGGCCAATACGCCGAGCCAACGCAGCATGTATGCCTCTCATTTGCACAAACGGATCGTTCCGGCGTAACCTGCGCCGAAGCGCTTCACGTGTAACGTTTTACGGAGCCTAAGACGCGGCCGGTGAGCAGCCACGTTGCGGGCGTTGGCTTGGTAGCCTGGGCCACGGAACGGCGACAAGCCAGGTGTGCCGAGTTCGAGTGCCGGTGCAGCAGACTGGCTGGCTGTTTCCCGCCGTCTGACCAACGAAGCCGGGCTGTCGATCCCTGCTCGCCGGAGGGTTGAACGACCGCTTTCGCCCTGAACTTTCAGCGAGTGGACAACGTTGCGCTGCAGGTTGCGGTGATCGGGGCGCGGGACGGCATGAAATTCAAGCGTTTGATGGACATCGCTTTGACTGCCTTGGTGCTCGATGCCAGCACGGCGTTAGTGGAAACGGTCAAGCGGGGGCGAGCGGGACCGCAGCGCCTTGGTGCCGGCCGGGTCAGCGCGCAGCATCCTGTCGACGCCAATCCACAGGCAGTGACCGCCGGCGTCAACGCCACGACTCCAAGCGAAATTCCCCTGCGCGGGTGGAAGCAGATCGGCAAACGCCTATGGACGTCGATCGGCGACGACCGCGTGTTGGCCGAGGCTGCCGCCGTCACCTACTACTCGCTGCTCGCCATCTTTCCCGCCCTGGCAGCGCTGATCTCGCTCTACGGCCTGATCGCCGATCCGGCCACCATCGGCAAGCACCTCAACGACATAAGCGGCGTGATACCGGCCGGCGGTTTGCAGATCATCGGCGACCAAGTGAAGGCCCTGACCGCGGCGCCTAAACAAGGGCTCGGGCTCGGCGCTGTGGTCGGCCTGCTCACCTCGCTCTGGAGCGCCAATGCTGGAGTGAAATCCCTCTTTGACGCGTTGAACGCCGTCTACGAGGAGAAGGAAACGCGCAGCTTCCTTCACCGCACCTGGCTGTCGCTCGCCTTTACCGTGGGCGCTCTGGTTTTTGTCATCCTGGCACTCTCCGCTGTCGTTGCCGTGCCGGCCGTGCTGCACTTCGTCGGGTTGGGCGTGGTTGGCGACGTGTTGCTGTCCTATGGTCGCTGGCCGGTGCTGCTGGCCGCAATCATGCTGTTTTTGGCACTGACCTATCGCTACGGGCCAAGCCGGGCGAAAGCCAAATGGCGCTGGGTCAGTTGGGGCAGCGCGATGGCCGGCGTACTCTGGCTGGTCGGCTCGCTCGCTTTCTCCTGGTATGCCGCCAGTTTCGGCAACTACAACAAGACCTATGGCTCTCTAGGGGCTGCCGTCGGCTTCATGACCTGGATCTGGATTTCGACGATCATCGTACTTGTGGGCGCCGAGCTGAACTCCGAGATGGAACAGCAAACGGCACGCGACAGTACGGTAGGTGAGGAGAAGCCGCTGGGCGCCAGGGGTGCCACGCGCGCGAACACGGTTGCCGCTGCCTAGACCACGATGGCTTTTCCAGCCCCGGTTATCGTGCGCTAGCTGTCGCTGCGATAAAGGTTATCGCTTCGGGGCTGAGCCGTGCCCACGCGAGCACAATCAGCAACTGCACCGGACAACGTTTTTGGTAGGGGTCCTGAAATACGATTGCTTCAGCTACCAGAAGCTACCGTGATTCGGACTGTCGTCGTGTCGGGTCAGTGGACAATCCACCGGCGTTAACGGCCGTCACTCAGCAGCGTGCTGATCCGCCAACGCCCTCATCGTCTTGAGGTCGGCGACCGGCCGCGCGCCGATGTGCGAGATCACTTCGGACGCCGCCATGCTGCCCAGCCTGCCGCAGGCCGCCAGGTTGCGTCCCGCCGTGTAGGCCGCCAGGAAACCGGCGGCATAAGCATCGCCGGCCCCCGTCGTATCCACCACCTGGGCCGACTCGGCGGGCACCTGGACGCGTTCGGCACCGCGCAGGATCAGGCTGCCGGCTTCCGAACGGGTCAGCGCGGCCAACGTGACGTCGGCGCGCGCCGCGTCTGCCGCGTCGTCGAAGCGGTTGGCTTCGTACAGGCTGCAGATCTCGGCTTCGTTGGCGAACAGGACATCCACGTCGGCCAGCAGGCCGCGGAATGCGGCGCGGTGGCGATCGACGCAGAATGCGTCCGACAGCGACAGCGCCACCTGCCGGCCGGCGATGCGGGCGGCGCGGGCGGCGGTGCGGAAGGCCGCCTGGGCGGCCGGCGGATCGAACAGGTAACCTTCCAGGTACAAAACAGCCGAGTCCGCGATCAGCGCCTCGTCCACATCGTGCGCGGCAAACGCCACCGAGGCGCCCAGGAACGTGTTCATCGTGCGTTGTCCGTCGGGCGTGACCAGGATCAGGCAGCGCGCGGTGGGCGCACCCTCGGCCAGGGAAACCGTAGGGAAATACACGCCGGCTTCGGTAATGTCGGCCCGGAACACGCGGCCCAGCGCGTCGTCGGCAACCTTGCCGATATAGGCCACCCGTGCACCCAGGCCAGCCGCCACCGCGCAGGTGTTGGCGGCCGAGCCGCCGCTGCTCTCCTGGCCGGGCGGCATGGCCGCGTATAGCGCTTCGGCCTGTTCGGCATCGATCAGCGCCATGCCGCCCGGGTGCATGCCATGGCGCGAAAGGAACGCATGGTCGGCGGGGGCGACGACATCGACGATCGCGTTGCCGATGCCAATGATGTCGAATTTTGCGGTGTCCATGGGCCGCCTCTTTGCCGAAATCCCTGCGTCAGGCAAGAACAAGGGCCTATGCTCACTCCGTTCACCCGCGCTATCGAGCAACTCGACGACCCGGCCATTCTGGGGGTGCTGGTAGGCAGCGTGCTGCTTTCGGCCGCCTGCTTCGCGCTGCTCTGCGTCGGCACTGCCTACGGCTTGCACCATGTGCTGGCTGCAGAATTGGCCCGATTTGCCTGGCTCACCTGGCTGGCCAGCGCGTTGGGCGGGTTGCTGGTGCTGCTCTCCGGCGTATGGCTGTTCCTGCCGGTCTCGGTCGTGATCGCGTCGCTGTTTATGGAGCCGGTCTGCCGCGCGGTGGAGCGGCGCTGGTATCCGGCTTTGCCCGCCCCGCAGGGCGCGAGCCTGGGTGCGCAGCTGTGGGACGGTGTAGTGGTGGGCCTCTGGGTGGCCGCCTTCAGCATGATCAGCCTGGTGCTGGCGCTGCTCATTCCCGGCATCGGGCTGGTGCTCGGCTGGGCGGTCACCGCCTGGGCGCTGGGGCGTGGGCTGTTCGTGGCCGTGGCGATGCGCCGCATGGGGCGAGCAGAGGCGGGCGCGCTCTACAGGCGGTACCGCGTGCCCGTGCTGCTACAGGGGGCAGCCTTGGCGCTGTCGGGCTACGTCCCATTGCTCAACCTGCTGGTCCCCGTTCTCGGCACGGCGTGCATGGTGCACGTGCTGATGCAGCGCAGGGCGGCCCAGGTGGACACTGGCGGTAAGGAAAGCTGGGGATAAGGCGAGCGGTCGGGTTGTTTCCTGCAAACGTCGCGTGTTAGGGCGACGCTCTCGTGCGGCCGCCACCGCCGATTCCGGCGCTGGCGGACTGCTTATCTCGAAGGGGGCTGCCCTTGTTCAAACGCCGCAAGCCCGACGGCGAGCCGGAGGCACAGATGGACCCAAACCCAGGACCGCAGCCGCAGGACCAGGTTACCGTCACGCCGCTGGACACCGGCCTGGGCGTGCCGCCGCGCCCGCCCGCCCCTGCCCCATTCAAGGATCCGATC
>CAXUHU010000084.1:0-1524 GCA_964250925.1 uncultured Acetobacteraceae bacterium
GCCTCGGCCTGCCCCCGCGCCTCCGCATCGATGCCTGGAAACGCGCCGGACGTATCGACGAACGTCAGCAGCGGCAGCGCGAACCGCCCCGCCATCTCGATCAGCCGCCGGGCCTTGCGATACCCCTCGGGCTTGGCCGACCCGAAATTGTGCCTCACCCGAGACTCGGTCTCCGACCCCTTCTCCGTCCCCAGCACCATCACCGGCCGCCCCTGGAACCGGCCCAGCCCACCCACGATGGCCGCGTCCTCGGCAAACGCCCGATCCCCCGCCAGCGGCGAGAAATCGGTGATCAGCGCTGCGATGTAGTCCAGCGCACGCGGGCGCTCCTCGTGCCGCGCCACCTGGGTCTTCTGCCACGGCGTCAGCTTGGCATAGGTCGCGCGAAGCTGCCGGTCCGCCTTCTCTGTCAGCCGCCCCACCTCTTCGGCAATGTTTATGCTCTCCGGCTCGGACATCTGCCGTAGCTCTTCGATCTTGCCTTCCAGTTCGGCGATCGGTTTTTCGAAGTCGAGAAAGTGCCGCATGATCGGCGCGCTCTAACCACAGCGCCGCATATTCCGCCAGCCGTCCGCCCCTTCCAGCCAAAAGGGGGCTTCCCAGGCCGCAACGCTCCGTCTATGCGTGATCGTAATGAGTTACGCTCAGGCTTTCACTCGGGCCGAATGGCTGGATGGGCGGCGCGCCCGCCTGTATGGCGGCCTCTTGGCCGCCATCCTGCTGCTGTTCGTCGCCTGGATCGCGATGCTGACCGCGCTGCACGCCAGCGCCCGCCCGATCGCCTTGGATTTCGCCGCGTTCTGGGCCGCCGCCCAGTTGGCAGCGTCCGGACACCCGGCCGGTGCCTACGACAACGCGCTGATCGAGGCTACCGAGCGCGCAGCGGCCGACATGGCGCCCGGCTACCTGGCCTTCTACTACCCGCCAACCTTCTTGCTGCTCATCCTTCCGCTGGGTTGGCTCGGCTACAGCACGGCGCTCGCTGCGTTCATCTCGGCCGAAATGGCGCTGGTGGTCTGCGCCCTGCGGCGCATCCTGCCGCAAGGCTGGGCTTGGCTGCCGCTGCTCAGCTTCCCCGGTTTCCTGATGAACGGCCTGTCCGGCCAGAACGCGGCGCTGTCGGCCTCCTGCTTCGCCGGCGCAGCGCTCTGGTTGGAGAGACGGCCAGTAGTGGCGGGTTGCTGCCTGGGCGCGTTGGCCTACAAGCCCCAACTCGCCGCCTGCATACCGGTCTCCTTGATCGCCAGCCGCCGTTGGCGCGCCCTGGCCGCGTGTGCAGCGGCCGCCTGCGCGTTGGCCGCCCTGTCCTGGTTCGTGCTCGGCCCCGGTGCATGGCACGGCTTCTTCAACAACGCACCAATGGCGCGTGCCGACATCGAGACGATCGCCATCAAGTGGCCGAAGCTGCAAAGCCTGTTCGGCGCCGTACGCCTCGCCGGCGGCGGCAACCAGCCCGCCTACGCCGCCCAGGCCATAGCCTCGATCGCTGCCGCCAGCCTGCTCGCCTGGATCTGCGCTCAGCGC
>CAXUHU010000084.1:1534-14954 GCA_964250925.1 uncultured Acetobacteraceae bacterium
TGCCCGTCCCGCTCTCGCCCAGGATCAGCACCGGCGCCCGGCTGGAAGCGGCGGCACTAGCCACAGCCGCCCTGCTGTTCACACCGTTTCTGTATGATTACGACCTGGCGATCCTGGCCGTGCCGATCGCCTGCCTCGCGGCGCTCGCTCTGCAGCACGGTTGGCGCGCCTGGGAGAAAACCTTGCTGAGTGTGCTGTTTCTGGCCCCGCTGGCCGCGCGCGCCGCCGGACTTGGCCTTGGTATCACTATTGGGCCACCTTTGGCAGCAAGCCTGCTGCTTATGCTGGCGCGACGCGCCCGGCCGCTCGCACCGGCGGTCTCGAACCGGTGACAAGGCGCACGGCGGGCTATCTGCAAAACCGTGTCGATCCGGTTCGGCTTGCCCGTTGGTTCGGCGCCGAGCGTGCCCGCGCCTATGGCCGCCTAGTCGCCCTAATGATCGCAATCCAAGCCGCTAGCCTCGTCGTCCGGCTTATCCTGTCCGCCCGGCACGACCCGCACTGGCGTCCTGAACCCACGGATTTCGACGCGTTCTGGTCAGCTGCGTATCTGGCGGTGCACGGTCACGCACCGTGGGCCTATCACGTGACGCCTCTGCTAGCCGCGGAGACGTTGGGCGCACAGCCGGCGGCCGGCCAGTTCCTGCCCTACCTCTACCCACCCATCTTTCTGATGTTGTGCCTGCCGCTGGCGCTCGTGCCGTACCAGCTTGCCATGCCAGCTTTCATGCTGGGCGGCTACGCAGCTGTGTCCGCTGGCTTCAGGCGCTTGCTGCCGCCTCCTTGGCCCTGGTCGGCTGTGCTGGCCTTCCCCGCAACGATGATGAACGCGATGATGGGGCAGAGCGATTTCATCGCCGCCTTGTGCTTCGCCGCCGCCTTGGGCCAGCTCGACCAACGGCCCGCCCTGGCCGGATTTTATCTCGGCGTCCTCGCCTACAAGCCGCACTTGGCACTCTGCGTGCCCGTCGCGTTGGCTGCCGCCCGGCGGTGGACGGCGCTGGCCACATGCGGCCTGACCGCTTTTGGGCTGGCGCTGCTCTCCTATGCCGTTCTGGGAGAGCAGGCCTGGCGGGCTTACCTGGCCGCCCTGCCGATGACGCGTGATGTGCTCCTCGCCGGCGATATCTGGCCTAAACTCCTGAGCAGCTACGGGGCGGTGCGCATTTTGGGGGGCGGCGCAACTCTGGCACTCGCTACCCAGGCAGCCTGCACGGCGCTGGCCCTAACCTGCCTGATTGGCGTGTGCGCGCGCCGCCCCGGCGCCGGGGCCGAATGCGCTGCCCTGGCCGTTGCCGCCCTGGTTTGCACACCGTACGTGCTTGATTACGACCTTGTATGCCTAGGCGTGCCGCTGGCCTGGCTGGCGTCCCAGGGTGCTCGCCTCGGCTGGCGGCCATGGGAAAAGCTGCTTTTAGTCGGGCTGTATCTATACCCACTCGAAGCGCGGAACCTTAATCTGGCTGGACTTCCGGCAACGCCCCTCATACTGGGCGCATTACTTTCGGCAGTGGCCGGGCGCGGTGGAATACGGGTTGCTCGCCCGCCAGTATCACCGGTCTTCGTCGCAATGCGCCCGTGATCGGCCAAGCGGACTGGCTGACCGGCGAGCGGGCCCGAGCCTATGGCGGAGCAATTTGGCTAGCGGGACTTGCGCTCACCGCGGGCTTTTACTGGCTCATTCTGCAACCGGCCTGGTCCGACCCACACTGGCGTGTAGCAGCGACCGATTTCGACGCGTTTTGGGCAGGCGCGCAGCTCGCCTGGCATGGCCACCCGGCCGACGCCTACACGCCGCAATCCATGCAGGCGGCCGAGCTGCTGGCAACCCAGCCGGCAGGTGGATCGTGGTTTCCCTATCTATACCCCCCGATATTCTTACTGTTGACCCTACCACTGGGCGGCCTGCCATACCTTGCCGCCTTGGCAACGTTCCTGCTTATCGGTTACGCCATCTTCTCAGCCTGCTTGCATTGCATCATACCGGTGCGCTGGTCGTGGCTGCCGATCCTGCTTTCGCCTGCCGCTTTGACCACCGCCGTGATCGGTCAAAACGGCTTCTTGACCGCATCCTGCTTTGCAGGCGGCCTACTGCTGATGGGCCGGTCCCCGCTGTTCGGCGGCATGTGCCTCGGCCTGCTGATCGCCAAGCCACATCTGGCGATCGGCATACCCGTTGCTCTGCTAGCGGCCCGGCGATGGCGTGCACTGTCCGCCTGCGCGCTGACCGCCGCGTGGCTGACCGGCGTGTCGTGGGCCGTGCTGGGGAGCGCCGTCTGGTCGGGGTTTTTCTCTGCCTCATCGATGATGCGCGCCATGATCGAAAGCCCCCTTGTGTGGCCTAAGCTGGCAAGCGTGTATGGGGCGGCGAGGGTGTTGCACGCCGGTGTGCCGCTGGCGGCCGCACTTCAAGGGTTCGCCGCGGTGGTGGCCTTGATGTGCCTGGGCCGGCTTGTTTGGCGGCGGCCCGGTGCGGCTGCGGAGGTAGCCGCGCTGGTGCCAACGGCATTGCTGTGTACGCCGTTTCTGTGGGATTACGACCTCGTCTGCCTTGGCGTGCCGATGGCCTGGATCGCCGCACGTGCCGGAGAGACGGGCTGGCGGCGGTGGGAAAAGCTGCTTCTGCTCGCCCTATATGGCCTGCCTGCCATTGCGCGAACGGCAAACCTGTCGCTCGGTGTGCCGCTCACGCCGCCGCTCGCGGCGGCCCTGTTGGCAATCATCGTAATCCGGGTTCGAAGCACGTCGCACACGGTGCCGTCACTTTCATGAGCCGGTTGGAGCGTTGGCTGACTCCGGCACGTCTTCACGCGGCGGTGCGCTCGCTCCTGATCGTTCAGGTGCTCGGTTTCGCCTTCATGGTTGCAGGTAGCCACGGCGCGTTCGCACCCGAGCCGATCCCACACACGACAACGGATTTCGCCAGCTTCTACGCCGCCGGATGGCTGGCCGACGAGACCTCTCCCGCAAGCGCCTATGATCCAGCTGCGCACAGCGTTGCCGAAGCGAAGATTATAGCGCCGGGCGTCGAGGAAAAACGGTTTTTGAACCCGCCTGTCTTTCTGCTGATTTGCGCGCCACTCGCCCGATTACCGTATCTGTTGGCCTTCACGCTGTTCGAGGCAGCTACTTTTGTTCTCTGGCTTGTGTTGACGACGCGCATAGCAGGCGGCGGCCTGCCAGCCGCAATGGCGCTGGCCGCCATACCGTCGGTATGGTGGACATTGGGCTGGGGACAAAACTCCTTCCTCTCAGCCTACCTGATGGGCGCCGGCACGCTTCTGCTACACCGGCGGCCAGTCCTGGCCGGCGCAGCCTTCGGCGCACTGTGTTTCAAGCCGCATTTCGGACTGCTCATACCCGTGGCGCTCGTTGCGGGCCGGCACTGGCGAGCAATCCTGGGTGCCGCGCTGAGTGCGGCCGCAATCTGCGGGCTGACGACGGCAATCTTCGGTTTGGGCAGCTGGCAGGCGTTCTACGAAATGGCTGCCCACGCGCGCAAGGCTATCGAGAGTGGCATAGAGTTGGCCGGCCACGTGGATATGGGCGGTGGAGCACGACTGCTAGGCATATCAGCCACGGGAAGCTGGCTACTACAAGCGGCGATGTCGGCCGTCGCGGCTATCTGCGTCGGGTGCTTGTGGTCGCGGAGCGGCGGGTCTGACGTCGATTGCGGCCGTCAGGCGGCGGCCAATGCAGGCCTTGTTGCCGGCACACTGGCGGCCATGCCTTTCGTACTCTTCTACGACCTGGTGATGGCCGGAGTGGCAGCTGCCTGGCTGGCCAGAGCCGCGCGCCAAACCGGCTGGCGGTCTGGGGAGCTGCTCACGCTTGCCAGCGTCGTATTGATCAATCTGCTCGCCTATCCTTGTGCTGCCATCCTGCATGTTGCAGCGGGCGCTTTGATAGCGCCTGCACTGCTCTGGCTGGCATGGCGGCGCTCGGTCTTACATGAAGCTGCCCGGTAGCCGTTCAGACAATCTTTACATTTTCGGCGTTCTATCATGGGGCATCGCCAGCGAAGCCGACCGGCTCTGTTGTGAAGATGCAACAGAAGGGTCTCGATGTTTTCCAGCCGTCACATACGTCTTCTCAGCGACTAACAACCTTATTACGCTAATTTTTATAAAGTTACACAATCCCGGGTTGCGGGAGATGCCGTGTCTCGTACGTATAGGTTTTGATACGATATTCCCTGGCGACGGTGCGATTTTTAGATTGACGGCTACAACACGAAATCGTTATGACATTAGTTACGCCATCGTTATGGGGCGTCTCGGCAGAAACCAAGGCCGCTGTTCTGAAACGTAACGCGGGCGCCGGTGCGCTTCGCACATTTGGAGACCATAGAATGGACAAGCTCATCGTTCGCGCTCTCTCCTTCAAGGCCGATCGCAAGGCCGTCACCGCCCTGGAATATGGCATCATCGCCAGCATCCTGGGCCTCGTCCTTGTCACAATCTTCACCAATCTTGGCAGCACGCTAAAGACCCTGTTCAGCGCCGTCGGCTCCTCCATCTGAGCGCAACCCGGCCTCGAACAACCTAAGCTGGTTCGAGGCCGGGTGTGTTCTCGTAATAAGTTATTCACCGCTTCTCTCGCGATGAATAATGACTTGAGGGCTCAAACATGACTCATTCCGCCCTCGTTGATCTCCTGCTTGTAGCCGGCGTTGCCCTGCTCGCCTTCGCCGCCCTGCACGACATCGGTTTTCGTACTGTGCCAAATTGGGTTTCCGTCATCTTACTGACCGTAGGCCTGGTGCTGCGTATCGCACAGGGTGATCTCGGCCTCGCGCTTCTGTGCGGCCTCTCGGTGTTCGCCGTCTCCTACGTATTTTGGCGGTTTGGCTGGATGGGTGGTGCCGACGTCAAGCTGCTTACCGCCTCTGCTGTATTCGTTCCACATGGAACGGTGCCAAACCTGGTGGTTTACACGTCGCTGGCTGGTGGATTACTGGCCATGATCTACATCATAGGGGGCCGGGTAGCGCCCAGGCCTGCACGCCTCACGGCAGCACAGGGCAACCTGTTCCGTCGTGCCCTTCGGTGCGAACTTCGCCGCCTGCGTCGTCGCGGTCCCCTGCCTTACGCCACGGCCATCGCAGCCGGCGGCTGGCTGGCCGTCGTCGCCTCATGATCGGGCTGGCCGCTCAACACTCCAAGATCTCTGCAAAGCTGCTACATCTGGGGCCCACTCATGCTTAGAACTTTACTGTTCCTTCTGATGGCCGGTGGACTGCTAGGCTTTTCGACGACCGCCTGGGTTTACATGCATCCCGCCGCTCCCGCGGCAATCGCCGTGCAAACCGTTAACGTGCTGGCCGCGGCTGGAACGTTGCGGGCCGGCACCCTGTTGAAGCCGGACGACCTGGAGATACGCCCCGTGGACGAAGGCGCTGTTCCCACCGGCGCCCGCAGGGATACACCGCAGGCACGTTCAGAACTGTTTGGGGCGATGGTCCGTCAAACGCTGCTTCCGCATCAGATGATTTTACCGTCCGACGTAATGCGTCCCGGAGACCACGGGTTTCTCGCCGCCGTACTCACCCCCGGCAAGCGCGCGACCTCGGTGGGCGTAGATGCCGTTTCGGGTACTGCCGGGCTGATCTGGCCAGGTGACCACGTGGACTTGATCCTGACACAGCAAATCGACGATCCCGCCGTGCCCATCGGCCGGCGTTTCGCTGGTGAAACGGTGTTGAAAGACGTGCGGGTGATCGCCATCGACCAGCAACTTGTTCAAGGCGGGACCTCTAGCGCCGCCGACACATCGCAACAGTCGCGAACCGTCACGCTGGAGGTATCGCCGGAAGATGCAGAGAAGGTTGCCGTTGCAACACGGCTCGGAAAACTGGGTCTGGCTGTCAGGCCGGTCGATGCCGGCATGCCGGCGGATCTCAAAGATCATGCGGTCACCTACAGCCAAGACGTTTCGAGCGCTATCGGCAACGTGCGCCGACCGACTGAAACACTCGCCGCACCCTCAATGCACGTCTTTTCGGGGACAAACGACAAGGAATACAAGTTCTGATGCCTGCACGTTCCAACCCGGGGCCAAAATGGCCTATGCTCACCGCCACTGCCTGCCTTCTCACGGCGGCCGGCGCCCATGCCCAGTCCTATGCTGGTGATGCCCAAGGCGCCGCGTCACCCGGAACATCGCAGGCCCAGCCCAGCGTATCCAGCATGCCGACACGGCCGACGCGCGCCGTGGTCACTCTGGCGGCCGGCAGTGGCCAGGTTATTCACCTAAATGCGGCGGCTGCCAACGTGTTCACCGCCGATCCGAAGGTAGCCGAGGTTCGGCCCGCCAGCGCCAACAGTCTTTTCGTCTTCGGCGTAGCACCAGGCAAAACGACGGTCGCCGCCCTCGGCGCCAACGGCGAGTCTATCGGCCAATACGAAGTCTCTGTCGTGCCATCGGGCTACGACGCCTCCATGGCACGCTCAGCGATTTCCCGAGGCATGCATGAGACGATTGATACACGCTCTACGGAAACTGGCGTCTCCCTGTCCGGTCACGTTGCCACGGCCGGCGATGCCGAACGTGTGGTCGATGCGGCAAAGGGTGCCCTACCGCCGGACGGTCGAGTAGATAATCGCCTTAGCGTGAGCGAGCCGATACAGGTTGGGTTGCACGTTCGTATAGCCGAAATGACCCGGACTCTGACGCGTGAATTGGGCGTGAACTGGTCTGGCATCGCCCAGCTCGGCCGTGACGCACAATACGGTGTGGCTGGCAGCACCAACAATACTCTTCAGCAGGCGGTTGGGATCGCGGCGAGTACGGCGTCCTTCAACATCGGCAATCTGGTCAAGAAAGGCTTCGATCTCACAGCCGCGATAGACGCCCTCTCACAAGATCAGCTGGTGCACGTTTTGGCCGAGCCCAACCTGGTTACCATGAGCGGTCAGCCAGCCAGCTTCCTCGTGGGTGGCGAATTCCCAATACCGGTCGCAAACAGCACGGGCGCCAACGCGACGGTTTCCGTCGAGTTTAAGCAGTATGGTATCAGTCTTGCTTTCGTGCCAACCGTTATCGGCCACGACCGCATTAGCCTGCACGTCCGGCCTGAGGTGAGCCAACTCGACAAGGCCAACGGCGTCACGTCGTACCTTAACTCGTCCGTGTCCATCTCCATACCCGCACTGACTGTACGACGCGCCGACACGACGGTGGAGCTGGGATCCGGCCAAAGTTTCGCGATTGCCGGCCTACTGTCGGACCAAACTACACAGATTGGTCAGGCAACACCCGGCCTTGGTGACGTGCCCATCTTGGGTGCTCTATTTCGGTCCGACAGTTTTCTCCGTCAGGAAAGCGAATTGGTAATCGTTGTGACGCCTTATATCGTCAGGCCGATCAGCGATCCAAGCGCGCTGCACCTACCCACCGACGGCTTTCATACGCCAAACGACTTCGAACGTATCCTGGAAGCACGACAACTGGGGCGAGGACTGTACGAAGGGGGCGGGCACATGCCGGCCGGCTCTGGCTTCATCGTCGAGTAGGAGAGTTCGATGCGCGTATCATCTAAGCTGGCGGCGACCGGCAGCCTGTTCTGGCTGGCAGCATGCACGCCCGCTACAGACCCGCTTTACCGTGACGGGTTGTGGGAAGCTAGCCACGTCAATCGTGAAAACCTCACACAAATGGTGGCCAACCCGTCCGACCTCGTGAGAGGAACGGGCACTACGAGTTCGGACGGCCAGATCGCAGCCTCCGCGGTGGACAGGTTGCGCACTGACAAAGTTAAGAAGTTGCCTGCGTCAGACATAGCGGCGATCACAGCCGGCAGCTCGGGCGACAACAATAGCGGCTCGTCCGGAGCTCCTTAACATGGCACAGAACACCCTTGCACAGCCACCGGCGGAGTCCGGTCAGAAGACCGTCGACCGTTCGACTGTGCTTGGTTTTGTCACCGACCCTGAGAGCGAAATGGCCTTGCGGGAGGGAATGACCGAACTCGTCCCCTCGATCCAAATTAAGCGGCACTCGATACGGCAAGCGACGGCGATGTTGCGCAAGATGCCAAGCCCTGAGGTGCTTGTAGTGGACATCACCGGTGAAGATGCGCCGCTAGCGGCCTTGCACGACTTGTCTGAGGTGGTTGAGCCAAACACCCGCGTGCTGGTCGTGGGCGACCGTGCCGACATGAATTTTTATCGTTCTCTGACGCGCGACTTGGGCGTTGCGGAGTATCTTTACAAGCCACTCGCCAAAGAAATGGTGGCTCGCATGTTCGGGCCGGCCTGCCTGCAACGACCGGTTTCGAGCGGCGCCTTACAGGGTGGTCGAATTGTTGCTGTAAGTGGAGCATGCGGCGGCGTCGGAACAACAACTATTGCAGCAAACCTATCCTGGTATCTGGGTGAGGAGCTAAAGCGGCATACGCTGCTGTTCGACTCCGACATCTACACTGGCAATGCAGCAATGATGCTGGGAGGCCGTACAGGCACTGGACTCCGCCTAGCGCTCGAGACGCCGTCCCGCATCGACGAGCTCTTTGTGGAGCGTGCAGCACAACCTATTACCGAACGGCTATCGGTGCTGGCCGGCGACGAAAAGATGACCGAAACTGCCGACGTGGCAGAAGGGGCAGGTCGCGCACTGTTGACGGCTCTGAGACGGCGATACAATTTTGTGGTCGCCGACGTGCCCTCAGCACCAGTACCTGTCTATCGTGAGCTGCTGATGCTTGCTCATCAGCGCGTGTTGGTCATGGATCCAACGCTCGCCTCCATGCGAAACACATTACGCTTGCTCGCGCTGCCAACCGGACCCGACCAAGTCCGACGCGCTGTAGTGGTGTTGAATAGACTTGGCCAGCCAGGTGGTTTGACGCGGCCGCAAATTGAAGAAGCGCTTGAGATGGCGGTTGATGTAACAATCCCTTACCATCCTCGCCAAGTTGGCCAGGCCGCGACGATGGGAACACCGGCCTGCGTAGCCAGCGGCGGCTTTCGCCACGGAATTCTGTCGCTAGCGCGTGAGGTGGCGTTTGTAGCTGATGGCGGACCTGTCGCCAAAGCACAAGACAACGGGGGGTTGGGTCTGGGTCGTTTGATCAACAAGCTGTCTGGCCGCACGCAATGAACGCCTCGCCCATGTTCGGCCGACGTCGCTCCGAAGGCGACGCTGGGCTGCCACCTCCTCCTGCGCCGAAACCGGCCGTTGCGGCTCCAATTCAGAGCCAGTCAACATCAGATCAGCTGGCTGACCTGCGGACACTCGCCCTCTCACAGCTTGATCCTGCCGCCGCTGCCGCTCTTCCTCAGGAGCGGCTTGCACCCGAGATCGAGAAATTAGTGGGCGATATCGCCACCGAGCGGCGGATCCAGCTCAACGCTCGAGAACAGCGGCAGCTAGCGGGCGAGCTCGTCAACGACATGCTCGGTCTCGGTCCGCTGCAACCGCTGCTGGACGACGATGGTATCGCCGACATCATGGTGAACGGCCCCGACCGGGTCTTCATCGAAAAAGCAGGACGTGTTACTCTATCAAACGTACGCTTTCGAGATGCCGGCCATGTTGCAAACATCTGTCAG
This sequence comes from uncultured Acetobacteraceae bacterium, assembly GCA_964250925.1. Taxonomy (GTDB): domain Bacteria; phylum Pseudomonadota; class Alphaproteobacteria; order Acetobacterales; family Acetobacteraceae; genus BOG-908. The sequence goes on from CAXUHU010000084.1 coordinate 11,086, forward strand.
CGTATTGCCGCCGGTATTGGGCGACGTGTTGACGAGAGCTCCCCCATGGTCGATGCGCGACTGATGGACGGGAGCCGTGTCAACATCGTATTTCCGCCATTGGCTTTGGATGGTCCATACGTCTCGATACGTAAGTTCACCAAGCGGAAAATGGATTTCGCTCGCCTCGTTGCTCACGGTAGCTGTTCACCCCAGGTGGCACGCATACTTGAGATCGCGGGACGTTCACGGCTAAATGTGATCATCTCCGGCGGCACGGGCTCCGGCAAGACAACGCTGATGAACGCGATGTCGCGAATGATAGACTCCGCTGAACGGGTTATCACGATTGAGGACGCTGCCGAACTGCAACTTCAACAACCGCACGTGGTGCGTATGGAAACACGGCCGGCCAGCTTGGAAGGGCGGGGCGAAATCACCCAACGTGATCTTGTCCGCAATGCTCTTCGTATGCGGCCGGACCGCGTTATCATCGGCGAAGTACGCTCCAGCGAAGCCTTTGACATGCTGCAAGCGATGAATACCGGCCATGACGGCTCGATGAGCACCATCCACGCTAACAACACACGCGACGCACTCACGCGTATTGAGAACATGGTTCAGATGGGCAACATGGGACTGCCCAGCAAAGCGATCAAAACACAAATAGTCGGCGCAGTTGACCTTATTGTTCAGGTCGAGCGCCATCGAGATGGCGGTCGCCGAATCACACAGGTGACAGACATAGTCGGGCTTGAGGGTGACGTCGTCGTATTGAACGACATCTTTCAATTCGAGTTCACCGGGGAAAGTCCGGACGGCACGAAATTGGTTGGCGCCTACAAAGTGGGTCGCGGCAGGCCTAGCTTCTGGGAGCGTCTGATGTACTTTCAGATGGATCGCGCCTGGGTTGCCGCGATGGAAGAGACCAACTGGTGATCAGCCTACCGTTCCTCTTGGCGGGCGGGCTTCTGTGTCTGCTTGGCGTTGCCATCACTGGTCTGTGGCTTTTGTCCGAACAAAAGCGAGAAGCGCAGTGGGCGGCCAGACGCGAAGTGACGATGGGCGGCTACTTAAAACCGAAGTCCAGCGCCGGCCCAACGCTTATGTTGTCTGCGCGGCAAAAAGAAAAGCCTGCGGACGCACTTGCTCAGATCCACCGCTTGTTTAATTGGCGTGAAGACCGCAGAAGCCAGTATCCGATGAGTTGGTGGGGTGTGGCGGTGGCGGCACTTGGGCCTTCGCTGATCGCGGCGTTATTAGCCACGCGTGTTTTAGGCGCTGTTGGCTGGATCGCAATGCCGATCGTGGACATCCTACTCACACGCACTTTTCTAGGTTATTGTGCTGGCAAGGTGTCGCGGGAGCTCTTGAGTCAGTTTCCTGATGCTCTCTCAATGGTATCACGATCTGTGCGGGTGGGTGTACCACTAGGCGAAGCAATCAAAGTCGTGGCCAAAGAAGGTCTCGCTCCCACCAGGGAGGAGTTCGGCCGCGCTTCGGATGGAGTGGCCATCGGCCTTGATCTCGAAGTAGCACTCGTGGAAATGGCGGAGCGCAACGACTTGGCAGAGTATCGTTTCTTTGCCACCGCGCTTGCATTGCAGAGCCAAACGGGCGGCGGGCTGACCGAAACGCTGGACACACTTGCTGACACGATACGCAAGCGCGAGGCCGCCCGCAAGCGTGGCGCAGCGCTGGCTTCCGAGGCGAAAACAAGCATTTACGTGCTGGTAGCCCTGCCGGTGATCAGCGGCGTAATGCTGTGGATGTCGAACCCTGACTACATCGATATCCTTTTCGTGACGCCTGGTGGCCAGAAACTACTTGCGATTGCAGTGTTCATGCTGTCGTTGGGCTTGTTTTCGATGCAGCAGATCATTAAGCGGAGTCTGTCTTGAACGGCCATCTTCCGCCTCTGCCACTCCTGAGCCTCGTAGCCCTCGTCTTCGTCGTAGGGTCGTTCATCCTACTGAGGGCCATTGACCAGCAGGAGAAAGTGCGTACACGCCTGTCACGCATTACCGGACCGGAAACCGGCGCACTAATTGAGTCCAGAAGAGACCGCATTCGCCTGTTGGACCTTGTCGCGAAGTTCGGTGCTGCTTTGGCAAAAAGCGGTATTTTGTCTGATGCGACCCGGGCCCAGCTTGAACAAACGATCAATCAGGCGGGCCTTCGTGGAAGCAGGGTTTTTGGCATTTTTATCGGCAGTAAAGTCCTTCTCATGCTTGGGCTGCCATTGATTGCCTATCTTGCGTTTGGCGGACGTGGTTATTCCACCACAACGTTTTACGGGATTCTTGGCGGGTCGTTTGCGCTTGGTATGTTGGCGCCGGACTTTTTTATTAAGCAGATGCGTGGCCGCCATCTTAAGCAGGTGGAACGCGGTCTACCGGACGCTTTGGATATGATGGTCATTTGTGCCCAGGCGGGCTTGGGCTTGGAGAATGCGATTGAGCGGGTGGCTCAGGAATTCGTATTTGCCAATAAGGCGGTCTCGTTGGAGTTGGCAATTTGTTCGAGTGAGATGCGCATCGGCACCGACCGGCGAACGGCTTTGCTGGCCCTTGGCGACCGGACAGGGCTGGAGCAGATGCGCCGTCTTGCGGGCACACTGATCCAAACCATGCAGTTCGGCACACCCCTCAGCCAAGCCCTGCGTGTTCTAGCCGCTGAAATGCGTCAAGATAACCTCACTAGGTTTGAGGAAAAGGCAGCCCGGCTGCCGGTGTTTCTCACGCTTCCTATGATCTGTTTTATCCTGCCCTGCGTGTTCATCGTCGTTGGTGGTCCAGCAGGACTACAGATTAGCAAGACGCTTGGACCTCATTAGGAGAAGCCGATGCTCTCAAAACGCGTTTCTGCTGTCCTGTTCGGGGCTGTAACGACATTGTCGGGCTGCGGCAATCACCCGCCAGTTCAGGTTAGTGGCGATGGTGCAAGCCTGCAAGCCGCCCGCGATGCGTTGACCCAGGGCGAGGCTGGCACGTCTCTGGCTATAGCGCGGGGCGTGCTCGCCTCTCAACCGCACAATGTGTCAGCGCTCGCCCAGGCTGGTGACGCGGAAGCAGCCCTGGGCGACCGGCTCGCAGCGACTTCCAGCTACAAGCAGGCGCTCATCGTCGCTCCACGCGATGTTCATGCCCGGCTCGGCCTGGGCAAGCTACAAATACGCGATGATCTGCGCGCGGCAGAGAGCAGTTTCCGTGCAGTCCTCACTGACGCTCCGCGTGATCCGATTGCGCTCAACGACCTTGGTTACGTGCTAGATCTTCAGGAACGTCACCGGGAGGCCCAGGTCAGCTATCAGCTCGCTATGTCGTCCGATCCTGACCGTATCTCCACCCGCGTCAACCTCGCCCTGTCCTATGCTCTGAGCGGTCAGGCTGAACGAGCGGAACAGATGCTGCGCGACGTTGCAGCGAGTGCCAGTGCAAGCCGGAAAATTAGGCTGGATTTCGCGGTGGCCCAGGTGATGGCAGGCCATGACAAGGACGCAGCCGAGACGCTTGCTTCCGATCTTTCTGCCGCAGACAGCCAGTCTGCCATCACAGGCATTCAGCAACTGCGCCCGCAGTTGGTTAAAACTAACTAGGTCTGTTAAGGTTTATCGTGAGTTGATAATGGCGGACACGCGCTGGACTATGGCCGTGAAGCCTCGTCAGTTTCGTCATTGCGAATAGTGACACGTTTGAACGTTTTTAGCTTTGTAAGGAAGTCGCGATTAGGTGAGGCCGTTTGTAAAATCCTCGTGTTGAGTCAACTACGCAATAACTGCGTTCAAACGAGCAGCTTTTTCGGCGACCGGATTGTCAATTCAACGTCTTCGATAGCGGAGCGACGCTGACATTATTTTGATGAATTCGGAAAAGACACAACGGACTAGA
>CAXUHU010000085.1:0-14186 GCA_964250925.1 uncultured Acetobacteraceae bacterium
AACGCCGCGAAATCGGCCAGATCCCGCTCATACGCCAGCAAAGTGTTCCGCGCCGCCCCCCGCTCAGCCGCCAACATTTCCAAGAACGCCTCGACGTGCCGGTCAGACGGCATCCAAGGCCCTGCCTTGGCGGGGGCTCTGGGGGCAAAGCCCCTTGGCCTCTCCTTCCTGCACCACCGTCAATGAAACTTGTCGTTCGACAGGACATGTTCCACGGGCGCCCGGTGGGCATGCGGGGGAAAGGCGCCGATGACGATGAAACCGGCGGCGACCAGGGTCAGGAACAGGGCGAAGATGATGATGAAAAACCGGCTCACCGGGCGCTCCGTGTGCTGACCTCAGCCTCGTGTGCTAGCCTTGCCCACGATGACAAGCAACACCGTGGCCGAGGCGCGTCCGCCTACACTTCCCGCCCATCTCGCCGGCCGCAGCCTGGTTCTGGTCGGCTTGATGGGGGCAGGGAAAACGTCCATCGGCCGCCGCCTGGCGCTGCGGATCGGGCTGCCATTCCGCGACGCCGATGCCGAGATCGAGCAGGCGGCCGGCTGCACCGTGGCCGAGCTGTTCGCGCGTTTTGGGGAGCTGGCGTTTCGCGAGGGCGAGCGGCGGGTGATACGCCGGCTTCTGGCCGGCCCGCCCTTGGTGCTGGCCACCGGTGGCGGCGCGTTCATGGACCCCGAGACGCGGGCCGCGATACGCGACGGGGCGGCCAGCATCTGGCTGCGCTGCTCGCTGGCGACACTGGTGCGCCGCACGGCCGGCCGCACGCATCGTCCGCTGCTGACCATGGGCGATCCCGAGCGCGTCCTGCGCAACTTGATGGAGCAGCGGCATCCAACCTATGCCGAGGCCGACATCGTGGTGCAGTGCGGTGAGGACAGTCCGGAGGCGACCACACACGCGGTGCTGACCGCATTGCACAACCACGCCCCGCCCCGCCGTGTGCCGGTGCGGCTGGCCAGGCAAGGTTACGAGGTGCTGGTGGGCAGCAGGCTGGTTGCGCGCGCGGGCGCGCTGCTGGCGCCGGTGCTGCCGCAGAAGCGTTTGGTCGTTGTGGCCGACGAGACAGTGGCCGCGCTGCACCTGCCGGCGTTGACCGCGAGCCTGTCGGAAGCGGGGTTCGAGACGCGTTGCGTGACGGTGCCGCCGGGTGAGGCGTCCAAGTCGCTGGCCGGCTACGGCCGGTTGACGGATGCGCTGCTGGAAGCCGGGGTAGAGCGGCGCACCGGGGTGGTGGCCTTCGGCGGCGGCGTGGTGGGCGACCTGGCCGGTTTCGCGGCGGCCACCGTGCTGCGCGGCCTGCCGCTGGTGCAGATACCGACCACGCTGCTGGCGCAGGTGGATTCCAGCGTCGGCGGCAAGACCGGGATCAACACGGCTTATGGCAAGAACTTGGTGGGCGCGTTCTGGCAGCCGCGCATCGTGTTGGCCGACACGTCGATGCTGGCCACCCTGCCCGCGCGCGAGCTGCGTGCGGGCTATGCCGAGGTGGTCAAGGCCGGGCTGATCGGCGATGCGGCGTTCTTCGCCTGGTGCGAGGGCAACGGTGCGGCACTTCTGGCCGGCGATGCAGGGTTGCAGGCCGCAGCCGTGGAGCGTGCCTGCGCCTTCAAGGCGGCAGTGATAGCCGATGACGAGCGCGAGCAGCAGGCCGAAGACGGGCGCGCCCTGCTCAACCTGGGCCACACCTTCGCGCATGCGCTGGAGGCGGAGTACGGCTACACCGGCGAGCTGCTGCACGGTGAGGCGGTGAGCCTGGGCCTGGTTCTGGCGTTCCGGCTGTCGGTGAAGCTCGATCTATGCGCACACGCCGATGCTGAGCGTGTCGCCGACCACCTGAGCAGCGTGGGAATGCCGTTTGCCCTGGGTGCACTGGGACGGCGGTTTTCGGCCGGCCGCCTGATCGCGCACATGCAGCGCGACAAGAAAATGCGCGACGGCCGGCTGGCGTTTGTGCTCGTACGCGGCATAGGCGAGGCTTTCACCTCGCGCGAGGTTCCGCTCGAGGCGGTCGCCTCGATCCTGCGAAACGCGGGGTGCGCGGAGTAACCCCGCTAGGACACGCCCCGGTCGGGGGGGCGCCTGGCTCGATCGGCGCAGCACGACACCGCGCATTTCGGCCAGCAACGTCCCCTGATAGCTGCTACGGCAACGCTGGCATGATCAGACCGATCCCGCCACATACGCCTTCAAGCTGTCCACCTCATGCGCCTGCTCATTCAGCAGCGCCTTCACCACGTCGCCGATGCTGATCATGCCGACCAGCGCATCGCCGTCCAGCACCGGCAGGTGGCGGACGCGGCTGCCTGTCATCAGGCCCATGGCCGTCTCGATGGTGGTGGACGGTGTGACGGTGTGCAGCAGGCGCGTCATCAATTGGGCCGCCGTCATCTCCATGCAGGCCGCGCCGTCGCGCGCCAGGCATCGCACGATGTCGCGCTCGCTGACGATGCCCATCAGTTCGCCCGCCGCGTCGCGGACCAGCACGGCGCCGATGCGCCACTCGGCCAGCACGCCGGCCACGTTGGTGATCTTTGTGGCCGGCGAGACGGACGCGATTTCGTAGCCTTTTTGGCGCAGGATGGCGGCGACAGTCATGGCTCAGCTCCCTTGGCTGGGCGCCGGCCATGATGGCCGATCGGCCCGGGCAGCGAGCCTGCGCCGCGGGCCGGCCCAATTGCAAATGTTAGGTGTGCGGTGCAGCAGCCGCAGGATACTCAAGCGCCGCAAGCCGCGCTTCCAGGCTGAGCAGCCGTGCTTCGGCCGCCTCCTGGCCGGCACGGGCGCGTGCCGCCAGTTCGGTCACCGCGTCCAGCTCCTCGCGCCGCACCAGTTCCAGGCGACGGATCGTCTCGTCCACCCTGGCGCGTATCATCGCCTCGGTCTCCTCGCGCAGGCCGGCGAGCGCCGAGATGGCGCCGCCGGCCACGCCGGCCAGGTCATCGAGGAAGCGGGGGCGTTCGGCCATGTGTGAGATCCTTGGTAGGCGGGGGTGTTCGCCCGCGATGCACCCCCTATAACGCGGCGCATGATCCTGGTCACCGGCGGCGCCGGCTTTATCGGCAGCTACCTGCAAGCTGAGCTTGTTGCACGCGGGATAGAAACCGTGATCGCGGACCGGCTGGGCTCGGACGGCAAGTGGCGCAACATCGCCCGCCACCCGCCGGCCCAACTGGTGCATCCCGACGCGCTGGACGCGTTCCTGGCCACTGATCCGCCGCTGGCGGTGGTGTTCCACATGGGTGCGGTCAGCGGCACGCTGGCCACCGACGGCGACCATGTTTGGCGCACCAACGTAGCGCTGAGCCTGAAGCTGTGGTCGTGGTGCGCGCAGCGCGGCGTGCGCTTCGTCTACGCGTCGTCGGCCGCCACCTACGGCGCCGGCGATGCCGGCTTCGACGATGATCCTGCGACGCTGCACCGGCTGGAGCCGCTGAATCTATACGGTTGGTCCAAGCACGTGTTCGACCTGCGGGTAATGGACATGCTGCGCCGGGACGCAGCCCAGCCACCGCAATGGGCCGGGTTGAAATTCTTCAACGTCTATGGCCCGAACGAATATCATAAGGGCAGCATGGTCTCGGTGGTGAAGGTCAAGCATCACGAGCTGATGGCCGGCCAGCCGATGCGCTTGTTCCGCTCGCACCGGACCGATCTGCCCGATGGCGCGCAGGCACGCGACTTCATCTGGGTGGGCGATTGTGCGGCGGTGATGCTGTGGCTGCTGGACAACCCGGGTGTCAACGGCCTGTTCAACGTCGGCACCGGCATCGCACGCACGTACCTGGACTTGGCGCGCGCGGTGGCGGCGGCCTCCGGCAGGCCGGCCTCCATCGCCTTTGTCGACATGCCGGAGGCGCTGGCCGCGCAGTATCAGTGCTACACCTGCGCCCGCACCGAACGGCTGCGCGCGGCGGGCTACACGGCGCCGTTCACCACGCTGGAGGACGGCGTGGGCCGCTACGTCCACGACTACCTCAATCAGACGAGTCCCTACCGTTGAGCCCAAGGCGAACCCACACCGCATGAGCGCGCCCCTCCAGTTTCCGCAATTCGACCCGGTGCTGCTGCATTTGGGACCGCTGTCCATCCGCTGGTATGCGCTGGCCTACATCACCGGCCTGGTCACCGGCTGGCAGGTGATGCGACGCATCACGCGCTGGCCGCCGGCGGTTGCAACCCTGGCGCAGACCGACGACTTCCTCACCTGGGCGACGCTGGGCGTGGTGCTGGGCGGCCGGCTCGGCTACTGCCTGTTCTACCAGCCCAGCTATTACCTGGCCCACCCGTTGCAGATCCCCGCGGTGTGGACCGGCGGCATGAGCTTCCACGGTGGCATGCTGGGCGTGGTCGCCGCCATCATCCTGTTCTGCCGGCGCAACCGCATTCCGATCCTGGGCTTCGCCGACCGCATGGCGATGGTGACGCCGATCGGCCTGGGGCTCGGCCGGATCGCCAACTTCATCAACGGCGAGCTGTGGGGCCGGCCGGCGCCGGATTGGCTGCCCTGGCGCATGGTGTTCCCGCGCACCGGCGACGGCATCCCGCGCCACCCAAGCCAGCTCTACCAGGCGCTGATGGAGGGGCTGCTGCTGTTCCTGCTCGTGTGGCTGTTTGCCCGGCGCGGCCAAATCCGCGCCCGTTTCGGCACGCTGACCGGCGTCTTCCTCATCGGCTATGGCTGTGCGCGCATCGTGGGCGAGTTCTTCCGCCAGCCGGACGGCTTTCTGGGCTACCTTTGGGAGGGCGCCACCATGGGCCAACTGCTCTCGTTCCCGATGATCCTGGCGGGCGCCGGGCTGGTCGCCTACGCCTACAGCCGGGCGCCGGCGCCGCTCGCGCCGCCGGCCCGGGGCGCGGCCGCTATTGTCTGAGCGGCTGGACGCCTTCATGGCCAGGGCCAACGCAGCCTATTACGCCGATTGCGATCCGTTCGCCGACTTCACCACTGCGCCGGAGATCGGCCAGGTGTTCGGCGAACTGCTGGGCGCCTGGGCGGCGTTTCTGTGGAAATCGATCGGCGCACCCTCCCCCGTGGTGCTGGCCGAGGCCGGCCCCGGGCGCGGCACGCTGATGGCGGATGCCCGCCGCGCCACCGCCCGCGTGGCGCCCGCCTTCCATGCCGCGTGCCGCGTGCACCTGATCGAAACCTCGCCGCGTTTGCGCGCCGAGCAAGCGGCCAGCGTGCCGGACGCCACCTGGCACGAGGCCTTGGAGAACCTTCCCCCGGGTCCCACGATCCTGCTCGCCAACGAATTTCTCGACGCGCTGCCGATCAGGCAATTCATTCGGCGCGACCAAGGCTGGATGGAGCGCCACGTCCGCGACGGATCGCCCGTGGAACAGCCTGCCTTCGGCCGTCCGGAGCAGCCGGCCGGCACGGTGGTCGAGGTCTCGGAGGCCGCCCTCGCCTGGACAGGCCAGCTGGCACAGCGCCTGGTTCGTTACCGGGGCGTGGCGCTCATCCTCGATTACGGCACGGCGCAGACGCTTCCCGGCGATAGCTTGCAGGCGCTGCATGGAGGCAAGCCCGCCGACCCGTTCGCCAATCCCGGCAAGGCCGACCTTACTGCCCACGTAGACTTTGCCGCCCTGCGCCGCACTGCCCTGGCGGCCGGTGCGGCCTGCCACGGCCCGCTGCCGCAGGGCATGTTCCTCAACGCGCTGGGCCTGCAAGCCCGCACAGAGCGCCTGGCGGCTGCCAACCCGGGCCGGGCCGAGGAACTGCGCGAAGCAGCGGCACGCCTCGCAGCCCCCGCCCGCATGGGCCTGCTGTTCAAGGCGTTGTGCATCAGCCATCCCGGCGCACCCACGCCCCCCGGCTTCGCGGCATGACGGCCGAATACCTGCAAAGCCCAGCCCTGCCGGCCAGGCACGGCTTCTTCACCCGGCGCGGCGGCACGTCTGAAGGTCCCTACGCCAGCCTGAACTGCAGCCTGTCCGGCGGCGACGATTTTGTCCGCGTGACACAGAACCGTACCTTGGCCGCGAACTTTCTACAGGTTGCGCCCGAGCGGCTGGTCGGTGTGACACAGGTGCATGGGTCGGACATCGTGGTGGTGGACGAACCTTGGCCGACGGGGAGCGGCCCGCGTGCCGATGCCATGATCACGTTTGTTCCAGAGATCGCCCTAGGCATCATCACGGCTGATTGCGCGCCCGTGCTGTTCTGGGAACCGGCATACGGGATGGTTGCAGCAGCTCATGCGGGATGGCGCGGCGCCGCCGCTGGCATACTGGAGTCGGTTGTGACGATGATGGAGCTGTTGGGCGCTGACCGCACCCGCATCGCCGCCGCGGTCGGCCCGTGCATCGGCCAGGCGAGCTACGAGGTGGGCGATGACTTGCGCGATGCGGTGCTGCCGACGTTCGACGATGCCGGGCGCTTTTTCATCGCGGGAACAAGGCCGATGCATTGGCAATTCGACCTGGCCGGCTATTGCGTGGCCAGGCTGACGCGGACAGGCGTGCAGGCCACGGCGCTCGGCGTGGACACCTGCGCCGACGAGGCGCGCTTCTTCAGTCATCGCCGGCGCACGCTGGCCGGCGGCGGCCCGATCGGGCATCAGCTTTCCGCCATCGCCATTCAGGACCGTCCATGAGGCTTGCTCTTCTGGCCTGCCTGGCACTGGCGGCCTGCGGCGACCTGCCGCGGCCCTTTGCCGGCCGCCCGGGCGCCACCGCCATGCAGCTCAGCCGCCCGCCGCCGGCGCGTCTGGCCGTGCCCACGCCCACCGAGGGCCTGCTGCCGCAGCAGGATGCCGCCATCTGGGCCCGTGCCACGTCCGACGCGATGGTGGGCCAGGAGATACCGGCCATGCCCACGCCGGGTCATCCGGGGGACTGGGTGCTGCGGCTCTCGGCCAGCCTGCAGGGTATGCGGGTGACGCCGCGCTACAGCCTGATCGATCCCAAGGGGGCCGACCGCGGCGACGTGGACGGCGCCCCTGTGCCTGCCAGCCTGTGGGCGCAGGCCTCGCCCGACGCGCTGCACGGCTCGGCCGCCGACGCGGCACCTCAGGTGCTGGCCCTGCTGCGTGCGGTGGACGCGACACAGAAGCAGAGTGATCCGAACAGCCTGTACAACCGGCCGGCCCGCATCTATTTTAGCGGTGTGACCGGAGCGCCGGGCGACGGCAACCGGGCGCTGGCGCGCGACATGCGCCGCAAGCTGCCGCAGACCGGCGACCTGCTGGTGGGCTACGCGGTTTCCGCCGATTTTACCCTGCGCGGCACCGTCCGCGTGACGGACGAGCCGGACGGCCAGCAGCAGGTGGAGATCCACTGGCTGGTGGATGATCCGGCCGGCCACCTGGCCGGCGACGTGGCGCAGGGCCATGACGTGGCACGGGGTTCGCTGGACCGATACTGGGGCGACGTGGCCGACGTGATTACCGACGAGGCGGCCGGCGGCGTGCACGAGGTGATCACGAACTACTCGGGCCGCCGGAAAAGCAAGAACCCAAAGATGTCCGCCGGTTAAACCCGCGACAGCCATCCAGAACTGTCCTGCTTCTTTTTTCAAAAAACATGTCGTTCCTCTACCATCTCATTTTCGATGGCCCCCAGCTCATCGATCTCGCATCGCACCCGGTCGCCAACCTTCAGAAAACAGGGCGGCCGCATCGCGAAACCGACCCCGCTGGGCGTTCCCGTAAAGATCATGTCGCCAGGGTGCAGCCTCATCGCCTGCGACAGATGCGCGATCTGGTCCCACAACGAAAAGATGAATTCGCGCGTGTTGGAATCCTGCCGCTTTTCGCCGTTGACGAAGCTGCGTATGCCCAGGCGGTGCGGGTCCCCAACCGCATCGGCCGTGGTGATCCATGGGCCGAACGGCGCGTGCGTGTCGAAGCTCTTGCCAAGCAGCCATTGCGGAGTGGCGCGCTGCCAGTCGCGCGCGGTGACGTCGTTGCCGACGCAGTAGCCAAACACGTGGGCTGGCGCAGCCTCGCGCGTGATGTGGCGCCCCTGCCTGCCGATGACGGCGACCAGCTCCACCTCGTAATCCACCTTGGACGATGCGTGCGGTATCTGCACGCCGGCGAAAGGGCCGTTGATCGTGCCCGGCAACTTGCCGAACCACACCTGCTGCTCGGGCATCTCGCGCCCTGTCTCGCGCACGTGGTCCGCATAGTTCAGTCCGATGGCCAGCACCTTGCCGGGGCGTTCGATCGGCGCCAGCAGTTGGACCGAGCCAAGCGGTATGGCGTCCGATTGCGGCGGTTCGGCGGGGATGCGGCCGCGCCAATCGCCCCATTGGGCGATAAGGGCGAGCATGTCGGCCGGCGCGTCCGGCACAAGGCTGGCGAGCGGTACGACCTGCTCGCCGTATACGACGCCGAGCGTGGATGTCTGGCCAGTCTTGAACGTTGCCAATTTCAAAGGCGTGTTTCCTGCTTCATGCTGTAGCGCGGCAACCGTGCTGCTTGGTCGGGCACCGGACCGTTTGTCGGCTCCGTCGGGTATGGCAACGCCCTGCGCATAGGGTGAGTTTGGACGGAGGCGCATCGGATGCGTCGCTTCGGCGGAGTTGCCGCAGTTTGGCGAATCAAGGCACAAGCCAAGCGGGACGCACATGTGGCTCCGCAACACCCGAGGTGTGATCGTGTCATCCAGCCCGGCCGCGCCTGGCCACCAACGCGGACCGGCATGGCGCCTTGGCATGTGGCTGCTGCGGGCATTGCTGGTTCTGCCGTTGGTCGCAGCTTTCGGCCTGGCCCTGGTGCTGTGGCTGAGCTTGCCGCCGGCGAACAGCACGGTGCACCTGCCGGGGCTCGCGGCGCCGGTCGAGGTCACGCTGGACCGTTGGGGCATTCCGCGCATACGTGCCGCAGCCGAGGCCGATGCGGCCGCCGCCCTGGGCTACCTGCACGCCCGCGACCGCATGTTCCAGATGGAGCTGATGCGCCGTGCCGCCTCCGGCCGGCTGGCCGAGATCGCCGGCCCCCGCGCGATCAAGCTGGACCGCATGGCCCGCACGCTGGGCGAGTATCAGCATGCCGAAAACTCCTATGCGGCGCTGCCGCCGGAGCTGAAATCCGTCCTGACCGCCTACTCCGCCGGGGTGAACGCGTGGATCGCCGAGCGGGGGCGCCTGGCCAGCCTGGAAGCGGTGGGCCTGGGACCGCCCGAGCCTTGGACGCCGGTTGATTGCCTGCTGTGGAGCGAGACCGTTTCGCTCTGGCTGTCGGACAACTACCGCACGGAACTTGCCCGGGCCGCCCTGGCGGGCCGCGTGCCGCCGGACAAGCTGTTGCAGCTTTGGCCATCCCAGGCCGACACGCCCGCACCCGACAGCACCACGCCGATTGAGGCCGCGCCACCGATCCGGCAGGGACTGCTCGACGCGCTGCCCGCCTTTCCCGACGCGTTCACCCTTTCGCCCGAAGCGTCGAACGCCTGGGCGGTGGATGGCCGCCGCACGGCCACAGGCGCGCCGCTGCTGGCCGGCGACCCGCATCTGAGCCTGAGCTATCCGGGCACATGGTACCTGGCCCGTATCGAGACGCCGTCGGGCGTGCTGGTTGGGGCCACCGCGCCCGGAGTGCCCTTCCTGCTGATCGGCCACAACGCCCGCATCGCCTGGAGCTTCACCACCACCGGCATCGACACCCAGGACGTGTTCGTGGAGACCGAGCTGCCCGGCGGGCTGTATGCGACGCCAGACGGGCCGCAGCCTTTCGAGACACGGCGCGAGGTGATCCGCGTGCGCGGCGCGCCCGACGAGGTGCTGACCGTGCGCAGTACACGCCACGGCCCGGTGGTGGGCGACCAAGGCGTTCCCGGCGACCCCGTGCTGGCCGTCTCGATGGCGCAATTCAAGCTGGGCAGCCCAGCGCCCGGACTGTGGGCGCTGAACCACGCCGGCAGCGTGGCCGACGCCGGGCGGGCAGCCGCACTGATGACGGCGCCGATGCAGAACCTGACGGTGGCCGACCGTGACGGCATCGCCTTGTTCACCACCGGACAGGTGCCGGTGCGCCGCGCCGGCGACGGCAGCGTGCCGGTGGCCGGCGCCGACGGCCGGCACGACTGGACCGGCTTCGCCGGCGGCGACGCGCTGCCGCACGTGGTCCACCCCGCCAGCGGCACGGTGGAGAACGCCAACGAGCGCACCGCGCCGCCCGATTTCCCCGTCTACCTCGGCCGCGATTTCCCTGGGCCCATCCGCGCGCGCCGCATCCACGCGCTGCTCGCCGCCAAACCCAGTTTCACCATCGCCGATTTCGAGGCGATGCAACGCGACGACGTAAGCGTGCTGGCCCAGGACCTGCTGCCGGTACTGCGCGCGCTGCCCCGTCAGCCGGGCATCGCCGGCCGCACGCAGGCGATGCTGAGCGATTGGGACGGCACGATGGCGAAGGACCGCCCGGAACCGCTGATCTTCAACGCGGCGCTCCAGCTTTTCGTCAAGCAGGTGCTGGCCGCCAACGCCGTGCCGGAAGCCGATTCCGGCCCCTGGGACAGTTTCGCCCTCGCCCTCCTCGTGCCGCCCGCAAACACCCAGGCCGCCGCTACTTTCTGCAACGGCGATTGCCGCCTTGAGCTGGGCCGCGCGTTGCACGATTCCGCCCTGGACCTGGCCGCGCGCTTCGGCGCCGACCCTGCCGCCTGGCGCTGGGGCAGCGTGCACCAGGCCGTGTTCGCCCATCCGCTGCTGGGCGAGGTGCCGGGGCTGGGCGCGCTGGCTGGCCGGCGCGTCGCCGTCGATGGGGACGACACCACCCTGTTCCGCGGCGGCAACGGCGTGCTGGGCCAATTCGCCGCCCTGCACGGCGCCGCCTACCGCGGCGTCTACGACCTGGCCGACCTGGAGCGCAGCCGCTTCGCCGTGGCCCCCGGCCAGTCCGGCAACCTGCTCTCTCCTCACGCCTGGGACATGCTGCCGCTCTGGGCCGCGGGCCGCACGGTCACCATACAAGCGGCGCCCGATGGCGTATCGGCGACGCTGCGCATGGAGCCCCGCTAGCGAAGATGCTTTCCTAGCGGGGCCTTCTGCCTACATGATGCCGTGACTGATCGCGGGAGCCGGTTTGAAGCACGGATGACGTACAAGCCGCCGCGCAGGCCACAATTCTTCTACACCACCGCGCCGCTGCCCTGCCCCTACGTGCAGGGCCGGGTGGAGCGCAAGGTGGTCACCGAGATCACCGGCCCCGATTCGGACATGCTGCACGACCGCCTGTCGCGGGCCGGCTTCCGCCGCAGCCACAACATCGCCTACGCACCCGTGTGCCCCAACTGCTCAGCCTGCGTGCCGATCCGCATCGACACGCGGCTGTTCGAGCCCGACCGCTCGCTCAAGCGCGTGGCCCGCGCCAACGAGGGCACGCTGGGATTCGAGGTGCCGGCGCGCGCCACTGCCGAGCAGTTCACGCTGTTCCAACGCTACCAACAGGCCCGACACGGCGATGGCGACATGGCGACCATGAGTTTCTACGACTACCGCGCCATGGTGGAAGATACCCCCATCGAGACCATGATGGTCGAGTTCCGCGACGAGGAGGACCACTTGGTGGGCGCTTGCCTCGCCGACCGTTTGGGCGACGGGCTATCGGCCGTTTACAGCTTCTTCGCTCCCGAGCTGGCCCGCCGTTCCATCGGCACCTACGCCATCCTCTGGCTGGCCGAACGCGCCCGCCAACTGGGCCTGCCTTACGTGTACCTGGGCTACTGGGTGCCCGAAAGCCGCAAGATGGCCTACAAGGCCCGCTTCCGCCCCAGCGAGATCCTGGCCGGCGGCAGCTGGCGCATGCTGACCGACGCCGATTTGGGCCGCCACGACGACCGGACCGGCACGCTGCTGGTGCCGGAAACCGCGGATCTGGAGTAATTCCGCGCTCGTTTGAATCTTGCCCGCCTCTACCAGGGCACCGGCCTGCCCTCGTAATCCAGAAAGCAGCCGCTTTCGCTCGCCTTGTCCATCACCGCCAGCAGCCGGCTTGCTGCCTCGTCCGCGCCCATGCCGTGGCCCGGTGCGGTGAACGCGGCCGACAAGCCCGTGCGCACCGTGCCGGGGTGCAAGGCCAGCAGCACCGCTTCCGGCCGGCGGCGCGCCACTTCGATGGCCGCCGTGTGCCACAGCTGGTTCAGCGCGGCTTTGGAGGCGCGGTAGGAATACCAGCCGCCCAGCCGGTTGTCGCCGATGCTGCCCACCCGCGCGGACAGCGTGGCGAACACCGAGCGGCCCTGGCGCGGCAGCAGCTCGGCAAAATGCTTGATCAGCAGGGCCGGCCCGATCGCGTTGATGGCGAACGCACGCGCCATCACCGCCGGGTCCAGATCCGCCAGCCGCTTCTCCGGACCCTGCCCGTCCACGCTCAGCGCGCCTGTGGCGTCGACGATGCGATGGAACGGCGCCCGGCCACGCACGGCATCGGCTGCGGCGGCGATGCTCGCCTCATCCGTCAATTCGACGGCCGGCACGCTGCTGCGCGACAGGGCGGACACCGGCGTGCCGGCCAACGCCGCCACGAACGCGGCACCGAGGCCGCCGCCGGCACCGATCACCAGGGTGCGCGGCGCGTCAGCCACCTAGAAGTCGGTGCAGCGGCCCTTTACCTCCCAATCACCGTAGCGGGTTGGCTCGGGGCCTTTCGGGCCGCCGATTTCCTTGGGCATGGGCGCGGGCTTAGCCTGTGCGGGCTCGGCGTCCGGCTGCGGGGTCTCGATCGTGTCTGTCATCGCCGGCATTTCGGGTGCGCAGACCGGCTTGGCAAGCAGGCTCGCAAGCCAGGCAGGCACCCGGCCGTACTGGAGCCGCAACGAGGCGGGCTGCACGGTATGGGCGAATGGCGGTCTTCCAGCCCTTCAGATCACCTGCTGCATGCCATAGGGTGTCAACTTCCTCCAGCCTCCGCCACCCGCTTTTCCGCCGCTTGCCGCCACGCTACGTTCGCCGGCGCTTCGGCCAGCGCGCGCTTGAACAGGGCGGCCGCTTCGGGCGTCACGTGCGCCTCCGCCTCGCTGATCACCTCGGCCGTCTCGGCGCCCAGATCCGGCTCGAATCGCTGGGCCAAGGCCTGGCGCCAGGCGTCGGCCGCCTGGGGCAGGTGGCCGAGCGACAGCTCGGCGCGGCCCAGCATCACGTAACCGCGGCGCGCGGTGTCGGTGTGCGGGTCCATCTTGGCCAGCGCCTCGCGCAGCCGCGCCGTTACCGCCTCGTCGCGCGCCGTGTCCTGGGCCACCGCCACCTGCGCCGCCTGCCGCGCCGCATAGTCCGGCGCGCCGCCGGCGGCCACATACAGCACCACGGCAGCAGCCGGCACCAGGCTGGCCACCAGCACCACGCCCAGCGGGCCGGAGCGGCCAGCAGCAGCCTCGGCCTGCCCGGCTTCGGCCAGCAGGCGGCGCTGCACCTCCAGCCGGGCGGCCGCGTGCTCGGCCGGCATCAGGCGCCCCTGCGCCAGGTCGCGGTCCAGCTCGCCCAACTGCGCGCGGTGCAGCGCCAGCGCCGCGTCGCCCCCGCCCCGCGGCTGGCCCCCCCGCCACCCCCACCACGCCCCCCGCCAACGTCACCAAGAACACGCCCGGGACGGGGACGCTCACGGGCGCCAGCACCTACACCGGCAACACCAACGTGAACGCCGGCATCCTGGTCGTGAGCAACACGACGGGTTCCGGCACGGGCACGGGCACGGTGATGGTCAACAGCGGCGGCACGCTGATGGGCACGGGCTTCATCACCCCCTCCAACACGGCCGTCGGTGCCAACGTGGTGGTCAATGGCGGCGGCATCATCGCCCCCGGGCCGGTCGGCAGCACCGGGATGCTCACCTTGACGAGCAACGTGTTCCTCACCGGAACGACCGGGAGCCTGAGCACCGCCCTGTTCTCCCTCAACGGCAACACGGCCAGCAAGCTGGCGATCAACGGCAATCTGGATCTGAGCACCACGTTCGACAAGATCGACTTCGCGGCGACCGGCACGCAGACTGCCTCGGACATCCAGTTGGTCACCTACACGGGGACGCTGACCGGAGTGTTTGACACGGTGGCCGACCTGCCCAGCGGTTATTCGCTGAGCTACGGCGCGGGCACCATTGATCTCGTGGTGGCGGCGGTGCCGGAGCCGGCCACGTACATGAGCGGGCTGTTCTGCCTGGGCCTGTTGGGCTACCGCCAGCGCCGCCGCGTAGCTTCCTGGCTCGCTTGCAAGCGGGTCGGAGCCTGAGGGGTAAGCG
>CAXUHU010000086.1:0-1450 GCA_964250925.1 uncultured Acetobacteraceae bacterium
GCCGCAACAACGAGGGCAGCAAGTGCCGCCTGGGCGAGGGCGGCTTCGGCATCGATGTCGAGTTGGCCGTGTCGCTGCCGGGCCACGTTCGGCTCGCCGGCCCTGCCATGCGGCTCGACCTGTCGCCCGCGTCGCCGGTGCTGCTGCGGTTGCGCAGCGACGCGCCGGTGATCCTGAGTTTCGGCGGGTCGGCGCCACGTCTGTTCGCCGCCGGTGCGGCCATCGACCGGGTCCTGCCGGCCGGTTTGTCCTCGCTGCTCGCCGTCTCACCGCAAGACGGCCCGCTATCGGGTAGCCTGGACCTTGCCGCCCTGCCCGTTCACGCCGCGAGCGAGGGGCTGGGCGCGCCCGTCGCCCTGGCCGCCGGCGACGCGGCCGCGTTCGGCTTCCGGCTGGACGCGCCGCGGCGCGTGGGGCTTGGCGTGCAGGCCGAACCCGCCCGGGTGGAGGTCAGCCTGCTGGACGATGCCGGCCACGTCGTCTCGCGCGGCAATGCGGCGCTGCTGGACCTCGCCGCCGGCAGCTACGTGCTGCAGGTCCAGGTGCCGGCCGATTCCGCGCCGACCATCATACGCCCAGCCATCGTCGGCACCGGCCCGCACCCGTCGGGCCCGCCCGCCGAAATCGTGGCCCGGTATCGCAGCCTTGCCGGCCTGAAGATAAGGAATCCATGATGCTGCGCTGGCTGGTGCTCGCCATGCTGCTGGCCTGTCCGCTTTCCGGCCGGGCGGCGGCGCCCGCGCTGGACCACCCGTCGCGCGCGGACGGCGTGCGCGTCATCCCCGACCGCTTCCTGCGCGACTGGGATCCGCTGACGGTGTTCTTCGACCACGACGCCGGCCCTGTCGTCGGCGGCCCGGAAGACAGGCCGCAGCGCCTGGTGGCGCTGCAACCGGAAACGCCCGGCGCCTGGCAGTGGCTCGGCCGGCGCGTGCTGCAATTCCGCCCCGCCGAGCGTTGGCAGCCGCTGCGCCGCGTGGCGGTGACTCTCGGCGGACGCACCACGACACTGGTGCCGCTGCTGCCGACGCCCATCGCCACCGGCCCGGAAGAGACCGATGCCGGCATCGCGGGGCTGGACCGGATCGGGCTGACCTTTCCCGTCCCCGTCGACCGCGACGCACTGGCCAGGCTGCTGACCATCGAGCTGCGCCCGCAGCCCGGCCTCTCCGCCGAGGGCGCCCAGACCCTGACGGCGCCGGATTTCGACTTGGCACCGGTGGAGCGCGCCAAGCGCGGCGACGCCGAGACGCTGGTGGTGGCCCTGCACCGGCCGGTTCCGGACGGCGAGGTCGCGATCCTGCGGCTGCGTCTGTCGGACTTGCCGGGGCTGGACGTGCCGAGCTTCGAGGCGCGGCTGAGGACCGCCGTGCCGTTTGCCCTGGCCGATGTCACCTGCGACACCGGCTCCAACAGCGCGGTGTCGGACGGGCTGCGGCTGTGTGCGCCG
>CAXUHU010000086.1:1460-13779 GCA_964250925.1 uncultured Acetobacteraceae bacterium
GCGGCCGTTGGCGGGGCCCCGCCGCGGCCTGACCCTTCACCTCACCGCCGCCCCCGAAGCGCCCGACGTTGTTCGTGCCCGCGACGTGCTGCGCATCTCGCCGCATGTGGACGACCTGTCGGCCACCGCCGATGGCCAATCGCTGCAGATCGAGGGCGCGTTCCTGTCCGGCACGGCCTACACGCTGCAAATCCCGCCTGGCGCGCTGCATGACGGCCGCGGCCGTGCGCTCGCGGCTGCCATCAAGGAGCGTTTTGCCTTCGCTGCCTCGCCGCCCACGCTGCGCTGGGATGGGAGCCAGGGAGTGGTCGAGCGGTTCGGGCCGCAGATGGTCCCGCTGCGCGGCCAGGGCTTTGCCAGCGCCGACCTGCGCATCCACCCGATCGCGGCGGCCGGGCGCGATTTTTGGCCCTTCCCGCAGACGGGCCTGGTGACGCACGACGATACCGCGCCGCCGCTGCCCGGCCGTGAGCCGCCAGCCTGGGACCAGCCCGGCCCGATCGGCGCGGACGACATGGCCGCACGCCTGCAGGCGCTGGGTTCGCCCTCGGTTTCCACCCTGGTCCCGCTGCCGTTGCAGCCGGGTGCGACGGCGAAGAAGTTCGGCCTGGACGTCGCACCTTTGCTGGCCAGGATCGTCGGCGCCGGTCAGCCCGGCACCTACCTGCTCGGGCTGCGGCCGGTCGGCGCCGAGGCGCGACACTGGGCGCGGGTGCAGGTCACCGACCTGACCCTGACCGCAGTCGAAGCGCCGGGCAGCGTGCGTTTCGTGGTCACTTCGTTGTCGACCGCACGGCCGGTGGCCGGCGCCCTGATCGAGCTGCAGCAGGTGCGCGACGACGCGCTGGCCACAATCCTGCGCGCGACCACCGGGTCCGACGGCAGCGTGACCTGGAACCCTGCCAGCAATCCCGATCCGGCCCGCCTGCCGGGGCTGGCGCGCATCCTCGTGACCCGCGGGGCGGACACGCTGGTGCTGGACCCCTCGCACGGCCCGCAAACATACGCCGCAGGCGGCTGGTCGCGCGGTGGTGCAGACTGGCTCGGCTGGGCCGCACGCGGCGCCATCCAGCCGCGCCGCGCCGCGCCGCGACTGCTGTGCCACGTCTATTCCGAGCGCCCGATCTATCGCCCGGAGGAGCCGGTGCTGCTCGCCGGCATGATCCGGCGCTGGGATGGCGGGGCGCTCGCCCTGGCGTCGGGCCGTGGCACCGTGCTGGTCACCGGGCCGGACAAGCAGGAATGGCGGCTGCCTGCGGCACTGGACGACGCCGGCGGCTTCCATGTGGCCTTCGACGCAAAGACGGTGGCGACCGGCGACTACGAGGTCGAGTACGAGCCCGGCGAGGCCGCACCCGGCTGCGGCGGCATGACGTTCAAGAAGGAGGCTTACCGGCTGCCGACCTTCGAGGTGCTGCTCGACGCCAAACCGCATGCGAGCCTAGACCAGCCGTTCGACGTGGGCCTGGTCGCCCGCTGGTTCGCCGGCGGCCTCGTCTCGGACCGGCCGGTCTCCTGGCGGGTGACGCAGTATCCCTACGTCTGGTCGCCGCCCGGACGTGAGGGGTTCGCCTTTTCTTCCGACAGCCGGTTTTCCGGCGACGACACATTCCGCTCCACCGCCGTGCTGAACCGCGCGGTGAAGACCGATGCCGGCGGTTCCGCGCGCCTGGCGCTCGACCCCACCATCGAGCCCACGGCACAGCCGCGCGACTACGTCGTCGAAGCGACCGTGACCGGCGACGACGACATCCAGGTGCGCAGCGTCCAGCACGTGGTGGCCTTGCCGCCCTTCGTGCTGGGCGTCAGGCTCGACCGCTATATCGCCCATGCCGGAACGATCACGCCGCAGGTGGTCGCACTCGATGGCCTGGGCCACGCCGTCGCCGGCCTGCACATGTCGGCCAGGCTGATACGGCGGAACTGGAACAGCGTGCTGCAGGCCAGCGATTTTTCCAGCGGCGATGCAAAATACGACACCCAGGTGATCGACGAGACGGCGGCCGAGCGCAGCCTGGTGAGCACGGGGGATGCCCAGGCCGTGCCGTTCGAAATCAGGCAGTCCGGCGTCTATATCCTGGAGTTGAGTGCAGCCGACCGGGCCGGGCGAACGCAAAAGGTGCGCGTGGACAGTTTCGTGGCCGGCGACACGCCCGTCACCTGGTCGCAGCCGCCGGCGCAGACGGTGACGCTGTCGTCCGACAAGCCGGACTACGCGCCCGGCGAAACCGCCACCCTGCTTGTGCAAAGCCCGTTCCAGACCGCGCGCGCCCTGGCGGTAATTGAGCAGCCAGAAGGACCGTTCACTTATGGCTGGACCGAAATCACGCACGGCTACGGCCGCATCACCGTGCCGATCCGCAAGACGCAGATGCCTTCGCTGGCCGTGCACGTGCTGCTGATGCGCGGCCGTCTGCCCGGCGCGGCCGATCCGGCCGCACCGTTCGACCAGGGCAAGCCGGTGACGCTGGGCGCCAGCGCCTCGCTCCGCGTGCGCCCGGTCGAGAACACGTTGCGCGTCGGCTTCGACCCGCCGCCCGATGCACGCCCGGGCCAGACGGTCGATCTGGTGCTGCATCTGGCCGACGGACACGGTGCGCCGGTGCGTGGCGAGGCCACGGTGTGGCTGGTCGATCAGGCCGTGCTGACCTTGGCGCCGGAACAGCCGCTCGACCCGCTGCCCGCCTTCATCGTCGAGCGCAGAGCCAGCATGGCGGCACGCGATACGCGCGCCATGGCCTTCGGCGTGATCCCGCTGGCCGAAGCGCCGGGCGGCGGCGTAGGCCGCGAGAAGCCGGGCGCCGAGAACATCTCCGTCCGCCGCAATTTCACGCCGGTGCCGTTCTACATGCCGCGCGTGAAGGTCGCGGCGGACGGCACCGCCCGGCTGCGGGTGAAGCTGCCCGACACGCTCACCGTATTCATGCTGCGCGCCAAGGCGGTCAGCGGCCCAGACCGGTTCGGCACCGGCACCGGCGCGCTGCGCGTGCGGCAGCCGCTGGTGGCCCAGCCGGTGTTCCCCCGCTTCGTCCGCCCGGGCGACAGCTTCGTCGCCAGCGTCATCGGGCGGCTGGTCGAAGGCGATGGCGGCCCCGGCACCGCCAGCCTGTCCACCACCGGCCTGCGGGTACCCGGGCCCCGCGAGGCGCCCATTGTCTGGGACGCGGGCCACCCCGCCCGTGTCGGCTTTCCGGTCGTTGTCACCGCGCAGGACGGCAGCGTCCGGCTGAACGCGCTGCTGCGCCGGACCAGCGACGGCGCCGGCGACGCGATGGAGCTCGACCTGCCGGTGCGGCCCGACCGCCCGGTGCTGCACGAGCGTGTGACCGGCACGATGGCCGGCGTGCTGGACGTGCCCGCGCTGGCCGAGGCGGTCCGTCCCGGCACCTATGCGCGCAGCGTGACGGTCGCGGCCGACCCGACCCTGGTGCGCATCGTGGGCGGGCTGCAATACCTGTTCGAATACCCGTTCGGCTGCACCGAACAGCGCATCGCCCTCGCCGCCTCGGAACTGGCCTTCAAGCCGTTCGCCCCGATCGTCTCGGCCGCCGGCGTGCAGGACCATATCGAGCAGGACACGGCAGCCGCCCTGGCGGCCATCGTCCAGACGACCGACGAGGACGGTCTCGTCGCCTATTGGCCGCATGGACGCGGCTCGGTGCTGCTGACGGCCTGGTCCTACGATTTCTGGGTGGAGGCGCAGCGGGCCGGGCTGCGGGTGGATCCGGCCCTGGGCGACCGGTTGCGCCACGTGCTGGAACAGGCGCTGCGTTCGGATTACGCGCGGCTGTCCGACCGAGAGGCGCTGCGCGAGCGCGCGGCCGCCCTCTCCGCCCTGGCCGATGGCGGCGACCTCAAGCCCGACTACGCGACCGAACTCGCCCGCCTTGCCGTGCAGTTGCCGACCGAGTCGCTCGCCGGAACCATCGGCGCCATTACCCGCCTGCCGGCCGGCTCCCACGCGCTGCTGCCCAACCTGGCCGATGAGCTGTGGGGCCGCGTGCAGACTCGGCTGCGCAACGGGGCGACGGTGTATCGCGGCCTGACGGACAGCCCGGCCGACCCGCTGATCCTGCCCTCCGAAGCGCGCAGCCTCTCGCTTATCACGCGTGCGGTGGCCAGCCTGTCGCCGCAGGAGCCGCGGTTGGCGCTGCTTCGCCAGGGGCTGCTGGATATCGCCGACGCCGATGGCTGGGGCAGCACCAACGCCACCGCCGCCGCCCTGCGCGCCCTGGCGGCGAGCTGGCAGGAGCCGGGTGAGGATCTGGCGCTGTCATTCGGGCTGCCGGGCGGCGTCGTTCGTGCCACGCTCGGCGGGGCGACCCCGCTCGTCCAGCAGACGACGCGTGCGCCGGGCGCGATCCATGTGGCCGCCTGGCTCGAAAAACCTGGCGAGGCCGCCCGGTTCGAGACCCCCGGCAGTGCGGTTCGGATGGCGACGCTGGTCGATACGACGTATCTGCCGGCCGCGCCTGGCTGGTCGGCGCGCGCCTCGCAGCACGGCTTCGTGCTCGGCCGCCAATTGTTCCGCGTTCCGCCATCCGGCCCGATGCAGCGCCTTGAGCCGTCGGCCGACGGCACCATCCACCTGAGCGTCGGCGACGTGGTCGAGGAGGCCGACGAGTTGGTCAACCCGGCCGACCGCACCAACGTGGCACTGCGCCTGCCGCTCGCCGCCGGGCTGGAGCCGCTCAATCCCAACCTCGCCACCTCGCCGGCCGAGGCCGCACCGTCCGCTGCGCCGACCGCGCCGCCGGATTACGCCGCCTATGGCGACGACGAGGTGCTCGCCGTGTTCACCACCCTGCCGAAGGGCGAGTTCACCCTGCGCACCCGCCTGCGCGCGATGATCGAGGGGTCGTTCACGGCGCCCCCGGCCCAGGTGGAAACGATGTACCAGAAGGGGATCACAGGCAGCAGCGACGGGTTGCGCATCACCGTGCAGCCCTAGCGGGACGAGACGGGATGCGACGGTGGGAACAGCTTGCCGCCCTATGCGCCACCGTGGCGCTCCTTGGCGTCTACGCCTGTCAGGTCGCATCGCGCGCGCGGCTGCAGGCTTACGCGCCCACACCCATCCTCTACGACCGCCACGACGCGTTCCTCGCCCAGTTCGGCCATGTGGACGGCGCCCGGACCGAGTACGGCTACTGGACGGTAGGGACGCCGCCCGACCGTATCGAGCGCGCGACCCTGGCATTGGAGGACCGCCGCTTTGCGGCGCACCCGGGGGTCGATCTGCGCGCCATCCTGCGCGCGGCCTGGCAGCATCTGCAGGGCGGCCGGTCCGGCGCTTCGACCATCGCCATGCAGGTCGCCCGCATGCAGCACCCGGAGCCGCGCACGCTGTGGTCCAAGGCGGTGGAAGCCGGCACCGCGCTCGCCCTGACTGCCCGTTACGGACGCCAGGCGGTGCTCGCGCAGTACCTGCGCCTGGCCCCCTACGGCAACGGCAGCCACGGCATCGCCCACGCCGCGCGCTGGTATTTTCAGGAGCCGGCCGCCGATCTGAGCTGGGCGCAGATCGCCCTCCTCTCCGCCGTGCCGCAGGCGCCCGGTGCGATGAACCTGCTGCACCCGGCCGGCCTCGAGCGCGCCAGGCAACGCGGCCAGCGCATCCTGACCACACTGGCCGACGACGGCGTGATCCCGCCCGACCAGCTCGCCGCCGCCCGTGCGCACCTCGCCGTCTTGACGCCCGTGCCGCCGCCCACCCGGCCCGCCATCGCGCTGCACGCCATCCTGCGGCTTCAGCGCCTGCTGGCAGGCGGCGCCCTGCTCGCCGAAACGCGAGCCGACCGGCAGGCAAGCCCCCGCCTGCATGCCTCGTTGGATCTAGGCGTCCAGCAGCGCGTCGCCGATGCGGCCCGCACCGGCCTAGACGCCTGGCGCGAGGCGGGTGCGCAGCAGGTGGCTGTCATGGTCGTGCAGCGCCATACGCGCCAAGTGCTGGCCGCGCTCGGTTCTGCCGGTTTCGACACCGCGCCGGGGGGGCGGGCGGATTTCACCGCCGCCCTGCGTTCTCCTGGCAGCACGCTCAAGCCGTTCCTCTACGCGATGGCGCTCGATCGCCTGGCGCTTACGCCGGCGCAGGTGATGCTGGACGCGCCGGGCATCGCCGGCGGCATCGGCAACGCCGACGGCGCGTTCCTGGGCCCGATGCTGCCCCGCCAAGCGCTGGCCAACTCGCGCAACGTGCCGGCGGCGGCGCTGCTGCGCGGCATCGGTCTGCAGCGCGCCTTCGAGCGGCTGCGCGACATGGGCCTGCACGATCTGGACGGCGATGCCCAACGGTTCGGCTTGTCGATGGCGATCGGCGCGCTGCCCAGCAGCCTCGACCGGCTGGTGACCGCCTACGCGATGCTGGCCGAAGATGGCCGGGCGGCCAGTCTGGCGTGGCTGCGGGACCAGCCGACCGAGGCCGGGCGGCAGCTGATACCCTTGCCGGTGGCCCGCGCCGTCACCGGCTTCCTGTCCGACCCGCTGGCGCGCCTGCCGAGCTTCGCGCGCAACGGCCCGGTGGAATACCCGTTCGCGGTCGCGCTGAAAACGGGCACTTCGCAGGGCTATCGGGACGCCTGGGTGGTCGCCTGGTCGCAGGCCTACATGGTCGGCGTCTGGGTGGGCCGCGCGGACGCGGGGCCGATGACGGGGCTGAGCGGCGCGCTCTCGGCCGCCGGCCTCGCTCAGGCGATCCTGCTCGACCTGCACGGCGCTACGCGCGGCGACTTCATGGCGGGCGATTTCGCCCCGCCGCCGGACTCCGCACCGGTCGAGCTATGCGCGGCAACCGGCCTGGCCGCCGTACCGGGCTGCCCGTCGCGGCTAACCGAATTCCTGCCTGCTTCGCCGACAGCGCGCCCGAACGAGGACCAGCCCGTCCGCCTGTCGATCATCTCGCCGGTCACGCAGACGCATGTCTGGCGCAACCCGGATTCGCCGCCGGCGATGAATCGGCTCGTGCTGCGGGCGCAGGCCACACCTCCGATCAGCCAAGTCGTGTGGCAAGTGGACGGCCGGGACATCGCGGTCACCGACCCCGCCAAACCGTTCGCCTGGCCTCTCGTGGCGGGCAAACACCGCTTCCAGCTGCGGCTGCCGCTCCAGCCGGGCCGCTCGCCCATCGTCACTGTTGTCGTGCAGTGAGCCATCGGATAGTCGCCCGGTGATCACGTCCCCCGTCGTGGGCAGCATTCAGATGGCGCCCGCATGCTGCGCCAGCACCGCGCGCCCGAGAGCGCCCGACGTTGTGCGCGTTGGGCACGTCGGCAGCCTGGCTGCAGCAGCGCAGGCCGGCGGGCTCACTTCGGCACGAACGCTGCCTCTCGCCGTGGGAAGTCGACCGACACGCTGCGAAACAGGTGCAGCACGTCCATGCCCAGCAGCATCGCCGGCTTGTCCCGCAAGCCGAATTGTCGAAACGTCTCCAGATCCGCGTAGGCGATCGGAATGTTGTGCACCTCGATCCCGCCCAGAACGGTCGCGCCGATCCTGTTCGTGCGCGCGGGTGTGCTGCCGCCCATCACGCTGACCACGTCGTTGGTGGGCGGCCGCCGTGCTGATGCCGCCGAACTCATCAGCCGCTGCAAGGCGGCATTTCCCAACGTGTTCTGCGCGCCGGAATCGAGGATCACGAACACGCGCTGGCCATCCGCCGTGGCGTCCACCAACACTAGCTGGCCAAAGCGGCTCCGGCCGTACACCACGATGGCATCGGCACGCTCCGCCTCTCGCTGAGACACGTTCGCCGCGAAGGTGCTGGACTGGAAATCCATGACCACGCGCTGATCGCGCAGGCTGTCGATGCCAAGCATGCCGGCTGCACCGATGTTGCCCGCCTCGAGCACGGGTGCCTGCAGGCCGTGCAGCGCGCGTCCCCCAAACGACAGGCTCTCCAACACGACAGTGTGCACGTTTGCGACGCCGGCTGTGTCGTGCAGGCGCACATCCTCACCGGCGGGCAGTTTCAGCAGGGTAGCGATGCGACGGGAAATTACCGTCCTGTCCGCGCCGGTATCCACCACAAAGGCGAACGGGCCTTGCCCGTTCACCGTTACCGGAATGGTCATGCGCGCAGACTGGTCCTGAGCCGCCGATACAGCCGGCCCGGCCTGGGCTCCGGAGCAGAGCGAAGCCACAACTAGGCAGGCCCAAGCGCCAACGCGTAGCATCGGGCAATCCCTCCTCGCCGACCATAAACCTGCTTGTCAGGTGAAGCCAGAATTCCTGTTAGCGGAACGGAGACAAAGGCACGGATGCCACGTCAAGACGGAATGTTAGCCGATCGCCTGAGGTGATTGCGAGCCTGTCTTAGGCTCTCGACCAAGTGCTCGGTCCTGATCTCAGCCATGATCTTCGGAGCGTAGGCGACAGCGTTCATCTGCGGACGCAGCAAGCCGGCGCCCACCCGGGAAAGCATCAGGCCCACTAACATCGATTTTGCCATAATCGCCAAGGTCGAGTGTGCTGAGCCAATGTTCGGCGTTGAGTCTCACCCTACCGTTCACGCACGTTTATTGATGAAGTAAATTGTCAAGTTTATCAACATTTTAAAGATCTGGCACGGCTGATGCAATCGTTCTGGCAGGCCGAGATTGGCCGAGACGTTCATCGGAGAGACTGCCATGACGACCATGACCTTCAACACTGTCGCCTATGTTCAGAACGCTCGTGCGCCGCGCACGACGTTCGCCGCTCGCCTGGCCGCTGTGCAGGCCCGCCACGAGCATGCGGTGGATCAGACAGCCGTGCTCGGCGTCGTGGCTCGCAGCACCTTGGCTCTGGTGCCGTTTCTCACGCTGGCCTGGGTATTCGTCGCTCTCTGAGGGCGGTGACCAGCTCCCTGCCCCGCTGAATAAACTGAAGCGACACGCTTCAACTCGGCTCGAACGCGGCACAGGAGCCGTCTTCGTTCAGAATTGTGTCAAGCTCAGCACATTCCCGTCGGGGTCCTTGAACCACGCTATCCTCGCGCCGCTTCCAGGGGATGTCCAAATGCCGAGGGCGTCCTGACCGAAGCCCTCGTGAACGGTGAACATCACGCCTCTGTCGCCGAGCTGCTTAACCGTCTCTGCAACGTCGGGCACATCCCAGCCCAACACCGTATGGCGTTGCGCCACGTGGTCTTTGACCGTTGAAACGCGCAACATGGTCCCGTTGAGGTCGAACACCACCGCGAAATCGTCCTCGTGGGTCAACGTGAAACCCAGCGTGCCACGGTAGAACGCCTTGGCCACGTTCCGGTCCCTGGTGATAATAAAAGCTACTACTTTCGCCACCGCCGGTATCGTCATGTGAGTCTCTCGGTCTCCGGTTCCTGGGTACATCACCCTGACCGACTGCTATGAAGCTTCCTGACTAGGCAAGGTCAAAGGTAACGAGAAAGGCCGAATAATCCTGTCAAGCGAGACCCGCCAGACTACTCCAGCGCCGCCGTACGACGGCACCCCCAGTCCACGCATTACGCCAGACGCCCGCTCGGTAACCCGCCTCTCTCTGCTGCTGTTCGTCACCATGTTGGCGATCTACGTAGCAAGTCCCGTCAAGACCTCGGCAGATTCCCGGTGGTCGATCCACATAGCGGCCAGCTTCATCGACGGACAAGCCGGCAGGCTGAACGCATACGCACCTGCAATAAAAGCCAATGCCAACTACGCGATAGAGTACCACGACGGCAATCCCTACGGCTTGTTCCCGATCGGCACATCTCTCATCAGCATACCCTTGGTATTTATCGCAGAGCGACTGAGTCCGGGCCTGGATGCCTACCTGTCCCAACACATCCCCGAGGCGTTCGAAGGCTTAATCGCCAGCCTTTACGGGGCCGCAGCGGGAACCCTGTTCTTCTGGGCGATCTTGGCAAAGTTCCGAAATGCCCAGATCGCCGGCGTCCTCACGGCGATGTTCTGCTTCGGCACTTCCATGTGGTCGGTGGCCACGCGCGCCTTGTGGCAGCACGGACCGCTGATCCTGATGCTGACGATCGCAATGCTGTTGCTTGCGCACCCGCGCAGCAGACCATCATCGATACGATACCTCGGCATTCCTCTAGCTGCCGCCTTCATGATCCGGCCGACGGCCGCGATACCGATCGGCATCCTGAGCCTGTACGTCGTCGTATTCTATCGCTCGTCGGCCATGTGGTACCTGGCGGGAGCCGCTCTCACGGCGGCACCCTGGATTACCTACAACGTCCACATGTTCCATCAGCTCGTGCCGGCCTACTATTTTCCCCAGCGGCTCGGCGGCAGCATGACGATCGGGACGGCAATGCTGGGCAACCTCGTCAGTCCTGCACGCGGCCTGTTCGTCTTTTCCCCGGTTCTGCTGATTGGCGGGCCGGGATTCATCCTATCCCAACGAGAGCGTGACGATCGCGGACTTCACTGGGCCTTTGCGTCCATCATCGTCCTGCATTGGCTGTTCGTCTCGCGCTTTCCCCATTGGTGGGGCGGCCACAGCTTCGGACCGCGCCTGATGAGCGACATTCTGCCCTTCGTCACCTACTTCGCCGGGTTCAGCGTACAGGCCGTCCTGCGTCTTCGGTCAAAACGCCGCCGAATCATGGGCGCATTCGTTCTCGCGACCCTCACCGCCGTCAGCATCATCATCCATGCAGCGGGCGCGCTCAGCTGGGCACCTCAAGCATGGGCAGCCGACCCGGTCTCGGTCGATGCTCATCCTGAGCGTCTATGGGACTGGTCCGATCCTCCGTTCGCGCGGGCGTTCTACCGAACCGTGCCGATGCCGGGCTTCGGCCCGCTGCTGCCTGGGCGAACACGCCGACGCTGACGCAGCAGCGGCCGACGATCACACGGCAACACCCCGCAGCCGCGACCGCACCGCCCGCAGCGGCTGCTCGACCACAACATGCACCCCGCCAGCCACCAACAGCGCCAGCGCAATCGCCCAACCGTAGGGCACCAGCCCGCGCCGTGCGAAGCACCCCGCCAGAAAACTCAGAACCATGCCGTGGCTGACGTAGAGCGGGTAGGACAGCTCCCCCAGCCGCCGGTCCCAACGCCGCGTCCGATCGGGCAACGCCCCCACGCCGCTCAGCCACGCTAGCCCGCCAAACAGCGCACACAGCAATGGCATCTGAAACGCCAGCACAGGATGCCCGCGCTGGCCCCAGTAGGTGAACGCCAGCATCACCCCGGCCGACACCAGCAACAGGTGCAAGACCGCAGCTACGCCAGGCCGGCGCAGGCAGAAGAACAGCGATACGCCGAAGGCAAAGAACGGCACGCAAATAACCTGCAGCCCGCCACCCGTCTGCGAAAGGCCGCGATGCCGCCAGACGAAGGCGCCGAACACCAGGTAGGCGCAGCCAAGCCCGCCCGCGATCACGGCCCGGCGCCACGCCTGGCCACCCGCGTGCCGTCGGGCCATCAGCCACCCTGCCGCAAACGCCGTCAGGTAGAAGGCGAACTCCACCCGCAGCGTCCAGGCGAACGGGATGAACGAGAAATCCTGCCCGCTCACCCGGTGCGCCGTCAGTCCCGGCACGATCTCCAGCACGCCGGCGAGCAGCACGCGGGGCTGCCACGGGGCACCGGCCAGCGGCGCATCCAACGCCACCAAGCGCCCGCCGGCGTACAGCCAGCTATCGAGCGCCATCGTCAGCGCGAGCGCGGCCAGATACGGCGGCACAACGCGCAGCGCGCGGTTGGCCAGGAAGGCGCCGGGCCGCCCGGCATAGAAGCTGCTCGCCGCCTCGGCGACGATAAAGCCGGACAGGGCGAAGAACGTGGTCACGGCCACCGCCCCCAACTCGAGGGAATACAGCAGGCCTCGGCCGGAGGGCGCCAGCAGGATCAGCCCGTGCTGCAGCAGCACCAGCAGCGCCAGCCCGAAACGGAACGCCCCGAACGGCCGATAGCGCGGAATGGGTTGGCTTATCATTTCGTGTATATAACGTTATGGCGGAGCGGCACCGTAACGCAAGAGGAGGCGCGCCTGCGTGCCGCGTAACGGCAGCATCGGCCTGCGTTGTGGTCGCGCACGCCTTGGTCTATCCGGGCGCGGTGAATGACCTCAGCTTGCAAGCCGCCGTGGGCCGCACCGCCCGCCGATCGGCTAGCCGGCGGGCCGTACCGGGCGGCCATGTGTCATCGCCAGCAGACCTTCACCCATGACATGGCGGAGTGCCGCGGCCCTGGCTGCCGGGGTCGCAAGTCTGGTCTGGATCATCCACGCCGTCGGGCTGGCCGTGGTCGGACGCGATGTGGCCCTCGCCGGCTGGGTGCTGCCGGCGACCGCGGCGATCTACCTCGCCCAGCTGTTCCTGTCCGGGCAGGCCTGGCGCGCTGCGTTGGGC
>CAXUHU010000087.1:0-9131 GCA_964250925.1 uncultured Acetobacteraceae bacterium
TCGTTCAGCCAGATGTTGTCCCACCAGCCCATGGTGACCAGGTCGCCCGACCACTGGTGCGCCATCTCGTGCGCGGTATCGAGGAAGATGGTTTCGCGCGTGGCGGGGGAGGACGTGGCGGGGTCGAACAGCATGGCGTCGTCGATGAAGGTGATTGCCCCCCAGTTCTCCATGGCACCCGCCTCGTAATTGCCGGGGATGGCGATCAGGTCGAGCTTGGGCAGGGGATACCGCACGCCGAAATAGTCGTTGTAGAAGGGCAGAACCTTCGTTTCGGTCTCGAGCGCGTAGCGGGCTTGCTCGGTCTCGCCGGCCGGCGTCCAGGCGGAGAGGTCCGCGTTGGCGGCGCGCGCGTGGATGGCCTGCATGTCGCCGGCGACCAGTGCCAGCAGGTAGGTGGACATGCGGGGCGAGGTGGCGAAGGCCGTGTGCTGGCCATCCGCGCCGACCGCGGTGCGGCTGCCGACCGGCATGTTGGAGACAACTTGCATGGTCTTGGGCAGCGTGACCGAGAGCTGGAAGGTGGCCTTGAACGCCGGCTCGTCCCAGCCGGGGAACATGCGGCGGGCGTCGGCGACCTCGAACTGGGTGACCAGCATTCGCTTGGATTGCCCGGACGCCGTCTTGTAGTCGTCGTGGTAGATGCCGTTGGGCGTCTCGGGGATCGGGCCGGTATAGGCGATGGTCAGCGTGTGTTGCCCGGTGGCAACCAAATGCGGGAACGTGAGCGTTGCGGTTTGTGCCGTCTCATCAAGCTTGATGGTTGCCTGCGTGCCGTCTTCCAGCGACGCGCTTTGCAGGGCCAGGCCGGCCTGGTTGAGCGTGAAGCTGCCGGTGGGCTGCCGCACGTGGAGGTCGACCGCCTCGCGGCCCGAGAAGGTCAGCTTTTGCAGGTCGGGCGCCAAGTCGATTCGGTAGGCGTCGGGCACCACGGTTTTCGGCAGCTTGCCGGGCGTGCGATCGAAGTCGAACGGGGCTTCGGCGTGGGCGTGAAGCAGCGGGGCGATGGCGAGCAGGGTGGTGGTCAGCAGGCAAGCGCGCCAGGTCGATTTGGTCCGGTTTACGCGGTGCGTCGTCATAGCGTGGCTTTCCTGTCGAGTACGGGCGCGTTCTGCCTCGGGCAGTGCACGCGCCGTGCCACATACAGGCTATGCGTATGACCGGCTACCACCCCGCCGCTTGGGAGGCGGGGTGGTAGACGCCGACGCGGGTAGCCAAACGTTGGCTTGCCCGGCCATCTCGCCCATTACCCAACCGGGAGGACCAGGATGCTCATCGAGTAGGCCGGCACGGTAAGGCTGGCCGCGCCGGCGCTGAACGGCACGGGGGCGAGCTTGTGGATGGCGGTCAGGTCAGCGCCGCTGAAGCTCCACATCTGTGCGCGGGCGGTGATCGACTGGGCGAGCGTGATCGGGGTCGTGAGGTCGCCCGTGGTCTTGTTGATCAGCACCAGGGTCAGCGTGTTGGCGCCGCGCAAGGCAGCGTAGGCGGAGATGGAGCCCTGGTCGGCGCTGGTGGCCTGCACGCTGGTGGTGCCGAAGCCGTGGCCGGCGCCGTCGTAGTTGCGGTAGAGCAGGAAGCTGAAGGCGATCGGGTCGGTCGGCTGCGGCGGGTTCCACATCGTGGCCAGGTCCACACCCTTCCAGCCGAAGATACCCAGCACATCGGCTTCCGCCAGCGCGTCGGTAATCAGCTTCTGGCCGCTGTCGATCGAGTATTCCGAGAAGGCGAGCTTGGTGCCCGGGTAGTACTGGCCGATCCATTGCTGGAAACGCGGGATCAGCTGCATCGGGCCGTAGAAGTAGTACTGCTCCACCCAAGTGCCGCCGTTATAGGTGGGGTCCCACAGCGTGCGGGTGGAGGCGAGCTGGCTCGTGGGGTCCGTAAAGTTGAAGTAATAGTGCTCGTCGAAATAGTCGAGCAGGCGGTGCTTGTTGGCCGTGTCGTAGGCGGCCCATTGCTGCAGGTAGTATTGGCCGGCGAACAGGTTGTTCTGCGCGCTCGGGTTGCCGATCCAGCCGCCAAGCGTGAAGTCGGACGGACCCAGGATCTGGGCGGAGGAATCCTGCTGCTTGACGGCCTCGGCGTACTGCTCGCCCAGCGAGACGATGGTGCTGTAGGGGGGTTGGGTGGGTTCCACGTCGCGATGCGTGTTGGACCAGCCGAGCGGCTCGTTGTCGAGCTGGTAGAAGCGCACGCCGCCGGCCTTTGCGGTGCCGAAGGTGGCGGTGAGGTGGGCCACCCATTGCGCCTGGAAGGCCGGGGTGTTGGCGATGTTGTTGGCCCCGATGTCCGTGTCGAGCAGCTGCGTGCCGTCCGTGGCGATGCTGTTGCCGCAGGTCTCGCCACTGGGGAACACGTAGGGGTTGGTAGCCTGTTGTGCGCCGTAGCTCGGCTGGTCGGTGGCGGCACCGTCCACGGGGAAGCTGCACGACCAGGCGGCGCCGTTGTTGATGTAGGGGATGATCGGGATGGTCAGCAGTGTCTGGCTGTGCGTAGCCTGGTCGGCCCGCACAAGCGCGTCCGGCCCGGCGCTTGGCACCGGGCTGGCATTGCCGTCGCCCCCCATAAAAAACCAGTCGAAGCCTGCGTTGCTGCTATCGACCTGCCAGTTGTAGCGCGTAGTGCCGTCGCCGCCCCAGCGCAGCACGGGCAAGCGGGCGGCGGCCTGGAAGGCGGGCGCCACGCCGTAGGCGGCCATGCCGTAGATGTTGGGGTTAATCTTGTGCTGATCCGCCGACGTATCGACGCTGATCGCGGGACCTACGGTTTGCGCCGCAGCGACCGAGACGGCCGCCACGCCGTAGAGGACCGGGGCACACAGGTAGAGCAGGCGCATCGCGCTCTCCGTTCAGGATGGTAAAACGATCGCAGACGAGAGCACAGTAGGCGACTGCTACCTTGGGTTGCAACCGCCTTGGTCAAAACACTTCCTTCGTCGCAGGGGAGGCTTGGCGGCCCGGCTTGATGTAACGACCGTGATAGACGTATCGGACGCGGCGGCGGCGACCGTAGATGCCGAGCCTGCCTTGATCCGTCGGGTTCGGACCCGTCGCAAGTGCCTCTGTTGGCACAACTGACGAACCGTCCATGCAGGCCGGCTTCAATCGATGCGGTCCGCACAATTCTGAACGCACCGCATATATGACCCCTTCCGATTTGGGCGCCAGCGGCGCCGATCGGCACGGATCCGAATTGTCTGATACGCCTGCGCAACACCGCATTACGGATTAGCAAAATGCCGGCAAAGCCGCGGCGGGCTGTCCCGCCTCGTCGGCCGTGCCGACGCGTTTCTCGCGCGTGATACGACGAGTAACGGAGCTAACGTCATACTCTGGCAGACTGTTTTGGCAAGGACGCCCTGACGCGTGCAACAGTCTGGCTGTGGGCGCGGTCTCGAGCAAACCCGTCTCTACTCTGGCCGCCTGCCCGGCTGCAATGCGCTTCTGCGGCTCTCTCCGCCAGCACGGCGATACTCGTATTTTTGCCACTGCAACGATTTAGCTGTCCTTAGTCGGTTAACTTTCCGCTTTCATGACAACCCCAAACCCAAGACAGGGATTTCGCTTTCGCCCTACATTGGAGCATCCTTGCTGATCCGGCCACATGTTCCAGCAAAGGCAGGGGTAGATGGAATACCATGAGATCCCAACCGCCATAACAAAATTGAAGCTCTACGGCATGCGCGCGTTTCGACGAGGTTGCCGGCAAAGGCGGGCCCGGTGCGACGAGGTTTGTTTGCTCATGCCAGCCTGATCAGGACCGAACGTACGCATCGGCAAGTCCGCTGGATCAATTCGACAGCGGCAAGGGCGATAGGGCAGGCACGGCCGCTATGTTAGTAGATGGCTGGGTCCGGCAGCCGCACCACCACCACCTTGTCTGCGCACCTGAGAGCACAAAGCGGTGTGCTAGCTTGCAATTGATCAGGATGCCGGTCGGCTTGATCCAAACTGTCAGCTGGTGCTGTCGAGGTGCCCGACCCAGTTGCGGAATCTTGTCCGACGTAGCTGTATGCGACGGCTTAAGCCCCCTCCCAAGCGTTGCGGCCGATAGGATGTATCAGGATGAAAGTTTTTTCACCAAGGTTGGTTTGTTAATGCACTTTCTCGGATAGCACGCTAGCGTGTGCCTCGAGGGTCAAGGCAAGTCCGACGACGCGATCAGGGATGCCGACGCCAACTAAGCCTTGTTGATTTTCGATATCGAACAAGACTGGATAGTAAGTTGGATCGTTACGACGACGTCTTTTCTCTGCATGCTAGGCACCGCGATCAGACGCGTGAAGTCGAAATGAGTTTAGCCGATTACCTCGAGGCGTGCCGTGACGATCCGGGCTGTTATGCCAGCCCTGCCGAACGCATGCTGCAGGCGATCGGCGAGCCGGAGATGGTCGACACGTCGCGTGACTCTCGCCTGTCCAGGCTCTTCCTGAACAGGACGATCCGCGTCTATCCCGCGTTTTCCGAATTCCACGGAATGGAAGACACTATCGAGCGCATAGTGAGCTTTTTCCGTCACGCAGCCCAGGGCCTTGAGGAGCGTAAGCAAGTTCTCTACCTCCTGGGCCCGGTCGGTGGTGGAAAGTCCTCGCTCGGCGAGCGGCTGAAATCGCTCATGGAGCGCGAGCCGATCCATGTGCTGAAAGCCGGCAACGTGCTGAGCCCGGTGTTTGAGAGCCCGCTCGGCCTGTTTGACCCGGAGACGACGGGCGCTCTGCTGCACGAGAAATACCGGATTCCGTTGCGTGTTCTGACCGGCGTCGCCAGCCCTTGGGCGCTGAAGCGGCTGGACGAGTGGGACGGCGACATTCAGCGTTTCCGCGTGGTCAAGCTTTACCCTTCGCGTCGCCGCCAAGTCGCTATCGCGAAGACCGAGCCTGGCGACGATAACAACCAGGACATTTCCGCCCTGGTCGGCAAGGTGGACATACGCAAGCTGGAGGCTTTCAGTCAGAACGACCCGGATGCCTACGGGTTCTCTGGCGGGCTCAATCGCGCCAACCAGGGCATCCTAGAATTCGTGGAGATGTTCAAGGCCCCGATCAAGATGCTGCACCCGTTGCTGACGGCCACGCAGGAGGGCAACTATCTCGGCACGGAGAACATCGGCGTGATACCGTTCCAGGGTATCTTGCTGGCCCATTCCAACGAGGCCGAGTGGCAAAGCTTTCGCAACAACCGCACCAACGAGGCCTTCCTCGATCGGGTGAGCGTGGTGAAGGTGCCCTACTGCCTGCGGGTGACCGAGGAAGGGCGAATCTACCATAAGCTGATCAGCGGATCGGCGCTGGCAGAGGCGCCTTGCGCACCACACACTCTGGAGATGCTGGCCCGCTTCGCGGTACTCTCGCGCCTGAAGCCGCATGCCAATTCGAAGCCTTTTGCCAAGATGCGGGTCTATGACGGCGAAAGTATTCGCGAGACCGACCCGAAGGTGAAGAGCATGCAGGAGTACCGGGACGCCGCCGGCGTTGATGAGGGAATGGACGGCATCTCCACCCGCTTCGCCTACAAGGTGCTCTCCGCCACCTTCAACCACTCGACCAACGAGGTCGCCGCCGACCCTGTCCACCTGATGTACGTGCTGGAGCAGGCGATCAGGCGGGAGCAGTTTCCGCCCGAGACGGAGGCGGCCTACCTGGCCACGATCAAGAGCGAGTTGGCTACGCGCTATGCCGAGTTCATCGGCAACGAAATCCAGAAGGCCTACCTCGAGAGCTACGGCGACTATGGGCAGAATCTGTTCGACCGATACCTGGACTACGCTGACGCGTGGATCGAGGACCAGGATTTCAAGGATCCCGACACCGGTCAGATGCTGAATCGCGAGTTGCTGAACGCCGAGTTGACCAAGGTCGAGAAGCCGGCGGGGATCGCCAACCCGAAGGATTTTCGCAATGAGGTGGTCAAGTTTGCATTGCGCACCCGCGCCGCCAACGCGGGCCGCAATCCGTCCTGGACGAGTTACGAGAAAATCCGAGACGTGATCGAAAAACGCATGTTCAGCCAGGTGGAAGACCTGTTGCCCGTCATCAGCTTCGGCTCCAAGAGGGACAACGAGACGGAGAAGAAGCATAGCGACTTCGTCGATCGTATGGTCTCCCGCGGCTACACGGAGAGGCAAGTGCGCCGGCTTGTCGAGTGGTATATGCGGGTCAAGCAGTCGGCCTGAGCACACGCCATTGGACATCATCGACCGCAGACCTAATCCGCACGGCAAAAATCTCGACAATCGACAGCGCGTGCTAGCGCGTGCCAGGGCGGCAGTGCGGCAGGCAACACGCACGGCCGTCGAGCAGGGCACCCTGCGCGAGATCGCCCGCGACCAAACTGTAACCATCCCATCGGACATGCTGAACGAGCCGAGCTTTCACACCGTGTTCTCCAGCGGCACGCGGCAGATTGTATTTTCCGGCAATCATGAGTTTTCTAAGGGCGACCGTCTGCCGCGCCCCAAGCGCGGCAGCGGCAATGCTGGCGGCAACGGCGAGAGTGCCGGCGGTGCCGGCGAGGGCCAGGATGGCTTCCGTTTTGTGCTGACCAGGGACGAGTTCCTCGACCTGTTCTTTGACGATCTTGAATTACCCGACCTGGTCAAAAGCCAGATTGTCGCGACCGAGACGATGATACCCATGCGCGCCGGCATTAGCATCGATGGCACACCCTCGCAGATCGACATGTCACGCACGATGCGGCAGTCGATGGCTCGGCGTATCGGATTGCGTCGGCCGAAACCGCCGGAGGTTTATGCCTTGGAGGCCGATGTTGCAGTGCTGGAACGCGATGGCGACGTGGCCGGGCGGCTACCGGTGCTGCGGGCCGAGCTTGAATTGGCACTGCGTCGGCTTGCCCGCGTGCCCTGGGTCGACCCGGTGGATCTACGCTACCGACGCTTCACCCAAACACCGCAGCCCGCTGCGCGCGCCGTAATGTTCTGCCTAATGGACGTGTCCGGCTCCATGACCGAGCAGATGAAAGACATTGCCAAGCGCTTTTTCCTGCTGCTGCATGTATTTCTCGAACGCCGCTACAAGCGTGTGGACCTGGTCTTCATCCGCCACACCGAAGTGGCCGAAGAAGTGGACGAAAACACCTTTTTCACCGATCCCCGTACCGGCGGCACGGTCGTATCGACGGCACTTGCCGAATTCCGTCGTATCCAACGCGACCGTTACCCGCGGGACTCCTGGAACATCTACGCCGCACAGGCCTCCGATGGCGACAACTCGTCTGCCGACACGCAGAAGTCTGTCGGCCTGCTGGAGTCGGACATCCTGCCGGTTGTGCAGCATTACGCCTACATCGAGATCGGCTCTGCCGCGGTTATCCGCGGTGCCACCGACCTGTGGCGCGGCTACGAACCGCTGTCGCAGCGTGCGCCGCGCCTGGCCATGCGTCGGGTTGCCGGCCCCGGCGACATCTTCCCGGTGTTCCGTGACCTTTTCCGGCGACGGATGGCCGCTGCATGAGTAGCGCGACCTGGCCTTTGTTGTACCAGGGCGCGGACTGGGACTTTCGCATCTTGCAACGCAGCTACGACGCCATCGAACGGATTGGCTGCGAAGAGCTTGGCTTGGAAATCTATCCCAACCGCATCGAGGTTATCACCGCAGAACAGATGCTCGACGTCTATACGGCACACGGCATGCCGCTGACCTACCGCCACTGGTCCTACGGCAAACGTTTTCTGCAGCACGAGACCAGTTATCGCCGCGGCTACAGCAGCTTGGCCTACGAGGTGGTGATCAACTCGAATCCCTGCATCAGCTACTTGATGGAGGAGAACTCGGCAACCATGCAAGCGCTGGTGATCGCCCACGCAGCGTTCGGCCACAACCATTTCTTTCGCAATAACCACTTGTTCCGGCAATGGACCGAAGCCTCCGCGATTCTAGACTATCTTGAGTTCGCGCGGGCTTACGTTGCCGGGTGCGAAGATCGGCATGGCGTAGCGGAGGTGGAACGCGTGCTGGATGCGGCGCATGCCCTGTCCCGCCACGGGGTGAATCGCCACGGCGGGGTGCGGGCGGTGAACCTGAAGGCCGATTTGAAGCGCGAACAGGAACGACGTGCCTACGACGAGCAAATGTTTGATGATCTCTGGCGGACCGTGCCGGGCCTACCGCCAGGTGCCAAGTCCGACAGGGCTGCTGAACGGCGCCGCCAATTCGCGCTGCCAGAGGAAAACCTCCTCTATTTCATCGAGA
Organism: uncultured Acetobacteraceae bacterium; assembly: GCA_964250925.1. Lineage (GTDB taxonomy): Bacteria > Pseudomonadota > Alphaproteobacteria > Acetobacterales > Acetobacteraceae > BOG-908. The sequence goes on from CAXUHU010000087.1 coordinate 8,210, forward strand.
AGCATTCGCCAAAACTGCAATCTTGGGAGCGCGAGATCATCCGCATCGTGCGACTGATCGCGCAGTACTTCTATCCGCAGCCGCAGGCCAAGGTGATGAACGAGGGCTGCGCCACCTGGGTGCACAACCGTATCATGACCCGCCTGCACGAAACCGGGCAGATCGACGACGCGGCGTTCCTCGAAGTGATCCACTCGACGGCCAACGTGATCATGCAGCCTGATTTCGATCATCCGGCCGGCGGTCCTGGCTTCAATCCTTACGCGCTCGGTTACGCAGTGATGAGCGATATCGAACGCATGTGCACGGCCCCCACATCCGAGGACCGCGCCTGGTTTCCCGACATCGCCGGCAATGGCGACCCACTCGGGACGTTGCGTTACGCTTGGGCAAATTTTCGTGATGAGAGTTTCATCCTCCAATTCCTCTCGCCGACGGTGATGCGCAAGTTTCGTATGTTCCGACTACTCGACGATAGCTCCGATCCCACGTTGCTCGTCGATGCGATACATGATGAAGAAGGCTACCGCACCGTCAGGCGCAGTCTGGCGCAAAGCTACGATCCAGGCGAAGGCGATGCCGACGTTCAGGTTGTGGATGTGGATCTTGAAGGCGACCGCCGGCTGATGCTGGAGCACCGAACTGAGCCCGGGCGATTGCTGGCGAAGCGGGATGCCGAACATACACTGCAATACGTAGCTGAACTTTGGGGCTACGATGCACTGTTGAAAGAAATCGACAACCAGAGTGGTATGGTGCTCGTTACACATAGCGCTCGGCCGGCCTTGAATAGGCAAGCTGTCTGAGAAAGATGTGGTCGAGGCGTCGACGACGTCGCAGGAACAGCCACGGGGAGGCCGTCCTTGCCGTTGCGGCCGACAACGTTGCGGTCGTCGTCCATTAGATTGCCCGCCTCCTCAGC
>CAXUHU010000087.1:9231-13746 GCA_964250925.1 uncultured Acetobacteraceae bacterium
ATACTCGAAACCCATGAAACTTATCGCGTTCATTCACCTTTGATCAGCCGGGAGGGCCAGCCAATGCGGACAAGCAAGCCGTCCGGGCCGCATACTCCGACCTCGTAGAGACCCCATTCTCGGTGCCGCAGGACACCCCCGGGACGTATGATCAGATCCCCCACCCGTGCGGCAATAGCATCGACGTCGGGCGTGCGGATGAAGACCCCGAAGGGATTGTTCTCCTCCGGCACGCGCCAGGCGCCGGCTCCTGCCTGGGTCAGGTGCACCTCACAGCCCCATCCAGTCATGATAATGTAGTTGTCGTCACCCCCCGTGCGAGCGAAACCGAGACGCTGCCAAAATGGGATTGCGGCGGGCACGTCGTTGCTCGGAACTATGGCGAAAGCACCGATGCCGGGGGTTTCAGACACGTCGTTGCTCCTCTTAGAGCGCGTTCAGGCTGACCATAAACGCTCAGCGCTCTAAATATGTCTTCGGACGAGCAATTTACTCACCTCGACTGTTCCAGTCTGCGTGCGATCGTTCTAGGCAGGATAAACCGCTCGAATGCAGTTGCAACCACTCAAGTCCGTCGCAAGCGATCGGACGAGGGTGACGCATGCCAGCCTATTCCGGGTGCCTAGCCGCATTCACGGTTGCGTCGCTCGAATGCAGGAGGCTCGATACGTGCCCGCAACCGAACCGGGCCGACCTCAATTCCTCAGCTGCGCTGGTCGATGAGGGCGCGGCGCTTGAGGTCCTGCTGAAGCTGGCGGGACGCGAGCTCCACCCGCTCCTCGAACAGCTGGTTGGTGATGTCCTCGTGGGTCATCGCGGCCATGTTCTTCTGGTCGCGCGCGCACACCATCACCACCAGGATGCCGTCGTTGGTCACCAGCGCCTTGCTCGCCTGGCCGACGGACAAGCCGCCCAAAAGCTGCTGCATCGGCCCCGCCAGACGGTCCAGCCGCACCGGGCCAGGATCGGACGCGCGCTTGGCACCGGCCGCCTTATTGGCCGTCTCCACCTCCGCACAGCTACGGGCGGACTTGCTGAGCGACTGACCGGCCGTCAGCGCCGCACGCTGCTCGGGGGTGGGGTTCTGCGGATCGAGCGGCGTGCTGAACGGATAGAAAGCCTGGCGCAGGCTCAGCACGGTGGCGAGGTCCGAGCCCACCTGCCGCTTTTCCTGCAACGCCACAACGTCGAAGCCGCCGGCCACCCGCACGGGATTGCTGATTGCCCCCACCGGCATTTGGGTCACCAGGCTGGCCACCTGGGGGTCCAACTGGTCTGGCCGCACCCAGCCAAGCGAGCCGCCCTCCAACGCCGTCTGGCTTTGGCTGAACTCGGCGGCTACGATGCCGAACGGGGCGCCGGCATGAAGCTGCTGGATAACCGTGTCGGCAAAGCGTCTTGCGTCGTTCAGGTGCGCCGGGTCCTCCGCGGCCACGAAAATTTCGCCCAGGCGATATTGCGGCTGGCCCTGGTCGCGCTTGAATATCTTCTCCTGCTCGGCAACTTCACCCTCGGAGATCCGGCCGCGCTCGGAGAGTTCCTGGCGCAACACACGCGTCCAGCCGAGCTGGGTTCGTATCTGGGCGATCAGGGTGGACGGGGATACGCCCTGGCCGGACAGCTTGGCTTGCAGCCCGCCCGGCGGCAGGTGGTTGCGCTGCTCGATGTCGGCGATGGCGTGCGCCACGTCGATGTCGGGCACGGCGATCTTGCGGCGCTGGATTTCTTGCATGCGCAACCGGTCGTCAATCAGCTCGCGGGTAATTTGCGGGCGCAGCAGGCGCAGGGTTTCGGGCGCGATTGGCTGGCCGGTCGTCAGCGCGAACAGGCGCGCCCGGTTGTCCACATCGGCCCGCGTGATCACCTCGCCATTGACCACGGCGACGATCCCGTCGGCGGGCTCGGGCGCAGTGGCCGGTGCAGCCGGCTTGGTCAACGCCACCGGCGTTGCTGCATGCGCGATCGAAATGGACACCAGCAGCATTGCAAGCAAGACCTGACGCATGATGGGCACCTTAACTTTCTGATGATTGACCACGGATCACTCGCTAACCATTAGCACCGAACGCGCCGACTGTTTTTAGAATGATCGTGAACAGCACGGTGGTGTCGCCGGAATCGTTGTTGATCGCGGTAAACCGGCGGGCGGCATATATGTCGAACGCAAAGCACTCGTTCTCCCATTTGGCATTGGTACCTACCGAGATCAGCTTGCCCGTCTCGAGGTTGCGCCTGGCATCGGCACTGATCGTGTAGCCGCCGAAATGCGTGGTGGCACCGACCGTCGCCTCCTCGCGCGGTATGAAAAATTGGTTGAACGGGCCAGGGAACGGACCGAAGAATAGGTTCGGCTTGAACAGGGTTGGGTCGTTGAAGTTGTCCAGGTACTCCGCGTAGGGATTGGTCGAACTGAAGACGAAGCCTGCGCTCACTCGCAGAAGTGGCACGCCGGCGGTGCCGATCGCGTCGGCGAAGCGAATGTCGCCGTTGCTGTGGTCAAACCGGCCACGGGCCGTGATGTCGAAAAACCTGTTCGGCACGTAACTCGCGCGCGTCACCACGTCGGACAAGCGACTGCCCGGCTCGAAGCCGTTCCAGGGCTGAAATTGCGGATAGAGGTTGCGGTCAATGTGCTGCTCGTAGGATGCGCCGAGCAGGCCCTCCAGCTTCTGGCCGCCCGCAAGGTTCCATTCGGCGCGCAGCGCGAAATTGGCGCGCAGGCCGCCATCGTAACGATCGTAGCCACCGAAGCGATTGAGTTGGAACAGCGTCGCGTCGGTGAACTCGTAGTTCAGGCTGTCCTCGTTGGGAATGTTGTCGCGCAGGCTGTTGCCACTTTGCGGGGCGGCGATCACCTGCACGATCGGCTCGATGATCTGGTTTCCGCCCATGCCATCGGGGCGCAGGAACGGCCAGTTCAGCTTGAGGGCGACCTGCGCCTGGCCGTGCACGCCGCTGGCGACGTCGTTGTCCTGGTAGTTCGGCTGTGCGTTCAGCACGTTCGCGTTGTAGGCCGCAGCCGTGCCCTGCAATGTAAACAGCCAGCGGTCGCCCAGCGGTCCGGCGAAGGGGCGGTCCCATGTTAGGCGCCCTGCCAGGCGCTGGTCGTTGGTGCCTTGCTGGCGGCTGACATTGAACTCCTGCGTGTCGAAGCTGAGGCGGCCGCCAAGCGCGTCGGGCTCGCCGAAGAAGCTGTATTGGAAGCGCGGCAGCACGTATGGCAGCAGGCTCTGCTTGATACTGCTGTCCAGGCCCTGATAGGTGCGTATGTCGAGCTTGGCGTAAGACCCGGTGCCGAAGCCCTCGACGAAGGCGTCGCTGGTCAGCACGTTGGCCCCGTAGCCGGGGACGTGGAAGTCGCGCAGGTAGTCAGTCGACGTGGCTAGATTTATGTCGAACCCGTAGCGCCACGTCTTGTCCCAGTCGAATACGCCGTGGGCGAACACGTAGCCCTGTATTCCCTTGGCTCCGCTGTTCTGGCCTGGAGTTTGGTTGGCGCCCTGGTCGCGCGCGACCGCGCCATCGATGCGCAGCACGCCGTTATTGAAATCCCGCCGGTACAGCGCTTCCAGCTGTGGACCCGTGCGGGTGGCGATCAGGGGTGTCAAGGTCAGGTCGGACTGGTCGTCCAGCACCAGGTAGTAGGGTAACGCGACGTAGGCGCCAAGATGGCTGTCGGTCACCGCTATGCTGGGCGCCAGCAGCCCGCTCTGCCTTTTCACCGAGGGCGCGCTGTTGGAAAAATAGGGCATGTAGAACACCGGGATGCCGAAGAAGTCCAGGTAGGCGTCCTGGTATTCGATCCGCTGGTTCTCCAGGTCCTCGGTCAGCAGATGTGCGCGCAATTCCCACAGCGGCGGCTTGTTGGGGTTCAGCGCGCAGACGTTGCAGGTGGAATAGACGCCGCGGGTCATCTCGTTCAACTTGCCGTCGGTGCGCCGTGCTCCGTTCGCGGCCAGCCGGCCATTCTGGGCCAGCAGCGCGCGCATGCCGGTCAGCACGCCGCTGCGCATTCCCTGCGTCAGCTCGGCATAGTCGGCGAACAGCACCTGTCCGTCCGGCTCCACGATCACCACGTGGCCGTAAGCGGCCGCTACGTTGGTGTTACGGTCGAAGGTCACCCGGTCGGCGCGCAGCACGTGGTCGTTCTGCCAAGCCTCCACATGGCCGTCGGCCGCGACCAGGCCATGGTCCTTGTCGTAGGTGACGCTATCGGCCTGGAAGGTGACCGGCTCGTTACCCGATAGTGGCTGCGCCTCGGTGTTGATGGTCGGAAAATGCTGCGCTGGCGCCCGGTACTGCGCCGCCGCCACCCCCGGCAGCCCCGCACTTAGAACGACGAACCATCTGACGACCGGCAATTGACGACTTACGACTGACACTCAGCCATCTTCCAGGTGGAGCAGCAAGGAGATGGCCAGCATCAGGCCGGCGCCCGCCGGCGCCCAGGCCGCCAGCATGGCAGGCAGCGCACCCGATTGCCCGAACTCCTCAGCCACCTTGCTGACCGTGAAC
>CAXUHU010000088.1:0-13735 GCA_964250925.1 uncultured Acetobacteraceae bacterium
CCATGGAAGGCACCACGTGGCGGATGCTCGCCATCAGGTAATCCCATCCGGTGACGAGAGTGAGCAGTGCGGCCGCCCACAGCATGACGGTGCCGATCAGATCGACCGGCAGAAAGCCCAAGTGCAGCACCCGCGCCCCGCTATCGCCGGCCAGCAACGTGCCCAGAGCCGCCATCTGCAACCCTGTCTTCCACTTGGCCAGGCGGGTCGCCGGCAGGCCCACCGCAAGACCGGCCAGGTACTCGCGCAACCCGCTGACCAGGATCTCGCGGCACAGGATGACGATGGCGGGGTAGAGGCCGCCATCGGGCAGGCGCCCCTGCCCGGCCAGCACCATCAGGGTCGCCCCCACCAGCAGCTTGTCGGCGATGGGGTCCAGCATGCGGCCCAGCTCGGACTGCATCTGCCGCTGCCGCGCGATCCGGCCATCCAGGAAATCCGTGATCCCCGCCGCTGCAAACACCGCGCAGGCCGCGACATCGGTACCGGGCAGGCGCCATGCGACCAGCAGCACCAGCACGGGGATGGCCGCGATCCGCGAGAGCGTCAGCAGCGTGGGCAGGTTTGGCATCATGCGAGCCGGATGATAGTCGCATTGCGGCGCCCGGCCAGCCCGCACCGCGCCGGAATACAGCGAAATCGGGCCGCATCGTCGGGGACAACTCTGCCCGATCAACAGCCAGGACCGCGGCACCGACCCTGCCGGATCGGCCCGGCCGGTCGCAGAATTTCCAAAAAAGCAGCCGCAAACTTATTGCGTAACGAAAACGATCCTGCCATGGTCGGTCCATGGAAGAAGAACCCGTACTCCGCGAAGCCCTCTCCCGCCGTGACGCAGCGCTTGCCGAGGCAAGACGGCTCGACGAATTCATCCGAATGTATAACGAGCTGCGAGGCCGCCCGGCGCTGACCGTGGTGAGCGAGAGCAAGGTCGGCGGGGACTCGTCGGCGGGCGAGTTCATGCTCGACAAGAGCAGACCTGCACGATAGGCGTGGGGCCGGCCGCCGTTCACCCATCGAACCCCGCCCCAAGCGGGGTCACGTCACATGTCCAGAGCGATGTCCAGCAGGGCCGCGCTGTGGGTCAGCCAGCCGGCCGACAGCAGGTCCACGCCCGTCTCGGCCACGGCAGCCGCGGTGCCGAGCGTGATACCCCCGGACGCCTCGGTGACGGCGCGGCCGGCCACCATCTGAACGGCTTGGCGCAGCATGTCGGGAGTCATGTTGTCGAGCAGCACTGCGTCTGCCCCGATGCCCAGCGCCTCGTCCAGCTGGGCCAGCGTGTCCACCTCGATTTCGATGCGCACCAGGTGGCCGGCCCGCGCGCGGGCGCGCACCAGCGCGGGGGCGATGCCGCCGGCGATCGCAATGTGGTTGTCCTTAATCAGGATCGCATCATCCAGGCCGAAGCGGTGGTTCACGCCGCCGCCGCAGCGCACCGCGTATTTCTCCACAGCGCGCAGGCCGGGCGTGGTCTTGCGGGTGCAGGCAACGCGCGTGCGCGTATGCGCGATGGCGCGCACGATGGCCGACGTAGCCGTGGCGATGCCGCTGAGGTGGCCCAGGAAGTTCAACGCCACGCGCTCGGCGGTCAGGATGCCGCGGGCCGGGCCCTCGATCCGGGCGATGGTGTCGCCCACATCGACGCTGGCGGCGTCCGGCGCCTCGATTTCGAACCGCAGCGCCGGATCGACGAGGCGAAAGGCGAGCTCAGCCAATTGCAGGCCGGCGATGGTTCCCGACTGGCGCGCCACGAGTATTGCGCGGGCTTCGGCGCCGGCTGGCACGACCGCATCGGTGGTGATGTCGCCGGCCCGCCCAAGATCCTCGAGCAGAGCCGCCCTCACGAGCGGCTCCAGCAGCAGCGGGCTCAAAGGCACCTCACCGGGCGCCGCCCATCTGCGGAGTCCTGGCGCTGCGCACCGGCCCGCTCCGCAGCAGCTCCCTAGCCTGGCGCGTGGCCTGGCCCAGCGTCGACGTCGCACGCCGGGCCGCCGCCGCCGCCGGGAAGTCGGTCCGGCTATGGCCGCCGCGGCTTTCCTCGCGCTGCAGCATCGCCGTTGTCATCATCAGCGCCAGGGCGGCCGGGTCGCTGGTGTCGGCCAACGGGCGCAGCTGGGCGATGGCGGCCTGCAGCCCTTCCGCATTGCGCAGCCCGCGGGCGTGGCGCGACTGGATGGCAGGGACGGGCGCGGGGTCGGCCGGCGCCGGCGTGCCGACGAGCGCCATCGGCGACGTTGTGCGGCCCGGCGTGCCGGCAACGTCCAGGGCGGCCTGGCGGCCGGTGACCGCGGCTTCCAGCAGCGAATTGCTCGCTAGGCGGTTAGCGCCGTGCAGTCCGGTGCAGGCGGCCTCGCCGCACGCCCACAAGCCCGGAACGGTGGTGCGGCCGCAGGCGTCCACCGCGATGCCGCCCATGTGGTAGTGCGCCGCCGGGCGCACCGGAATCGGCATGGTGGCCGGGTCGATCCCGGCAGCCAGGCAGGCCGCGTGGATGCCGGGGAAGTGGCCGGCGAACGACCGGCCCAGCGCCGCGCGCGCGTCGAGGAACACGCGGTGGCCCTGCTGCATGCGCGCCCACACGGCGCGGCTGACCACGTCGCGCGGCTCGAGTTCGGCGCGGCCCGCGCCCTGCATGAAGCGTTGGCCCGTCTCGTCGATCAGGGTGGCGCCCTCGCCGCGCACCGCCTCGCTGACCAGCGGCATCGGATCGAGACCCACATCAAGGGCAGTGGGATGAAACTGCACAAATTCCAGATCGGCCAGCGCGGCGCCGGCACGGGCGGCCAGCATCAAGCCGTGGCCCAGCGCGCCCGCGGGGTTGGTGGTGTGCTCGTACAGCCCGCCCAGCCCGCCGGTGGCGATCACCACCCGGCTGCTGCGCAGGATGCGCGAACTGTCCGCACCGCCGGATCGGCCGGACGAGGCGCGGGCAGCCTGGACCAGCACGCCGGCGACCGCTCCGTGGCGAAGCACCAGGCGCGTGGCCGCCACCCCTTCCCACACCGTGATCGAAGGGGTGCGGCGGACGGCATCGATGACCGCGCGCAGGATCTCGCGCCCGCTGCCATCGCCGCTGGCGTGCACGATGCGGCGCCGTGCGTGGCCGGCTTCCAGCCCCAAGCGGAGCGTGCCGCCGACGACGCGGTCGAAGCGGGCGCCCAAAGCCAGCAGCTCGTCCACCAAAGCCGGGCCGGCCTCCACGATCCGCCGGGCGACAGCCGGGTCGCACAGCCCGTCGCCGGCGGCCAGCGTGTCGGCCAAATGCAGTTCCGGGCTGTCATCGGCGCCGATGGCGGCGGCCAGGCCGCCTTGCGCCCAGGCGCTGGCGGCCTGTTGGCCCAGCGGCGCCGCGGACAGCACCAGCACCGGCTCGGGTGCCAGATGCAGTGCGGCCATCAGCCCCGCCAGGCCGGCACCGATGACGATCGGGCAGCCATCGGCCGGGACGTGCCGGGCGCCGGTCATATCGCCAGCATCCGCTCGACGGCCAACCGCGCCCGATCGGCGACGGCAGGGTCGATGGTCACCTCGTGCGTCATCGTCTCCAGGCTGCGGCGCAGGCCGGGCAGGGTGATGCGCTTCATGTGCGGGCACAGATTGCAAGGTCGGATGAACTCCACCTTGGGGTGCAGCACGGCAATGTTGTCGGCCATCGAGCACTCGGTAATCAGCACCACGCGGCCCGGCGCACGCTCGGTCACGTAATCGGCCATCGCCGCGGTCGATCCGGCGAAATCGGCCTCGTCCACCACGGCGGGCGGACATTCGGGGTGGGCCAGCACGACGACGCCGGGGTTCTCCGCCCGCAACGCGCGTATCTGGGCAGGCGTGAAGCGCTCGTGCACCTCGCAGGCGCCGGCCCAGCTGATGATGCGCACGCCCGTCTCGCGCGCCACGTTGGCGGCCAGGTACTGGTCGGGCAGCATGATCACCTCGGGCACCCCCAGGCTCTCGACCACACGCTTCGCGTTGCCGGACGTGCAGCATATGTCGCTCTCCGCCTTCACCTCGGCCGAGGTGTTCACGTAGGTCACCACCGGCCGGCCGGGGTAGCGCTCACGCAGCAGCCGCACGTCGGCCGCGGTGATGGATTCCGCCAGCGAGCAGCCGGCATGGGTATCGGGGATCAGCACCGTCTTGGACGGATTCATCAGCTTGGCTGTCTCGGCCATGAAGTGCACGCCCGCCATCACGATCACGTCGGCGTCCACATGCTGCGCCTCGCGCGCCAGCTTGAGGCTGTCGCCCACGATGTCGCTGACGCAGTGGAAGATTTCCGGCGTCATGTAATTATGCGCCAGGATCACCGCGCGGCGCTCGCGCTTGAGCCGCAGGATAGCGTCGATGTCGGGCGCGAAGACGGGCCACTCCATCGGCGGGATCACGCGCTGCACGCGCTGATAAAGGGCAGCAGAGGCGGACATCGCAAGACGCTCCCCATGGCCGGTGCAACCGGCCGATATGCTCAAACGGAGCATTACGTGGTCATGAAGCGGAAAATCGATGGCGCCCCTGACATGCTTATGCTGGTTATGAGCATAAGCTGTGTCAAGATGGAGCGAAGGCACGCGAGTTGTCAACTACGCAATAATGGCAGCTTGGTCCCCGCGATCGCGCGTTCGTCCTGCACGTCGCCCCGGAAGCGGAACAGCTTGGCCGGACGCCCGCCCGTCTCGGTGGCGACTGTGCCGGTGTCCTCAACCAGCGCTTGGGCGTCGATCACGCGCCTGAAGTTTTGCTTGTGCAGCAGCCGTCCTGCCAAGGCTTCCACCGTTTGCTGCAACTGCAACAGGGTGAAGCTTTCCGGCATCAGCTCGAAGAACACCGGGCGGTATTTTATCTTGGTGCGCAGCCGTGCGATCCCGGTGGCCAGTATCCGGCGATGGTCCAGCGCCATGGGTTCGCCCGGTATGCTGATGCCTGCTTCGTCGGCGCGGCGTCGGTGCCATTCGGCCACCAGGCCCGCCTCGTACAACAGCTCGTAGCGCTGCAGCACCAGCTCCTCGTTCCAGGCTCGCCCGTCCAGGCCGAAGGTGATGGCGGCCCGACGGCGCGCCGCCGGCGTGGCCGCCCAGGCGAGCAGGGCGGGCGCGATCGTTTGCGCGATCGTGGCAGGCAACCCAGGGCGATGGTCCTCCCAAGGAAAGTATCGGTACCAGCTTTGCCAGCCCGCCTCCTGCCCGGTCACTCGCGCCTCGCGCGCCAAGCCCAGGTAGCTGACCGAGATCGCCCGCCCTGCCGCCGCCCCGCGATCGCTGTCGGCAAAGGTATAGAGCTGCTCCACGTAGCCCAGCGGCTGATGCGTCTGCCGCTCCACCCAGCCGCGCAAGCCGGCCTGCAGCGAGCGGTGTCCGCTTTCGAACGACCCCGACGGCAGCGCCGTACCCCGCCCGATGGTCAGCACCCGCGGCTGGCCCGCGGTTACGGCCACGATGACGGCAATCAGTTCGGTGGAAAGCTGATCTGGCACGCAGCCAGTTATCAGGTCACTGCCGCGGCTGGCCAGAACGGGTCGTGGCGGCACCCGGCCGAACGTTCAGGTCAGGGCAGGTCCGCCTCCGCACCGGCGCTGGGCAGGGTCACGGCGGCAAGGCTGCCTGTGCGGCATCAAATCCGTCGATCAATGGGCCGACCGGCGCCGTGCTGCCGTCGAGAGAGGTCACCGACGTCAGCGCGTCGCGCACGTCCGGCCGGTTGTCCGGCTGCCCCATGGGCAAAAACGGCGACTGCGATTGTCCGCCAACCCGGACGCGCCGGAGATTCAAGGAGAACCGCGGCTTAGCCGCAGCACAAGCCGTGCCGCGTGGCTGGCCGTGTCGCCCTCGATGGACAGCACGCTCACCGTCTCGTGGCCCACTTGCAGCGTACTGCCCGCCTGCACGTCCACCTGACGTATCTGGGCCGCCGGTATCACCTCGCGCGGGAAGGCGGGCGACAGCCATTCCACCCGCGCCGATACGGGCGCCGACTGGCTCGGGTGCCACGACAGCACGGTCAGGTCGGTCGCGGTGGTCACGGACGGGCCGTCCAGCCGCAGGCGGCCGCCGGCCGCGAGCACCACTGCATCGACGGGCAGGGCTGGGCTGCCGGGCGGGGCGGGCAGCAGGGTCAGCCGGCCGCGGGCGGTTCCCGTGGGACCGGCGATGGAGGCTACCGTCATCGGCGTGCCGGGCAGCGCCACCACCGCGTGCGGGCGCACCTCCATCACGCTCTCCCACGCTATGTCCTGGCCCTCGTTGGCCAGCATCAGACGCGCGGCCGAGCCATCGGGCGCGGTCCAGATCAGGCCGACGGCGAGGCTATCCACATGGGCGACCGTGGATTGTTCGATCTCGATTGGGGATGCCGCCATCGCCTGCCCTCCTGCCAACGCAAAAAACAGCACACCGGCCGCGAGGCTGCGCCTCATTGCAGGCTGCCCGTCGAGACGGTTTGCAGCGCCTTCCCCATCTGGTCGAACGGGATCGGGGTGGGGTCGTCGTGACCCCAGGGGTTTTTCAGGCGGATATACGCCTTGCCGTCCGGCCCGGTGTCGATGCCCTCGACCATGTAGGCGTGACCACCGTGGAGGCCGAACGGCAGCGGCTTTTTCCCGCTGTCGTCGTCCAGCGTATCCATCACGATCGGCTTGCCGGCGGTGAACGCCTTTCTGATGTCGTCCAGCTTGGCGTCCTTGGCCCAGACGTAGCCGGCATCGTGGCCGGTCAGCGTCTCCATCGCGTTCTCCGCCCGGCCGCCCTTGGTGACGGCCGCCTGGCCGCCGGAGACCTGCATGTAGGCCTTCTCCAGCAACTGCGGCCAGATCTCCTTCTTGCCGTCCCGCACGTCGTCGTTCGGCCCGGAGTTGACGCTCTGGGGAGAGAAGTCGGGCGTCACCCTCACCTTCACGTCCTCATAGTTGTTAGAGAACAGACCCCAAAGATTGGTGACGCCGTTGTTCTGCCTGTGCAGCGTGACGGTGTAGCTGCCGTCGCCGTTCGGCTGGATCATTCTCTTGATCACATCCGGATCGATCCGCGCGATCTCGCCGACCGAAGACAGCAGGAAGCAGTCGCCGATCTGGCCTTGATGGATGTCGTTCTCACTGACCTCGTTGCCGTCGCCGCGCTCGCGCACGTACAGCGTCGGGGCGGGTCCGGGCGCCGGCTGTGGCGCGGCTGGCGGTTTGCCGCCGGCCCCGGCGGGCCAGCCGGTGCCAGCCCTGTCGTACACCGCGAAATCGATGCCGAACGTATCGCTGACCCACTGATCGTAGATGTCCAACGTCGCGTCCACCATAGCGCTGCCTCCTCGGGCCGGAACGGTATCAGCCCGGGCGGGATCACGCGAGTGGGCCGCCGGCGTTACTTCGTATGGAAGAATGCGTAGATGCTTTTCGCCGTCTCCTTCGAAATCCCCGGCGCCGCCTGCAGATCCTCCAGCCCCGCCTGCTTCACGCCGCGCGCCGAGCCGAAATGGTTGAGCAGAGCGCGCTTGCGGGCCGAGCCGATGCCGGGCACCTCGTCCAACTCGCTGGTGACCAGAGCCTTGCTGCGGCCCGCGCGGTGAGTGGTGATGGCGAAACGATGCGCCTCGTCGCGCAAACGCTGCAGATAGTATAGTACCGGGTCACGCGGCGGCAGCTGAAAGGGTGGCTTGTCGGCGGTGAAGAACCATTCCCGGCCGGCGTCGCGGTCCGGTCCCTTGGCGATCGCGATCAGCGTCACGTCGGTGACACCCAGATCATCCAGCACGGCGCGCGCGGCGCTGTACTGGCCGGCGCCGCCGTCGATCAGCACGACGTCGGGCCATTCCTTCGCAAGCAGGGCGCGCTCGGCGTCCTGGCCGCCGGCCTCCTCGACCGCCTCGCGCTCGCGCTGGGCGCGCGCAAAGCGGCGCTCCAGCACCTCGCGCATCATGCCGAAATCGTCGCCGGGCGCGATGGCGCTGCGTATCGAATATTTGCGGTAGGCGTTCTTGCGGAAGCCTTCGGCCCCGGCCACCACCATCACGCCGTAGGGCGCCTGGCCCATGATGTGGCTGTTGTCGTAGGTCTCGATCCGCTCCGGGCGATTGGCCAAGCCGAACACGGTCGTTACACCATCCAGCAGCTTGGCCTGTCCGGTGGCCTCGGCCAACCGGCGCTCCAGCGCCTCGCGCGCGTTCGTTTCGGCATGCTTGACGACCTGGCACTTCTCGCCGCGCTTGGGGTTGGCCAGCTCCACCCGGCGCCCCGCCTTGGAGGCCAGGGCGTCGGCGATCAGGTCCGCCTCCGGCAGATCGTGGTTGGTCAGGATCAATGGCGGGGGGGGCTTGTCGTCGTAGAATTGGGCGATGAACGCACTCAGCACGTCGGCCGGCTCGTCCGACTTCACCGTGCTGGGGAAGTGCGCGCGGTTGCCGTTGTTTCGCCCGCCGCGCACGAAGAACACCTGCACGCAGCTCTGCCCGGCGATCTGCCACACGGCGATGATGTCGGCATCCGTCAGGCTCGCCGGGTTGATCACGCCCGATCCCTGCACATGCGTCAGCGCGCGTATGCGGTCGCGCACGGCAGCCGCCCGCTCGTATTCCATGCGTAGGGAAGCCGCCTCCATCTCGGCCGACAGCTCGCGCTGCAGGGTGGCGACCTTGCCCGACAGAAAGGCGCGCGCCTGGTCCACCAGGCGGGCGTAGTCCTCGTGGCTGATGCGGTCCACGCAGGGCGCCGAACAGCGCTTGATCTGGTGCAGCAGGCAAGGGCGCGAGCGGTTGGCGAACACGGTATCCGCGCAGGAGCGCAGCAGGAACAGCCGCTCCATCGCGTTGACGGTCTGGTTCACCGCCCAGGCGCTGGCGAACGGGCCCCAGTAGCTGCCGCGGCGGGACTGGCTGCCGCGATGCTTGGTCACCTGCGGAAACGGGTGGTCGTCGGCCAGCATCAGCCACGGATAGGACTTATCGTCGCGCAGCACGATGTTGTAGCGCGGCTTCAGGCGCTTGATCAGGTTGGCTTCCAGCAGCAGCGCTTCCGCCTCGGTATGCGTCGTGACGATTTCCATGCTGGCGGTGTCGCGCACCATGCAACGCAACCGCTCCTCCAGCCGGTTGGTCTGCGTGTAGTTTGCCACGCGCTTGCGCAAGCTGCGCGCCTTGCCGACGTAGAGCGGCTCGCCGCGTGCATCGAGCATTCGATAGACGCCCGGCCCCTGCGGCAGGGTGGCGACCACAGCCTCGATCACCGCCACGCCGGTACGGGCGAGGCCCATGGGCGGCTGGTCGCGCGTATCCTGACCTGGCACATTCTCATCCGGCAAATTCTGGTCTGGCATCGGCCTAGGGTGGCCCTGCTGGGCCGTCGGCTCAAGGCCGGCCAACAGAGCGGACCCGCTGTGGACAAGTCTGTGGAGGGAATGCGGGAACGCCGCGGCGGCTGCCGCACGGCGTGCTGAAACGGCAAGCGGCGCCTCTCCAAGAAACGTATAATTTGCTGGACTTTACTCACTTTTCTGATGGCGGTTCGTCATTGAAGTGACACAAAACCGTAGATTATTGGAAATATTGGCTGTCAAGCGTTTTGGGGATGAACGACAGCCCTTGCACCCAGAACGATCGCGTGCGCGCGAGGAAACTGCCTTGCAGGCCGGTTACGGCCCGCTTGGCTAAACGCGAAGGACGATCCCGCCCGCCGTTGCAGCACGTGTAGTTTTGATTATGCGCGGCACGCGCGTGCACGCGGTCCAAGACCATGCGGGGGAGCGCCATGGCGGCTCCTTCGGAAAACCTGGTACATCATTGGTTACCATGTCACGCCCTGTCTTGTGCGCCGCCGCGCGGGAAGCCACACACGCCGCCATACGTCACGGGGCATCCATGAGCGACACCGACCTGCGCCGCGACATCGAGGCGCTCTGGAGCATGCGCGACACGCTGCCGGCCGGCTGCACGCCCGAGGGACGCCGGGCGGTCGGGCATGCGTTGCAGGCGCTCGATGCCGGCCGCCTACGCGTTGCCGAACCGGGCCCGCAGGGCTGGGTGGTGCATGCCTGGCTCAAGCAGGCCGTGCTGCTCTCCTTCCGCCTGGCCGAGAGTACCCTGATGCCCGGTCCGGCCGGGGCGCCGGCATTCGACAAGGTTCCGCTCAAGACCGAAGGCTGGGGCGCCAACCGCTTCGCCGAAGCCGGCTTTCGCGCCGTGCCCGGCGCGGTCGTGCGCCACTCGGCTTACGTGGCCCCGAGCGTCGTGCTGATGCCGTGCTTCATCAACGTGGGCGCCCATGTCGGGGCGGGCAGCATGATCGATACCTGGTCCACCGTGGGCAGCTGCGCGCAGGTGGGCGCACGCTGCCACATCAGCGGCGGCGTGGGCCTGGGCGGCGTGCTGGAGCCGCTGCAGGCCGCCCCGGTGATCATTGAGGACGATTGCTTCATCGGCGCCCGGTCCGAGGTCGCCGAGGGCGTGATCGTGGAGCGGGGCAGCGTGCTGTCGATGGGCGTCTTCATCGGCGCATCCACCCGCATCATCGACCGCGCCACGGGCGCGATATCATACGGACGCGTGCCCGCCTACGCCGTGGTGGTACCCGGCACGCTGCCCGGCCGGCCCTTGCCGGACGGCTCGCCAGGCCCTGGCCTGGCCTGTGCCGTCATCGTCAAGCGGGTGGACGCGCAGACGCGGAGCAAGACGGCGATTAACGATCTCCTGAGGGATTGAGGCTACAACACACCGATCACGGAATCGTTTGCAACCGCCTGTTCGCGTGCCGGCGATGCCTGTATGACGCCGGGCTGAGCGTTGGGAGACCAGGTTTTTGCGCATCGCGATGATCGGCGGCGGTTATGTTGGGCTGGTCTCGGGCGCGTGCTTTGCCGAACTCGGCAACGAGGTGGCCATCGTCGAAGTGGATGCGGCCAAGCTGTCCAGCCTGCGGGAGGGCGGCATCCCGATCTACGAGCCGGGCCTGCAACCGCTGGTGGCCGACAACGTCCGCGCCGGCCGCCTGACCTTCGGCGACGACATCGCCTCGGCCGTGGCCGGTGTGGATGCCGTGTTCATCGCCGTCGGCACGCCCACGCGCCGGGGGGACGGCCATGCCGACCTCTCCTACGTGTTCGCAGCCGTGGAGCAGGTGGCGCGCGTGCTGACCGGCACCACGGTCATCGTTACGAAATCGACCGTGCCGGTGGGCACCGGGCGGCGCATCAAGGAAATACTGGCCAGCGTGCGGCCGGAACTCGATGTAGACGTAGCCTCCAACCCCGAGTTCCTGCGCGAGGGCAGCGCCATCCCCGATTTCATGCGGCCCGACCGGGTGGTGATCGGGGTGGAGACCGAGCGCGCGCGCGAGGTCTTGCGGCAGCTGTACCGGCCGCTCTATTTGATCGAGGCGCCGATCCTGTTCACCAACCTGGAGACGGCGGAGCTGGTGAAATACGCGGCCAACTCGTTCCTGGCGATGAAGGTGACGTTCATCAACGAGATGGCCGACATCTGCGAGCGCGCCGGCGCGGACGTGCACGACGTGGCGCGCGGCATCGGGCTGGACGGTCGGATCGGCCGCAAGTTCCTGCATCCCGGCCCGGGCTTCGGCGGCAGCTGCTTCCCCAAGGATACGCTGGCGATGGTGCGCATCGCCCAGGACCACGGTACGCCATCGCGCCTGATCGAGGCTGTGGTGGCGGTCAACGACGCGCGCAAGGCGGGCATGGCGGCCCGCGTGATCCAGGCTGCCGGCGGCTCGGTGCGCGGCCGCACGGTCGCGATCTTCGGCCTGACCTTCAAGCCGGAGACGGACGACATGCGCGATGCGCCCTCCGTGCCGATCGTCGGCCGCCTGGCCGAAGGCGGCGCCACGATACGCGCGTTCGATCCTGCCGGCATGGACCAGGCTAGGCCGATTCTGCCGTCCGGCGTGGTGTATTGCCGGGACGCGCTGGACGCTGCGGCCGGCGCCGACTTGCTGGTCGTTGTGACCGAATGGAACGAGTTCCGCGCGATCGCGCCCGAGCGGTTGCACGAGGCGATGCGCGGCGACCTGATCGTCGATCTGCGCAACATGTACGAGCGGGCAACGATGGAGGCGGCCGGGTTCCGCTATCAGAGTATCGGCCGGCCCTGATGCGCGCTGTCGCTGTACTGGCCGCGTGCCTGGCCGTGGTGCTGGAGGCGGCTGCCTGGCCCGCGCGGGCGCAATCCTATGCGACGCTGGCCAACCAGCCTGACCCGCGCGATTTCGTTGCACGCGCCGATACCCGCCTGACGCAATCCGGCAGTCCGATGCGCTTCGCGGGCTACGACATCGGCTGGCTGGGCGTGCGCCCGGACGGAACGCCGCCCCCTTCCCCGCCCAACGCCTACGAGATCGCGGACGCGCTGAGCACGGTGCAGGCGCTGGGCGGCACGGTCGTGCGGGTGCAGCCTGTGCGGCCCACCGGCGAGGCGCTGGCCATACTCGACCTGGTCTTGAAGACTGCGCGCGACATGGGGCTGAAGGTGATCGTGCCGCTGGCCGATTCCGGCGGCGCGTGCGGCACCGGCGGAACCGGCATCATCTGCGCGATACTGCGCCGGCACCGGCTGGACGACGCGCGCGCGTTTTTCACCGATGCCGGCGTGCGGGCCGATTTTCTGGCTGGCGTGGCCCTGGTCATCGGCCACACCAACACGCTGACCGGCACGGCCTATCACGACGACCCGACCATCATGGCCTGGGAGAACTGCCTGGCCTGTGCGGCTGGTGCCGACGGCGATGCGGCATCCTGGGTGGAGTCGCTCGGCCATGCGCTGAAGCTGGCCGACCCGCGCCACCTGTATGAGAGCGGCGCGTTCGCCGGGCGGATCGAGGCGCAGGCGCCCCATGCAGCGCCGGCCGCCGTATTCGCTACGCCCAGCGTGGACATCGTAGGCGACGACCTGGCGACCGGGCCCGATCCGGTTGCCGCCCGCGTGCGGCTGGGCGGCGTGGCGGGTGCGGTGGCCGGAACGGGCAAGGTCTACGTGCTGGACAGCATCGGCTGGACGCCGGCGATGTGGAAGACGCTCGACGATGTGCAGGGCTGGGGCAGCGCCATCAGCCGCCAGCGCAGCTTGACCGGCGTCGTGGTGGGTCGGCTGGAGGCGCATGCGGCCACCGGCGGGTTCATGCCGGTGCCGCCTGCCGTGCCGGCCCAGGGCGTGGCCGGGCTATATTTTCCTGGGATCAAGACGGCCGACATGGCGCAGTCCGAGATGCAGGCGCGCGGCCGAGCGCTGCGCCACATGGGCTATACGATTGCAGACATCACGGTGGTGCCTGCCTACCTCCTGCCGCCGCGGCCCGAGATCATCAGCGCGGTGCATGGCCACGTGCTGTGGCGAGGAGCCGCCGGTGCGGCCGGCTACACGATCGAGCGTTCGCCCGATCCGTCGGCACCCAACACCTGGAGCGTGGTGTGCGACGACTGCGTGACGGATATGAGCGGTGGTTGGCAGGACGCCGCTGTGCCTTCTGGACCGGTTTGGTATCGGATTTTCCCCTTCAATATTAATGGGCACAAGTCTGGGCCTTCTGAGGCGGTGGAAGGGAGTAAGTGAGGAAGATCTTCTTTTCTGAAGAAAAGAAGCAAAAGACTTTTGTTTTGCTGTCGCGGATCCTGCGATCGACGTGTACCTGACACGAAAAAATTTTTTGGTTCGTTTTTCGAAGAAGAAACGCTCACTTCCCGTAGTCTAGCGCCACAGCCTCCCCCACGCGTATGCCGTCCACCGCTGCCGACAATATGCCCCCGGCATACCC
>CAXUHU010000089.1:0-2918 GCA_964250925.1 uncultured Acetobacteraceae bacterium
GCTCATGGGGGGGTGCTCATGGGGGGCACTCGTCGGGGTCATGCGGGCTCCGTCGGTCAATCGATCTCGAACATGCCCTCGATCTCGACCGGTGCGCCTAGCGGCAGGCTGGCAACCCCGACCGTGGCGCGCGCGTGGCGGCCGGCATCGCCGAAGATCGCCACGACCAGGTCCGAGGCACCGTTCATCACCGCGGGGTGGGCGGTGAAGTCCGGCGTGCAGGCGATGAAGCCGCCCAGCCGTACCACGCGCGCCACGCGGTCCAGGTCGCCGTCGCAGGCGGTATGGAGGTGGGCCAGCACGTTCAGCAGGCACTGGCGCGCGGCCGCCACACCGTCCTCCTGGCTCACATCGTGCCCGAGCTTGCCGTGCCAGCCGAGCTTGCCCGACACCATCGGCAGCTGCCCGGAGACGACGACCAGGTTGCCGGTGAGCACACAGGGCGCGTAGGTCGCAACGGGTGGCTGTGCGGCGGGCAGGGTGATGCCCAGGCTGTGCAGCCGCGCTGCGATGCGTCCGTCCATGGTGCTCTCCGAGGTGCGATCGTCGGTGGTCCTTGCACCGCAGCTGCACCGCCTGGCAAGCGCGCCACGCGGCCACTCGGCCATGCGCTATTTTTCCACGAACGCCTTTTCGATCACGTATTCGCCCTGGCGCGTGTTGGTGCCCTCCAGCCATTGGCCCTGCTCGAACCAGGCGCCGAAATCGGCCAGCAGGGCCGGGCTGCCGCACAGCATGACGCGGTCATGCGTGCGATCCACCGGCGGCAGGCCGAGGTCGGCCGGCAGCTTGCCCGAGAACATCAGGTCGGTCACCCGCCCCTGGTTGCGGAACGGCTCGCGGGTGACGGTGGGGTAGTAGATCAGCTTGTCGCGCGCGAACTCGCCCAGCAGCTCGTGTTCGTGCAGCTCGTGGGTGACGAACGATTCATAGGCGAGCTCGGCCACCGTGCGCACCCCGTGCGCCAGCACCACGCGCTCGAACGGCTCGTAGGTTTCGGGGTCCTTGATCAGGCTCATGAACGGCGCCAGCCCGGTGCCGGTGCCCACCATGTACAGCGTGCGGCCGGGCAGCAGGCTTTCGGCCAGCAGCGTGCCCACCGGCTTGCGGCCGATCAGCACCGTGTCACCGGGCACGACGTGCTGCAGGCGCGATGTCAACGGCCCGTCGGCGACCGCGATGCTGAGGAACTCCAGCGTCTCCTCCCAATGCCCGCTGACCATGCTGTAGGCGCGCAGCAGCGGGCGTCCGTCCACCATCAGGCCGATCATGGAGAACTGGCCGCTCTTGAAGCGGAAGGTGGGATCGCGGGTGCAGGTGAACGTGAACAAATTGTCCGTCCAGCGATGCACGGACAGAACCTTCTCTTCGTAGAACGCAGCCATGGGTCAGCCGTCAGCCTTCAGTTGTCAGTCGTCAGATGGGGCGCGCGGACCTGGAGCAACGGTGTCAGGCGGTCAAGGATGCAGGCGAGGGCAGCGTCCCAGCTGAAGCGGGCAGCCTGGGCGCGGCAGGCCGCCTGCAGCTTCGGCCCGCGGACCCTTCGGCGTTCCAGCATCTCCAGCACGGCCCGGTGCATGTCGGCGGCCGAGAGCGGGTCGAAATAGCTGCACACCCCCCGGCCGGATGCGGGGCCTCCCACCTCCGGTATGCTGGAGCTCCAGGAGGCGACACAGGGGGTGCCGGCCGAAAGGCTCTCCAGCACCGGCAGGCCGAACCCTTCGAAGACCGAGGGGTAGAGCGTCGCCTCGGCGCCGGCCAGCAGCAGGTATTTCGTGTAGTCGCCCACGAACCCGGTGAACAGGATCTGCCCGCTGGCGCGCGCCGGCTCCAGCCCGCGCGGCAGGGTGTGCTGCTCCTCCAGCCAGCCCATCTTGCCCGCGAAGACGAAGCGGTGGCTGGCCAGCAGCTCGGGCGCCTGTTCCAGCATGTCGAACACCAGGGTGACGTTCTTGCGCGGCTCGCGGGTACCAAGGATCAGCAGGTAGGGCTCGGCGCCCAACGGCGCCAGCGCGTTGGCTGCCTGCACCGCGAAGCCATCCGGCCAGGCAACCCCGTTATGGGCGACCACCATGCGGCCGTCCGGCACGCCGAGATAGGCCGACAGGTCGTCGCGCGAGGCGGCCGACACCGCGACTACGAGGTCGTCCGAGGCGATGTCGGCCATCATTGCCTCCATGTGGTGGTCCACGTTGCCCTTGATGTGGAAGTAGGGGAGCACGAGCGTGGAGAGGTCGTGGAAGACGCTGCACTCCAGGTCGAAGGCTCGCCGCACCGGCTTGACGGACGGGTAGACGCCGATGCTCAACCCGGCCGCGCGTGCCCCATCTGCCGAACCGTGGCCGCCGCCCAGCACCGGCAACAGCCCGGCCCGCGCCCGGCCCGACGTGATCTCCCGCTTGAGGAACAGGCCGGAGTTGCGCCGCAGCGCGTCGGCCACGATCTCGGTGCGGATCACCGACAGGCCCAGGAAGAAGTGCATGCGGTGGGGCAGGCGGGCCAGCAGGGCGGAAGCCAGGCCGGCCGCCACCACGGGGATGCCTGTCCACTGCCGCTCCAGCAGCGGCGAGATGTCGAAGTAGATCGTGCCCCCGCACGCCTGCAGGGCGGCCTCGGTGCGTGCGAAGCCGGCGTGCCGGCTCACGGCGTCGGCGTGGCGATAGCCGGACCGGCGCGGCCCTGGGCGGCGCGCCTCCGCCGCATGGCGGGGCGTGCCGCCTCGGGCGCGGCCGGCCCCGCGGCCAGAAGCTGGCGGAGGCCGCGCAGCGACAGGGTGCGGGCGGGAAAGGTGAGCGATCCGCAGCGCGTCTCGGCTTCCACCCACACCGCTTCGTCGCAGGGCACGCGGGCAGCGGCACCGGTCCGTTCCGCGACAGGATCGATCAAGGTCTTCCAGGACTTCTTCGCCGACCTGGATC
>CAXUHU010000089.1:2928-13628 GCA_964250925.1 uncultured Acetobacteraceae bacterium
GGATCGATCAGGATGGTGCGGATGCCGCAGGCCTGCAGACGGGCCAGCGTCCACCAGTGCTCGGGGTCGTTGCCGTCCACCCAGGCGGACTGTGCCATCCGTCGCAGCGGCGCCACCGCCTGCAGCGAACCGACGCGCGCGATGAACAGCTCGGCCAGAAGCTGGTCGGGGTCTTGCGCCGCCTCCCGCAGCCTGGCGATCAGGCGGCGGATGATGCCGGTCTGGCCCACGTAGTTGAACGGCAGGAGCACGATGCGCGGCATGGCGCCCGGCGCGTGCAGCCGGGCCAGCCGCTCCAGCAGGCCCGGCACGATGCTGCCGGGGTGGTCCATGTTCCACGGCAGCAGCACCGCCTGCATGAGCTCGGCTTCGGCCATCAGCGCGCGGGCATGACGCGGCCGCACCGGCCCGGCCGCCCAGGCGACCGAGCGGAAGTCGCGCAGCGACACCAGGTCCAGGTCGGGATCGGCATCGTGCGCCGCCTGCGAGGACGCGTGTGCCAGGCCAGGCGGCAGGTCTGCCGTCACGGCTTCGGACGGCAACCGGGTGAACGGGATCGGCGTGCCGCCGATGGCGTGCGGGCGCCGGCTGGCGGGGCCGTAGACGAACAGGCGGTGGAACGCGGCAGGCAGGACGAGGCCCGAGGCGAACGGGTGGTGGCTGGCCGTCAGCGGCGCTTCGGCGCCCGATTCGGCCACCACGGCGATGTTGTGCACGCCCTTCAACACCCGGGCCGCGCGCACGCTGCCGAAGCGGAGATGCACCAGCCGGCCGCCACTGGCCGAAGTCTGCCCGCCGGCCTGCCTCCATGCTGCGCGCAGGCTGCGTGCGTCGGGAAACATTTCCGGCAGCGGGGCGAAGAACAGCTTGCCCGCGGCACCCGCGGACGCGGCGGCGAAGGCCAGCAACTGCGACTCGCTTCCCAGCAGCACTTGCGGCAAAGCCAGGTTCGCGGCGGGCAGCAGGGATGCCGCATGCCGCCGGAGCGGGCCGGGGCAGCTGAGGACGACCGCCAAGGCGTTCTCCCAGCCGGGTAGTGCGTTCAACACGGGCCTCCAGCGCTGGATACGGCAATCTCGCGCGAATCGGTTACGATCGTAAGGCAAGCTGCATGGGGCCGGTATCCTGATAGAGGGACATGTCGAAACCGTGTCGTCCGATCGCGTGGTGCATGGCTGGCTGCGCGACAGTGCGGCACCGCAACCATGTCACATACAGGTGCTGCACGAAGGCCGGGTGGCGGCCGAGGCGCAAGCCGGCGATTTCAGGCCCGACCTGCTGCGGTCCGGCCACGGCCACGGCCATTACGGATTCCGCGCCCGGCTTCGCACGGCGCTGCCGGCCGGCCGGTGCAGCCTGGTGCTGCATCTGCCCCGCCAGGGCGTCAGCGCGGCGAGCGCGGTCACCGTGCCCGGGCTGGACGCCGCCGTGCCACAGGCGGTGGAGGCGTTGTTGGCCGTGCCTCCGGGCTGGGGGGTGGGCGACCTGCTGCAAAGGCCCGAATGCCTGGGAATGCCGCGCCACCTTGCCGCCATGGGTGGGCCCCGGTTCGTGGATGGGCTGTATCGTTTTGTGCTGAGCCGCTGGCCTTCGGCGGCCGAGGCGCGGATGAATTTGGGCGCCCTGCAGGCCGGCCGGGTGACGCCGCACGGCCTGCTGGTGGAGTTGCTCACCTGCCGGGAGCGCGCCGACATGGCGCCCGGCCTGCCATCGCCGTTCGATCCCGATTTCCCCTTCGAGGCTTCAAGCTTCCCATGACCGTAGCAGCACAGCCCGACGAAGACCCTATCGCCCCGAGGCTGGTGCGCGAGCTTATGCTCGTCTCGGTTCTGGTGGCGGGCGAGGGCGCCGCGTCGCTGGCGGAGGCTCTGGCGCAGGACGGTGCGGCGGCCGACGTGCTGGCCGGCACGGACGTGCCCGAAGGCTACGACCTGGCCATCCTGCTGGCCGATCCTGGCTCGGCAGCCGAGGCATCGACGCGCAACCTGGTGGCCGGGCTGGCATCGGCCAGCGAGCGGCTGCTGTTCGCGCCGCTGCCGCTGGGCGCCGCTGCGGGCGCTGGACCAGCTTTGCCCCAGTTGACCCAGTGGTTCGAGGTGTTCGCCGAGTATGGCTACCAGCCGGTCGTCGAGTTCGATGCGAGCTTCGTCTCGCCCGGCGCCTTTCTGGTGGATCGGGCAGCGACTGCGGCGGAAGGCGACCTTTCGGCCTTTGCCGACCGGCTGCAGTTGGGGCCCGACCCGGCCGGCCCCGCCAAGCGTGGGACGCCACCCGAGGACGCGGCTGTTGCAGCGCTCCGCGCCGACCTGGACACCGTGCGCGCAAGCCTGGCTGATTCGCGCGAGCAGATCGAGGAGGCGCGCGCCCAGGCCGGTCACCTACGGGCCCAGCTCAACCAGTTGGCGGCGCAGCACACGGCCCTGCAGGCACAGCTGCACGAGGCCGCGGGCCGCAACGCCGGTTGGGACGGGTTGCGCCACTGGCTGCGCGCCACGGTGGCTGATCCGTCGCGGGACAGCGCGGCGGCGCTGATGCGCGACCTGAAGCAGCTCAACGCCTGGCGCAGCCCTGCGCCACCCTACGCCATAGCCGAACCCGGCCGCCTGACCCGGCTGTGGCAGCGGCTTCGCCCGGTTGCCGGTCCGGCCTTGCTGGCCGACACGGCCCTGGTGCGCGCCAGCCCGCTGTTCGATGCCGCCTGGTACGTCGCCTCCACCCCCGAACTGGCCGAGGCGGCGGTCGATCCGGTGTTCCACTACGTGCTGGTGGGCACGCTGCGCGGCGCCGACCCGGGCCCCTGGTTCGACACCGCCTCCTACGTCGCTTCCCATCCGGAGATCGCCGGAACCGCCGCCTGCCCGCTCGTGCACGCGATCAGAAGCGGATCGGCGGCGGACATGCCTGCCGGCTAGCAGCCGAGCCGTCGGCAGGGCTGCCGGTTGTGTTGCGATTACACCTTCAACCGTAGCGCGATTTGTTGCTAGATCGTCGGCTATGATCCGCCTGCGAACCATGCTGCCGCTCGCCGCCGGACTCGTGTGCGGCTGTCTGCCCGTGGCGCACGGG
Organism: uncultured Acetobacteraceae bacterium; assembly: GCA_964250925.1. Classification (GTDB taxonomy): domain Bacteria; phylum Pseudomonadota; class Alphaproteobacteria; order Acetobacterales; family Acetobacteraceae; genus BOG-908. The sequence goes on from CAXUHU010000089.1 coordinate 5,995, forward strand.
CCGCCGGCGCCGCGCGCGGCCGACGCGCCCGCCGCCTATCGCGTGCAGGTGGGCGACGTGCTGGGCGTTCGGCTGTACCTGGCGCCGGAGCTGGACGAGGACGTGACCGTGCGTCCGGACGGCCGGATCACCACCACGCTGGCCCAGTCGGTGCAGGCGGCCGGCCGCACGCCGGACGAGATCGCCGCCGACCTCAGGCGCGGCTACGCGACCGAATTGAAGAATCCGCAGCTCGCGCTGGAGGTGAAGTCGGCTTCCCCCGCCCGCATCTACGTGGCCGGCGAGGTGGTCGCCCCGGGCGAGTTCACCACGGCTGCCCCGAACCTGACCCTGTTGCAGGCGGTGGCCAAGGCCGGCGGCCTGCGCACCGCCGGCGACGAGGATCACGTCTTCATCTTGCGCCGGGGCGAGGGCGACGCGCCGGTGGTGCTGTCGGCGGACTACCGCGGTGCGATGACCGGCACCAACCCCGCCGCCGACGTGCGCCTGGCGGCCTTCGACGTGGTTTACGTGCCCAAGACCGGCATTGGGCAGATCTATGTATGGTTCAACCAGCACGTGCAGCAGTTCGTGCCGGTGAGCTGGGGATTCTCATACAACGTGAACCCGTTGTTGAACAAGGAGCGCTAGGCGAACGGCCTGACGTCATCGGCGCGCCGTGACCTGCGCGGTTGACTGGGCTAGCCTTGCGCCCATGCGCATCCTCCTTCCTTTGCTCCTCGCCCCGACACTGGCCGTGGCTGCCGACCCGGCCCCCGTCGCCTCGCGCGGCGGCATCGTCGTCACCGCCCAGCGTCTCGCCTCCCAGGTTGGCGCCGATGTGCTCGACCGGGGTGGCAACGCCTTCGATGCGGCGGTGGCCGTCGGCTACGCCCTGGCCGTCACCTACCCCGAAGCCGGCAACCTCGGCGGCGGCGGGTTCATGACGCTGCGCCAGGCCAACGGGCATGTCAGCTTCATCGATTTTCGCGAAAAGGCGCCGCTCTCGGCCACGCCGGCCATGTATCAGGACGCAAGCGGCCAGTTGATCCGCGGCCTGTCGACCGAGGGATGGTCGTCGGTCGCCACCCCCGGCTCGCCGGCCGGGCTGGACTATGTGCGCGTGCATTACGGCACCATGGACCGGGCGGCGCTGATGGCGCCGGCCATCCGCCTGGCCCGCGAGGGCTTCACGCTGACCCAGGGCGATGCCGGCATCTTCCAGATCGCCACGCCGCAACTGCGCGGCGATCCGGCCGCCTCGGCCATCTTCCTGCGCCAGGGCGTGCCCTTGCAGCCGGGCGACCGCCTGGTGCAGGCCGACCTCGCCCGCACGCTGCAGCAGATCGCCGATCGCGGTCCGGACCAGGCCTTCTACCAGGGACCGATCGGGCAGGAGATCGCAGCCGCGGACGCCGCCGGCGGCGGCAGGCTGACCCCACGCGACCTGGCCAGCTACAAGGTGCGCGAGATGCCGCCGGTCGCGTGCGACTATCGCGGCTTCCACATCGTCTCCGCCCCGCCGCCCAGCTCGGGCGGGGTGGTGCTGTGCGAAATCCTGCAGATCCTGCAGGGCTACGACCTGCACGCCATGGGCTTTCACAGCGCCGCCGAGATGCACGTGCTGGCCGAGGCGATGCGCCACGCCTTCATCGACCGCAACAACCGCCTGGGCGACCCGGATTTCTTCCGCAACCCGGTGGCTGAGCTGATCAGCCCGGCCCATGCCGAAGCCGTGCGGCGCGCCATCCTGCCCGAGCGCGCAACCCCCACCGCCAGCGTGCCGTTACCCGGCCCCGAGGGCACCGAGACCACGCAGTATTCGGTGGTCGACGCAGCCGGCAACGCCGCCTCGGTCACCTACACGCTCAACAACTGGTTCGGCGCGGCGATCGTGGCTGGCCATACCGGCATCGTGATGAACGACGAGATGGACGATTTCACTTCGAAGATCGGCGCGCCCAACATGTTCGGCCTGGTGCAGGGCAAGGCCAATGCCATCGCGCCGGGCAAGACGCCGCTCAGCTCCATGACGCCCACCATCATCACCAAGGACGGCCGCCTCGTCATGGTGATCGGCTCGCCCGGCGGCAGCCGGATCATCACCATCGTGCTGGAGGCGATTGTCAACGTCATCGACCACGGCATGACCATCGAGGAGGCGATCGACGCGCCGCGCATCCACGAGCAGGCCACGCCAGACCTCGTGCTGCTGGAGCGCGGCGCGCTTTCGCCGGACACGCGCGCGCTGCTGGAAGCCCGCGGCTACCGCTTCAAGGACGCCGGATATTGGGGCGTGGCGGAGGGCATTCTCGCAGGCGGCCCCTCGTTGGCCGGCAGCAACGGCTTCGGCGAGGACGGCTTCCTGCCGCTGAACGCGCGGCCGGAGGCGGGTGCCAAACTGTTCGGCGCGCACGACGTGCGCGGCGGTGCAGGCGCGGCCGTTGCAGCGGGCCGGGACAGCCGCTAGAACCAGCCGCTAGGACCGAAACGATTGGCGGCTTTCGCCAAGCTCGGCACCTCGGGGGTGGTGGCGCGTGCTGTTCAACTCCTACGAGTTCATCCTGGCCTACCTGCCCGTTACGCTGGCGGTCTGCTTCCTGCTTGCGCGATTTGCCGGGCCCGGCGCCGCGCAGCTCTGGCTGACGGCCGCGTCGTTCTACTTCTACGCCAGCTGGAACCTGCGCTACCTTCCCCTGCTGGCCGGCAGCATCCTGTTCAACTACGTCATCGCCAGGACGATGCTCGGGATGGCCGAGGACACGCGGCGCTGGCTGCTGTTCCTGGCGGTGGCCGTCGATATCGGCCTGCTCGGCTACTACAAATACACCAACTTCTTCGTCGATAGCGTGAACGCGCTCGGCGGCTCGCATGTCTTCGTGGCGCAGATCCTGCTGCCGCTGGGCATCTCGTTCTACACGTTCCAGCAGATCACCCTGCTGGTCGATATCAGCGGCGACGATGTGGGCGGGGTGCGCCTGCGCGATTTCGGCCTGTTCGTCATCTTCTTCCCGCATCTGATCGCGGGACCGATCGTGCATCATAGCGAAATGATGCCGCAGTTCGAACGCGCAACGTATCGCTTCGCCTGGGACAACATGGCCGTCGGGCTGACGCTGTTCGCAGTGGGCCTGTTCAAGAAGGCGGTGCTGGCCGACGGGATCGCGGGGCTGGTGGTGCCGATCTACGGCGATGCGGCTTCGGGCCGTCCTGTCACGCTGGTTTACGCCTGGGCCGCCTGCCTCGGTTTCGCGCTGCAGATGTATTTCGACTTCTCCGGCTATTCGGAAATGGCGCTCGGCCTGGCGCGCATGGTGGGCATCAAGCTGCCGATGAACTTCAACTCGCCGATGAAGGCCACGAGCATCATCCAATACTGGGCGTGCTGGCACATCACCCTCACCCGGTTCCTTACCGCCTATGTCTACAACCCGATGGCGATGGCCATTGCGCGGGCGCGCCGCGCTCGGGGCTGGCGCCAGGGTCCGGGGCCGCGCGGCACGGTGGGCGCCGGCCTGACCATGATCGCCACGCCCACGATCGGCACCATGTTCCTCTCCGGCCTGTGGCACGGCGCCGGCCCGCAATACTTGGTGTTCGGGCTGCTGCACGGTTGCTACCTGACGATCAATCACTTCTGGCGGCTGTATCGGCCACGCTTCTGGCCCGATGCGGACGGCCACGACCGGGTGATGCGGCCGGCCGGACTGGTGCTGACCCTGGTGGCCGCTGCCGTGGCACTCACCTATTTCCGCGCCGACACGGTGCGGGCCGGCAACGACATCGTGGCCGGCATGGCGGGCCTGCACGGCGTGGCGCTGCCGGACGTCATCCAAAGCCGGCTGCAGTCGCTGGCCGCCCTTCTCGGCCGCGTGGGCGTGGTTTTCGAGCCGCGGCCGTTGCCCGACCTGCTGGCGATGTACGCCTGGATCGCGGCACTGCTGGCGATGGCGCTCGTGCCGCCGAACGTTCTGCAGATGATGTATGGGACCGACCCTGCCATCACTCTGCCGCTGCCCTACGGCAGGGACCCCCGGATAGCGCCGTGGCGCAGGCTGTTCACCCGGCTGGCGTGGCGGCCGAACGCCGGCTGGGCTGTGGCGGCCGGGTTCGTGTCGCTGTCCGGCCTGTTGGCGCTGAACCACGTCACCGCGTTTCTGTACTGGCAGTTCTGATGGACGCCTTGACGCCCGGCTCCGTCGCGCTGCTGCCGGTCCGGCAGCGCCGTTCCATGCAGCGCTACCTCGGCATCTGGGCGGCTACGCTGGCGCTGCTGCTCGCCGCCGTCATCGGCATCTGCGTGCTGGTCGATCCCTACGCCGTGTTCGGCACGACGCTGATCGACGGGCTGAACGGGCGCAAGACCGCCGCCATCGCCTGGCCACGCCTGTCCAAGGCCTACATGATCCAGCGGCAACGTCCGAAAACCCTGATCCTGGGCAATTCCAGCGCCGATGTCGGCTTCAACCCAGACAGCGCCGTCTGGCCGCAATCGGCGCGGCCGGTGTTCAACCTGGCCGTCGATGGCGGGCTGCCCGCAACCCATCTGCGCTACCTGCAGCACGCTTTGGCCGGCACGGCGCCGTCGCGCGTGATCATCGCCGTCAACTTCAACGAAAGCCTGGTGATGCCGCAGGGGCCGCGCGTGTCGGCGGCCGTGCAGAGCCAGTTCGATTTCGAGCCGAGGATGCGCGTGCTGGCGGACGGCACGCCCAACCCCGGCTACCCCAGGGGGCACGCCGCCGATCTCGTTTTCGCCACGCTGTCGTTCAGCGCGCTGTCCGACAGCATCAAGACGGTGCTGCACCAGAACGATCTGCGCACGCCCTACCAGTCGGCGCAGGGCTGGAACAGCGGCGCCATGATGGCCGGCTGGACGCGCGACGACGGCGCCTATGCGATGATGATGCGCAAGGACCGCGAGAAGATCGCCCAGTATGAAAGCTGGCGCGGTAGCAGGGCGCTCGACATCGACGCCGTGTTCCGGGCCATCCGTCTGGCCAACGCACGCGGCGCAGACGTGGCTGTGGTGATCCTGCCCACCCATGCCGACGGGCTGGAAGTGCTGCGGCAGTTGGGCTTGGATGCCGATTACGGCGCGTGGAAGACGGCCCTCGTTCGGGGCATTGCCGGTGCCGCGCCGGACGGCCGCGCCATCGTCTGGGATTTCAGCGGTTATTCGCCCTACACCACTGAGGACCTGCCGGCGCCGGGCGACCGCAGTCACGGCCTGCGCTGGTTCTACGAGCCGGTGCATTTCACCGCAGCCCTGGGCGACGTGATGGCCGCGCGGATCGAGGGGGCGGCGGAGCCGGCCAGTTTCGGCGTCCGACTGACCCCGGACAACGTGGCTGGGCAGATCGCCGCCTATCACGCCGGCCAGGCGGCGTGGGTGGCATCCCACCCGGACGACGTCGCGCGGATCGCCGGACTGATCGGTGCTGCGAAATAGGCGTGGGACGATCCTGCGACGGCCGCGCGGCCGCCTCGTCCCGGACGTGACCATCGCGCGTGGGTTGGTGAAGCCGGGCCTGCAACACATTGTGCCCGCACCCCAGCCGCCGGTCCCGGCCGGACGGCTGTCCGGGCTGGAGGCCTTGCGCGGCATCGCCGCCGCCGCGGTCGTGCTGTATCACGCCGCTCGCCACGTCGGCCGAAACCTGGGCGCGCCGCTGCTGGTCCACGCGACGCAGTTCGGCCATGCGGGCGTGGATCTGTTCTTCGTCCTCAGCGGCTTCGTGATCCTATTCGTGCACGGCCGCGACGTCGGCCGCCCGGCGCGCTGGCGGCATTATGCCTTCAGGCGGTTCAGCCGCGTGATGCCGGTCTATTGGGTGGCGCTGGCAGTCACCATGGCGATGTCCGCCGCGGGCGGTCATGCTTGGCCGCCCGCACTGGGCATCGCCTGGTCCGTTGCCCTGTTGCCATCCTGGACCGAACCGATCCTCGGGGTGGCCTGGACGCTGCAATACGAGGTGGTGTTCTACGCGATCTTTGGCGTGTTGATCATGGACCGACGCGCGGGCCTGGCCCTGCTGGGGTGCTGGCTGGCTGGCATCGTGCTCGCCTGGGCAGGCTTGCTTACCTGGGCGCGCGATGTTCCGCCGCAGCTGTTCAACGCCTGCGATGCCGAGTTCTTTTTCGGCATGGCCTCGGCTTGGTACCTCGCCCGCTCGACCGTCCGGCGGCCTCGCATGCTGCTGGCGGCAGGCGCGTCGCTGTTCGCCGCCGCTGCCCTGGCCGAGGATGCGGGCGTGCTGGACGGCTACGCGGCGTCGGCTCGGCTGGCCTACGGCGTCCCGTCCGTGATGCTGATCATGGGCGTTGTGGAGTGCGAACGGTCGGGCCTGCTGACGGTGGCCGGATGGCTGCGCGCGCTGGGCGGGGCGTCCTACGCCATCTACCTGTTCCAGTTCGTGTTCATCGGCCTCGTGTGGAAAGCCTGGCTGTCCGCGCCGGCCGGACTGCACGGTTCTGTTTTGGGGATTTACGTTTTGCTGGTTGGTGCCGCGCTGATAGGCGGCGTTGCTGCTTCACGGCTGGTGGAACGGCCTTTGCTTCGGCTTGTGCGTGGGGCGGCAAGCAGTCCTTTCGTGCAGAAAACGACCAAGAAACTTCTGTTTTAGGGGCCGTTGTTTGTCACCAGGCGCAGTTGTTGCCTGATGGTTGGGAAGTCTTGGCGCGCCTGCGCCAGTTCGGGCAGGCCCTCGGCGGCGCCCTCGGCCGTCAGTACCAGGCCGTCGGTGCCCACGCTGTCGTCGCAATACGCGCCGTAGCTCTGCAGTGCGCGCGCCAGCGCCAGCCCGGGCGGCGACAGCCCCAGCCGGTCCACCCGCACGCCAGGCGGGATGGCCGCCAGCGCCCCGATCGGGACATGCCCCGCATAGTCGCGAAAGCCCCAGAAATCCTCGCGCCCCGACGGCCAGACCGGACCGTGCCGCAGCCGGCCGTACGGCAGCAGAAACGTCAGCGCGTGCCGGATCGTGCCCGCTCGCAGCTCCCACGCGCGCAGCACGCCGCCGAACCCGCTGGCATCCATCGCACGCACGCCGGGGAAACGCCCGTCGCGCAGGAAAAATCCGGCACCGTGCAGATCGACCCGGAACGCGCGCCTCGCCGCGATCGTCCCCTGGCCGATACGCGCCCGATACATCTCCAGCACGAACCCGCGGCCAGGCTCGACCACGAATAGATGGCCGTCGCCCATCGGGTCGGGGCGGGCGGCCGCCGGCACCCTGGCGCGGAAGGATCGCGCGTTCTCCTCGTCGCGCACCTCCATCCAGGGGTCGCGGTCGGACGCGAGGTAGAGCGGCATGCCCCACCGGCCGGCATGAATCAGCGCATGGCCGGCCAGCAGGTCCTGCGTTTGCGGGTCGCCGGCGGCCGAAAACCGCGCGTGGGCGGCAACCTGCTTGTTCCAGGGCGAGTCGGCGACAAACGGCTGCAGCCAGGGGTCGGCCGCCGAAGCGGGATGGAACAGCGTCAGCAAGATCGGGGCGAGGCGTGCCGCCGCCCCCAGGCTCCCCGTCATGAATTTGTTGCGTGTCCGCATCGGCAACCCTAGGGTGTGGATCGTAGCGGATACGGAACGTACGAGTGCAATCTTCTGGCGGCAAGGAAGTTCTGGTTCTGGCAGGGGGCGGACTGGGCCACGT
>CAXUHU010000090.1:0-13314 GCA_964250925.1 uncultured Acetobacteraceae bacterium
GGGAAATTGGAAATGGCAACCGAGCTGCCCGTCGCCAGGCTCACGTTGCTGCCCGAGGCCAAACCGACGGTCCAGCTTCCACCTTGGCTGACGGCGCCGCTGACGGGCTGGGTAGCCGGCAAGTTCGACACCGTGACAGAGCCGACGGCATTGTTGCCGGCGGCCAGGCCGATGGTGCCGCTCACCGCTTGCGTGGCAGGAAAGTTCGATATGCCTACCGAACTGCCGGGGGCCAGTCCGACGCTCCAATTGCCGGATTGGCTGACGCCGCCCACCGTCAGCGTGCCGGCCCCAAGGCTTACCGTGGGGCTGCCCGCCAACCCGACCGTACCGGAAACGCTGAGCGCCCCGCCGCTAATCAGCCCGTCCAGCAACGCATCGCCCACCGGCAGGCGGTTGCTGGCCGACACCGCCGATCCGCCGAGGTTGATGCTGACGGCACCGCCGCTGCCGCTGCCGCTGCCGCCGGAGCCGAAGGTGCACGGGGCGACGCCGGTGCCGTTGGGGCAGAAGATGGTGACGGCCGGGTAGCGGTTGTGACCATCGGGCGCGATGTAGCTGGTCTGGGCTGCCGCAGCCCCTGGCAGCAGACAGGCCAGCGCTGTCGGCAACGATCTGGCAAGCGTCATGGGTGCAGTCCTTTGGCGAGGGTGAGATCGGATCAGGACGCAGCGTTTGATCGGATGGTCCTGCCGGCGCGAAACTATGCGGCCCAGTGCGATCTAGGCAACGAATTCGTTCTGGAAATGTTCGGGTAGACCTGCTATGTGAGGGCTGTAAGGCGCGTCTTGCGCTGGCTTGCGCCGGCGCATTGCCCCTTGTGGAAACGCAGGCTGCTCAATACATGCCGGCGCAGTGATTTAAGGGCCGCGTGCGGTGCTTCGGGCCGCGCCCAGCCGCTTTGGAGGGTTAGAGTATGAGCAAGGTAATCGGCATCGACCTGGGCACGACAAACTCGTGCGTGGCGATCATGGAGTCAGGCGACGTCCATGTGATCGAGAATAGCGAGGGGGCTCGCACCACGCCCAGCATGGTGGCATTCAGCGACAGCGGCGAACGTCTTGTTGGGCAGGCGGCAAAGCGCCAGGCAGTCACCAACCCCGCCAACACCTTATACGCCGTCAAACGCCTCATCGGCCGCCGTTACGACGATCCGCTGGTCGGCAAGGACCGCGGTCTGGTGCCTTACTCGATCGTAAAGGGTGACAATGGCGACGCGTGGGTCGAGGCGCGCGGCGAGAAGTATTCGCCCAGCAAGATCAGTGCTGACATCCTGGGCAAGATGAAGGAGACCGCTGAGGCGTATCTCGGCGAGAAGGTAAGCCAGGCGGTTATCACCGTGCCGGCCTATTTCAACGACGCACAACGCCAGGCGACCAAGGACGCCGGGAAGATTGCCGGGCTCGAGGTGCTGCGCATCATCAACGAGCCGACGGCTGCTGCCTTGGCCTACGGCATGGACAAGAAGAACGGCGGCCTGGTTGCGGTCTATGACCTGGGCGGCGGCACGTTCGACGTGTCCGTGCTCGAGATCGGCGACGGCGTGTTCGAGGTGAAGAGCACGAACGGCGACACGTTCCTGGGCGGCGAGGATTTTGACGCGCGCGTCATCGACTATTTGGCCACCGAGTTCAAGCGCGAGCAAGGCATCGACCTACGTCAGGACAAGCTGGCCCTGCAGCGCCTGAAGGAAGCCGCCGAAAAGGCGAAGATCGAGTTGTCCACCGCCAAGGAGACCGAGATCAACCTGCCGTTCATCACCGCCGATGCGTCCGGCCCGAAGCACCTCGTGATGAAGCTGTCCCGTGCGAAGCTGGAGAGTCTGGTCGATGACCTGATCACCCGCACCATGGACCCTTGCCGGGCGGCCTTGAAAGACGCCGGCGTTACAGCGTCCGAGATCAACGAGGTGATCCTGGTTGGCGGCATGACTCGCATGCCCAAAGTGATCGAGGCGGTGAAGCAGTTTTTCGGCCGTGATCCGGCGCGCAACGTGAACCCTGACGAGGTTGTCGCCATCGGCGCGGCCATCCAGGGTGCTGTGCTGCGCGGCGACGTGAAGGACGTGCTGCTGCTCGACGTGACGCCGCTGTCATTGGGCATCGAGACGCTGGGCGGCGTGTTCACCCGGCTGATCGACCGCAATACGACGATCCCGACCAAGAAGAGCCAGATCTTCTCGACCGCGGACGACAACCAGGGCGCCGTAACGATCAAGGTGTTCCAGGGCGAGCGCGAGATGGCGGCCGACAACAAGATGCTCGGCAACTTCGACTTGGTCGGCATTCCGCCAGCCCCGCGCGGCATGCCGCAGATCGAAGTGACGTTCGACATCGACGCCAACGGCATCGTCTCGGTCAGCGCACGCGACAAGGCGACCGGCAAGGAGCAGCAGATTAAGATCCAGGCCTCGGGCGGCCTGTCGGATGCCGACATCGAGCGGATGGTGAAGGACGCCGAGGCAAACGCCGCGGCTGACAAGAAGCGGCGCGAGATGGTCGAGGCCAAGAACCACGCCGAAGCAACGGTTCACCAGGTTGAGAAAAACCTCAAGGATCATGGCGAGACGATGCCGCCGGCCGATCGAAGCGAGGCTGAGTCAGCCCTTGCCGCGACGCGTTCTGCGATGGATGGCAACGATACGGAGGCGTTGAAGGCGGCGAGCGAGCGGTTGACGGCGGCGGCGATGAAGATCGGCGAGCACGTCTATAAGGCCGAGGCTGCTGCAGCCAATGCGGGCGGTGCATCTGCCGGTCAGGGCGCTGCCAGCAGCGACGGCGTGGTCGATGCCGAGTTCGAGGAACTCGACGACAAAAAGAAGTCGGCCTGACCCTTTGAGCGGGTTTCGCCGGACGGACCGGATGGCAGTGATGCCGGAAGGGTTCGGCCGGCGAAGCCCGGTTTTACCCGGAAAAATCAATGGCAAAGGCAGATTACTACGCGACCCTGGAGGTCGTGCGCGAGGCTAGTGGGGAGGACCTGAAGAAGGCCTACCGCAAGCTCGCCATGAAGTATCACCCCGATCGCAACCCAAACGACAAGGTTGCCGAGGCCCGCTTCAAGGAAGTCAGCGAGGCTTACGAGATCCTCAAGGACGACCAAAAACGCGCAGCCTACGACCGCTTCGGCCATGCCGCCTTCGAGCAGGCTGGCGGCGGCCCGGCCGGCTTTGATTTTTCGGGCGGCGGCGGACTGGGCGACATCTTCGACCAGATGTTCGGCGACTTCACGGGCCGCGGGCGCGGGCGCACCCGGTCGGGCGCCGATATCCAGGTCCAGGTGGAGATTGACCTCGTCGAGGCGTTCGCGGGCACTAAAACTCCCGTTCGTGTTCCGACTCGCGTGGCCTGCGAAGCGTGCCGGGGCACCGGGTCGTCGGACGGCAAAGCCGCTGCGGACACCTGCACCACCTGCAACGGCGCCGGCAAGGTGCGCGCGCAACAGGGCTTTTTCCTGGTCGAGCGTACGTGCCCCACCTGCGGCGGGGCGGGGCGGGTGATTCGCTCGCCGTGTCGCGTGTGCCAGGGTGCCGGCACCGTGCAGCGGGAGCGCTCGCTGCAGGTAACGGTGCCGCCTGGGGTGGAGGATGGCACGCGCATACGCCTGCAGGGCGAGGGTGAGGCTGGTGGCCAGGGAGCCCCCAATGGGGACCTCTACGTCCACGTCGCAATACGCCAGCACGCCCTGTTTCACCGCGAAGGGGCTCATATCTTTTGTGAGGTTCCCTTGCGGATGAGCCAGGCAGCCCTGGGCGACGAGATCGACGTGCCGGCAATCGACGGCTCCACCCAGAAAGTGCGTATCCCAGCCGGGACTCAAGCCGGCGCGCAGTTTCGTTTGCGCGGGCGGGGCTTTTCCGTCCTGCGCAGCGCGGCGCGTGGCGACATGGTGGTGCAGGCCAAGGTGGAGACACCGCAGCATCTCACGAGGCGGCAGAAAGAGCTTCTGGAGGAGTTCGAAAACGAGGCGCGCGGCCATGCTAAGGGCAGCCCCGAGCACGAGGGCTTCTTTGCCAAGATGAAGGAGTTCTTGGCCGGCCGTGACTGACGGCAGCCTGCGCTCACGAACCGGGCATGACACAGCTGCGTGACCTGACCGCCAGCCCGTTGTTTTAACGCGTCGCCCAGCGATATCGGTTGCAGCACCGGACCGAGGCGCACTCCCCCGCGCTGGCGGCAGGTGTTGAAGGCGGCGCAGTTCTCCCCCCGAGCTGCGCCGCCGCCGGTTTTGCGGCCGCGTTTACGCCGATAGGACAGAAGATGATCGCATCAGGTTGACCTGAACAGCGATCAACATGCTCGTTAAAACAAGGGGCTGTCAGCCCTAGCAATACTGTCGGGTTAACAGGGCGCATGCGTATCGGCATTGCGGGATATTCGGGACGCATGGGACGGCTTGTGATGGCTGAAGCCACACGAGTGGGCGCCATGCTGGCGGGCGGCACCGCCCGCGGTGTCTCGGGCAGCGATGCGCTACCGGTTTTCGGGTCTGTTTCCGAGTTGGCCCAAGCTTGCGACGTTCTGATCGATTTCACCCACTCGGATGCCACGAAGGCGCATGCCATCGCGGTATGCTCCGGCCGAGCGGCCTGGGTCTTGGGGACGACAGGGCTGTCTGCCTCCGATGACGAGGCGGTGCGAACGGCTGCACGGCATGTGGCCGTTGTGCAGTCGGCCAACTTCTCGCCCGGCGTCAACCTGGTGCTCGCAATAGCCGCGCGCTTGGCTGCGGCGCTTCCGGCGTCGGAATACGATGCCGAAATCGTCGAAATGCACCATCGCGGCAAGGTGGACGCCCCATCAGGCACGGCGCTGGCCTTGGGCCGTGCGGTCGCCTCGGGCCGCGGCATGGATTTTCCGGATGTGGCGCAGCTGAGCCGTGAGGGGCAGACAGGACCCCGCGTGCCCGGCGCGGTCGGCTTCGCCGCCCTGCGGGGCGGCCAGGTCGTGGGCGAGCACAGCTTGCTGTTTGTCGGCGATAGCGAACATATCGTCCTCACGCACCGTGCGCTGGACCGCCAGGTGTTCGCCCGCGGCGCCGTCCGGGCAGCCTTTTGGGCCGCACAAGGCCGGCGTCCCGGTCTGTATTCCATGATGGACGTGCTGGGCATGACCGGCGGGCCATAGCGAAAGAAACGACGATCATGAACTTCGCCAGCGACAACACCGCGCCTGTCTCCCCCGACATCATGGCGGCACTCAGCCGCGCCAATGACGGTTTCGTGCCCTCCTACGGCGCAGATCCCCTCACCACGCGGCTGACCGGGATGATGCGCGACGTCTTCGAACGGGAGGTCACCGTCTATCCGGTCGCTACCGGTACAGCGGCCAACGCTTTGGCGCTGGCCACCCTCGTGAGGCCGTACGGCGCCGTACTGTGCTACGAAGAAGCGCACATTGCGACCGACGAGTGTGGTGCCCCCGAGTTTTACATGGGTGGCGCCAAGCTGGTGACGCTGCCCGCCCAAGACGGCCGCATCACCCCCGCGCAAATCGAAGCCGCCATGGCCCGTGCCGAGGATGGCGGCGTTCATCACGTATTGCCGGAAGCAGCCAGCATCACGCAATCCACCGAGTGGGGCACGGTGTACGATCCCGGCCAGGTCGGCGCCATCGGGGGCGCGTGCCGCAAAGGCGGCCTGCACCTGCATATGGACGGTGCCCGGTTTGCCAATGCGCTGGCCCATTTAGGCTGCTCCCCTGCCGAGCTCACCTGGCGCGCGGGGGTGGACGTGCTGTCCTTCGGCGCCACCAAGAACGGCGCCTTGGCTGCGGAGGCCGTCGTGTTCTTCGATCCCGCTTTGGCCGCCGGCTTCGAGCGCCGGCGAAAGCGGGCGGGCCAGCTCTGGTCCAAGATGCGGTTTCTTTCGGCGCAGCTCGTGGCTTATCTGGAGGGCGGCTTGTGGCTGCGGCACGCGGCTCATGCCAACGCAATGGCTGCAACTCTGGCGCGGGGTCTGACCAACCTGCCCGGTGTCCGCCTGGTCCAGCCCGTGCAGGCCAACGAGCTGTTCGTGGCGATGCCTGAACCGCTCGTCGAGCGGCTGCAGGCGGGAGGCGCGGTGTTTTATCGCTGGATTGAGGTGCCGGGCGAAGCCCTGCCGGTGATCCGCCTCGTCACCTCGTTCCGCACCAGCACGGAGGACGTGCTGCGTTTCCTGGCGCTGGCGGAACGGGGCAGCGCACGGGAGGCCGCGTAGCGCAGGATGGCATCAGCTTGACCGTCAATCACTATGCCATCGCGGAGCGGTCGTTTCGGTAGCCTCGCGCGGGCGTAGGCCAGGCTAGTCGCGGCGCAGCGCGGCGCGCCGTATCTTGCGGTGCAGCGTGGCGCGGCTCACCCCCAGGGCCTTGGCCGCTGCCGAGACATTGCCGCCGGACCGGGCCAGGGCGCGCCGAAGCACGCCGCATTCCGCCGTGTCGAGGTTCTCGGCATCGGGGCATTCGGGTGCAAGTATTGCCACGGCGGGCAACCGGCGCTCCAGCGTGGTGTCGGTGATGCCGCAGCTTTGCCGTGCGGCGTATGTGGCACCGATCACCAGGTCGTCGGGCCCCACTGCCAGCAACGCTCCGGCGTTGCAGTCCGCCTGGGGGGCCAGCATAATGCGAGCTCCAGAAAAGGCTTCGCAGAAGTGTCGCACCTCGATGCGCCGCGCCGCCTCCATGACTATGGCAGCCATCATCCTGGCCATCGCGTCGGTCAGGTCGTCCCGGCACGACGAGATATCCAGGGCTCCAGCCAGTCGTCCGTGCTGATCGTGGATCGGCGCCACCGTGCAGGTCAGCCCGATGTTGCGGGTGTAGAAATGCTGGTCGCGATGGATGGTCAGGGCACGGGCTTCGGCAAGGCAGGTGCCGATGCCGTTGGTCCCCTCGCTCTCCTCGCTCCATACCGAGCCCGTCCACAAACCCCAGCCGCGGAAGACCGCGTCGTCGGCCACCGCCCCTCGCCGCTCGACCGGAATCCCATGAGCGTCGGTGAACAGCACACAGCTTCCGCTGCCGCCTACGACCTGGAACAAACGGTCCAGAGCCCCCTCCGAGGCCAACAACAAGGGACCCATACGCTCGCGGGCCAGCCGCAACTCGCGCGCGCCGACGTGGCTGGGTGGCCTGGCGTTGAGCGGATCGAGCTTGTAGCGCGTCAGCGATCGCGCCCAGGACGCAAACAGCGCCGAACGGCCCGATGCGGCGGGATCCTTGACGACGGCGTTGATGCGATCGGCGTGCCTCATCGGCTCTCCCGGATAGTGCGTCTTACGCCGATGTCGGCCATTTGAAAACGTAAACCATAGGCTGTCGCGGGCGCGGTCGCTCGGCGGTCCTGTCGCAGAACTGCGACAGTCTCGGGCCGAGCCGCACGCACCGGGCATTGCGTATCAGCAAGGGTTTGCTTTCTAGTCAGGATAGCGACGTGTGCCGGAACACGTGTCCCGCCTCTGTGCGCCGAACGCACGACGCGGCGGCGTGACCCGGCCAGCCGCTAGAAACGCCCCGAGGAGGAAGCAATGAATATCCGAGCCGCATCACGCGTGCACTCCCTGCGACTGACGCTTGCCGCCACGTGTGCGCTCTGGCCGTTGGCCCAGGCCGCCGCCGAAACCCAGGTCGCGCCCAAGATGCCGGCCTACGCCGCCGTTACCGATGCGCGGCTGGCAAACGCCGCCACCGATCCCGGCTGGCTCATGTATCGCCACGATTACACCAGCTCGGGTTTTTCGACCCTGGACCGCATTACCGCCAGCAACGTGGCACAGCTCAAGCCGGCGTGGGACTTTAAGAGCACCTACGAGCAGGGCCATGAGGCGCCGCCCACGATCAACGGCGACTACATGTTCATCACCACGCCCAAGGACGAGGTGATCGCCTTCCAGGCCAGCACCGGCAAGAAGCTTTGGACCTACCAGCACGACCTCAGCCAGGTCGGCCTGAAGACGGTGTGCTGCGACGTGGTCAACCGCGGCGTGGCGCTGTACGGCGACAACCTCTATCTCGCGACGCTGGACAACTACGTGGTGGCGCTGAACGCCAAGACGGGCGCGGTAGTCTGGAAGAAGCAGTTGGCCCCGGCCGACCAGGGTGCGGCGATGACGCTGGCGCCACTGGTGGTGAAGGGCAAGGTCATCGTCGGCATGTCGGGCGGCGAGTACGGCGCGCGCGGCTCCGTCGTGGCGCTCGATGTGAACGACGGCCGCCAGATCTGGCAGCGCTACACCGTGCCCGCGCCAAACGAGGCAGGCGGCAAGACGTGGCCCAAGGGCGCCTACAAGACCGGTGGCGGCGGCGCGTGGCTGACCGGAAGCTACGATGCCGATACCGATACGCTGTTCTGGGGCGTGGGCAATCCGGGCCCCTGGCTGGCCACCCTGCGGCCCGGCAGCAACCTCTACACCGACAGCGTGATCGCCCTCGATCCGGCGTCCGGCAAGGTGAAGTGGTACTACCAGTATACGCCGCACGACACCTGGGACTATGACGGCACGAACGAGACCGTGCTGACCGACATCGACTACCAGGGCACCACGCACAAGGCGATCGTGTCGGCCAGCCGCAATGGCTGGTTCTACGCCATCGACCGGGTCAGCGGTAAGCTGATCTACGCCGACAAGTTCGCCACCGCCACCTCGGTCGATCACGTGGCCAACGGCCAGATGGTGACGAACGACAAGCTGCGTCCCGACGTGGGCAAGGAGGTCTTTACCTGCCCGAGCTTCCTGGGCGGCAAGAACTGGTGGCCGATCGCCGTGGATCCGCAGACCCATTACGCCTATGTGCCCACCATGCACACCTGCATGACCATCAAGGGTGTCGTCGGCGGCGGCTACAAGGCAGGGCTGCCGTTCCTGGACGAGGCGTTCAAGGTGATGCGCGACCCCGCCTACCCCAACGAGTGGGGTTCGGTGCAGGCGATCGACCTGAACACCGGCAAGCAGG
Organism: uncultured Acetobacteraceae bacterium; assembly: GCA_964250925.1. Classification (GTDB taxonomy): domain Bacteria; phylum Pseudomonadota; class Alphaproteobacteria; order Acetobacterales; family Acetobacteraceae; genus BOG-908. Next base: position 8,934 of record CAXUHU010000090.1, read on the forward strand.
CTTGGCGCTTCGGCAGCAAGCTGCCGTGGAACGACGGCATGCTGGCCACGGCCGGCGGGCTGGTGTTTTCCGGCAGTGCGGACGGTTACCTGTATGCGTTCGACGCCAAGACGGGCGTGGTGAAGTGGAAGAGCCCGCAGATGAGCAGCGGCGTGATCGGCGTGCCCAGCACATGGAAGGTCGGCAACAAGCAGTATGTCGGCATCTGGGCGGGCTGGGGCGGTGCGACGCCGATCTGGGGTGGCGACATGGCCAAGGACCCTGCGGTCAGCGCGATCCCGACCGGCGGCCACCTGTATGTGTTCAGCCTATAGGTGCTCACGATGACTGCGCGTTCGTTTGGGCGGGGTGCGTTGCACCCCGCCGCCGCGGTGTTTGCGGCCGTTTTCGCATCATCGGCGTATGCGGCCGATCTGCGTGTCTGTATCGACAGCGCCAGCCCGACCGGGCCGCGCGACAAGGGTGTCGCCGAGAAGGTCGCCAAGCAGGCCGGGCTGACCCTGGCCGTCTCGCCGTTCGACGGCAATGCCGACGATGATGGTTTTCCGCTCAAGAAGTTCCGGTCGCTGTTGCTCACCCGATGCGACCTCGTCATGGGTTATCCCATCGACACGACAGGCCCCGACGTGCCGGCGGGGCTGATGGCCACGAAGCCCTATGCGCAGACCGGCTTCGTGCTGGTGACAGCTCCCGGCGAGACGGCCCGTAACCTGTCCGACCTGCCGGCTGGCACCGAAGTCGCCGTGACATATGAGACGGCGCCGAACCTGTACTTCCCCGACCACGGCAACGTGCTGCCGGACGTGCACACGTCGGAGGCCGACACGATGCAGGCGGTGGCCACAAGCAAAGTGAAAGCCGCGATGATTTGGCAGCCTACGGTGGAGGCCTATCTTGCGCGGCCGGATGCGGCCAAGCTGGCGATGTATCCGCTGCAGGAGCCCCATGCTCGCTACGACGTGGTGGCGCTATACCTGCCGCAAGCGGCGCACCAAGCAGAGGCGTTCAATGCGACGAAGATAGCGGCGACCGTGCTCAGCCCGGGAACCCCGTCGCCGCCTGCGTTGTATACCGATGCGCAGGCCAAGGTCGGCTTTGCAAAGTTTCTGGGAAACTGCGCCATGTGCCATGGCGCGCATCTGGAAGGCCGCTCCGGCCCGTCGCTCAAGGGCCCCAATTGGGCGAATGCCAAAGCCGATTACACCGTGGGGGAAGTGTTCACGGTGGTGTCGCAGCAAATGCCCGCCACCAGCCCGGGCAGCCTGGAACACGCCGATTACGAGCAGATCATGGCCTATCTGCTGCAGCAGAACGGCTATCCCGCCGGCAGCAAGCCGCTAGACTTCGATCGGGCCGCGGCCTCGAAAACCCCGCTGCTGTATCACGGGAGCTGAGACGGGCGGGTACGAACCCGCATAACCACAAGGGAGACAAGCAATGGTAAGCGCCATCCTCAAAGACGTTGCACAGCACATCGCCATCCGTCCGCAATACGACAACTTCATCGGCGGCAAGTGGGTGAAGCCCGTCCAGGGCCGCTACTTCGACAATATCTCTCCGGTCAACGGGCAGGTCGTCTGCACCGTGGCCCGCTCCAGCGTTGAAGACATCGAACTGGCACTCGACGCTGCCCACGCCGCCAAGGACGCATGGGGCCGCACCTCGCCCGCCGAGCGGTCCAAAGTTCTGCTTAAGATCGCCGACCGGATGGAGGAGAAGCTCGACCTTCTCGCCATGATCGAGACGATCGACAACGGCAAGCCGATCCGCGAGACGACACTGGCCGACCTGCCGCTGGGCATCGACCATTTCCGCTACTTCGCCGGCTGCATACGCGCCCAGGAAGGCGGCATCAGCGAGATCGACCACGACACGGTGGCGTATCACTTCCACGAGCCGCTGGGCGTGGTGGGCCAGATCATCCCGTGGAATTTCCCGCTGCTGATGGCGATTTGGAAGCTCGCTCCGGCGCTCGCCGCCGGCAACTGCGTGGTGCTGAAGCCGGCCGAGCAGACGCCGATGAGCATCATGGTCCTGATGGACGTGCTGGGCGACATCGTCCCGCCCGGCGTGATCAACGTGGTCAACGGTTTCGGCGTGGAAGCCGGCAAGCCTCTCGCGCAGAACAAGCGCATCGCCAAGATCGCCTTCACCGGCGAGACCACCACCGGCCGCCTGATCATGCAGTATGCGAGCGAGAACATCATCCCGGTCACGCTGGAGCTGGGCGGCAAGTCGCCCAACATCTTCTTTGCCGACGTCGCGCGCGAGGACGACGCGTTCTTCGACAAGGCGCTGGAAGGCTTTGCGATGTTCGCGCTGAACCAGGGCGAGGTCTGCACCTGCCCCAGCCGCGCTCTGGTGCACGAAAGCATCTACGACCGCTTCGTCGAGGCCGCGATCAAGCGTGTCGAGCGCATTAAGATGGGCAACCCGCTCGATATGGCTACTATGATCGGCGCCCAGGCCAGCAACGACCAGCTGGAGAAGATTTTGTCCTACCTCGACATCGGCCGTCAGGAAGGCGCGAAGGTGCTGACCGGCGGCAATCGCGCCGACCTCGGCGGCGACTTGAAGGACGGCTTCTACGTGCAGCCCACCGTGTTCGAGGGGCACAACAAGATGCGCATCTTCCAGGAGGAGATCTTCGGCCCCGTCCTGTCGCTGACGAAGTTCAAGGACGACGACGACGCACTCTCGATCGCCAACGACACGCTGTACGGTTTGGGCGCCGGCATCTGGACGCGCGACACCAACCGCGCCTACCGCTTCGGCCGCGCTATCCAGGCCGGCCGCGTTTGGACCAACTGCTACCACCACTACCCGGCCCATGCGGCGTTCGGCGGCTACAAGCAGAGCGGCATCGGCCGCGAGAACCACAAGATGATGCTCGACCATTACCAGCAGACGAAGAACATGCTGGTCAGCTACAGCCCGAATGCGATGGGCTTCTTCTGATCCTGACGAGATAACCCGCCGTCGGAGCAGGCCGGATAAGCATGTCCGGCCTGCTTTTCGTCAGCGTGGATGAGGCGACTGGACGCGGTTGCTGTCAGCTCCTTTCGTTATCGACGTCCCAGCCAAGCAGGGGCGTTTTGGTGGTCGCAGCTATAGTCCTCTATGCGTGCGCACCGCCGACGCACTCAACATCAGCGCGGCAGCAAACATCGCAATGGTCGCGGGTTCGGGCACGGGCACGGTGTCGGACGCGACGCTGAACGAGGCGTTTGACGTAAACAGTTCCCAGCCCGGATAGCCGACCGGTGCAGCCTCCATCTGCATCGTGACCGTCGGCTTCGTTGACCAATCTATACCGTCGAGTGCCGTATCCAGGCTTTGCAGCGCAGCCGGCATCGAGGAAATATCGAAGCTTTGCGTCGTTGTCTGGTGGTATGCGCCCGCCACGTGCTGGCCCCAGAGTTCCACCCCGTTGTCGAACAGGCCGACGAACACCTGGTTGTCGCCGGGATCCTGGCCGCCCCAGCCCTGGTCCCAAATCGTGACGGTGCTGGTGAGCCCCAAAACAATGTTCGTGCCCGCTGCGAGAGTGACGCTTCCCAACTCCTGCCAATTCCATCCACCGTAGGAACTAGAGCTGGCGGGTGCCGTCGTCTGCGTGACCGGCGCGGCCTGGGCCGCCCAGGAGACGGCCAAGATGCTGCATGAAGCGGCCAGCCTGAAGGCCAGTGCCGCGGCTGTGGCTCGAACAAAATTCATGGAACTCTCCGGTGAAAGCCTGTTCACCGTTATGGACTAGCAACGTTAATACCCGGTTATGCATGGAGACGAGTTGCCGGCGGCGATCATAGCTGGCAGCCCGGCTTTTGCGCCGTCATTGTCTGTGCTGATATGGCCTGCCACGCCCGCCCGACTGGCGCCGTCGAAAGGATTGCACCGTGCGCCTTGTGGCACTCATTCTTACCATAGTCCTTGCAGGATGCGCCGCCAGCACCGGTATCGTTCCGATCGGGCCGGACACCTACGTCGTCTCGGAACTCCGTGCCCCCGCCGCAGGGGGTGGTCCGGAGGCAGCCCGGATCGTCATGGCCGAGTCGGCGGCGTTTTGCCAACGCCAAAATCGCGTCGTATTGCCGCTCGCCTTGCGCCCGGACGGCGACCCGTTCACGCCATATTACCCGACGGCCTACGACGCCACTTTCCGCTGTGTCGCACCAGGCGACCCTGCGGCAGCAGGGCTTCCAGCCGGCCGGCCACCGCAGTAGCTGCCTCGGCCAGCGGGCGCCGTGAGGTGAAATTGCGCATTTACCCCGTAAGATACCCGCCCAGCCCGTCCAACCCCGCCCCCCAGGCATACCTCCTCTCCATAGCCGCTCGTGCCGCAGTGCCGAGACCCGGATGACGATCATCCAGCACCGCGCAC
>CAXUHU010000091.1:0-410 GCA_964250925.1 uncultured Acetobacteraceae bacterium
GCCGAAGGCGGTGCTGGGCCAACTTAAGCAGGGCGGCTGGCGGTCACGGCTGTTCGAGCTGAATTTGGGGGGCGAAAACACCCGGGCGCTGATGCGCGACGTGCAGTTCCACCCCGTCACCGACGTGGCGCAGCATGTCGATTTCCAGCGACTGGCAGCCGGCGAGCAGATACGCGTCTCGGTAGCCGTGCACTATCTGAACGAACTCACCAGTCCCGGCCTGAAGAAGGGCGGCGTGCTGAACGTGGTGCGCCATACGGTGGAAGTGTGGGCCGACCCGGAGAACGTGCCCACGTTCTTCGAAGCGGACCTGAGCACGCTCGACATCAACGACAACATTCGCTGGCACGACTTGAAGGGCGCCGACCAGACCCGCCCGACGGTGGCCGATCGCGATTTCGTGGTGGCAA
>CAXUHU010000091.1:420-13277 GCA_964250925.1 uncultured Acetobacteraceae bacterium
CAAGGCGCCAGCCAAGGGCGCCGCCCCTGCCAAGGCCGCAGCACCCGCGCCGGCTGCCAAGGCGCCCGCCGCGAAGAAAAAGTAGCCGGCGGCCCATACGGGCGGCCCATGCTGTTGTGGGTTGGCTTGGGCAACCCCGAGCCTGCCATGGCGCGGCAGCGTCACAACATCGGCTTCATGGCCATCGACCGGATCGCGCTTCGCCATGGTTTCGGCCCATGGCGCCAGCGTTTCCGGGGGTTGGCAGCCGAGGGCTCGGTGGGCGGCGAGCGGGTAACCGCGCTGAAGCCGCTGACCTACATGAACGATAGCGGGCACAGCGTGCAGCCGGCTTCCGCCTTCTACAAGCTGCCGCCCGAAGCGATCACCGCGTTTCACGCCGAGCTGGACCTGGTGCCCGGCAAAATGCGGGTGAAGCGGGGCGGCGGGGCGGCCGGCCATAACGGCCTGCGCAGCATGGACCGCACGCTGGGCACGCCGGAATACTGGCGGGTGCGGCTGGGCATCGGCCACCCGGGCGAAAAGGCACGCGTGCTGGGCTGGGTACTGGGCGATTTCGCCAAGGCGGACGCTGTCTGGCTCGACGGCTTGCTGGACGCCGTAGCCGATGCCGCACCGATGCTGGCGGCGGGACAGCCGGACGATTTCATGACCCGCGTGGCGCGGCTGGCTGGAGAGCAGAAGTAATGGGTTTCAACTGCGGCATCGTGGGCCTGCCCAACGTCGGCAAATCGACCCTGTTCAACGCGCTGACAGCCACCGCCGTAGCCCAGGCGGCCAACTATCCCTTTTGCACCATCGAGCCGAACGTGGGCCGCGTGGCGGTGCCCGACCCGCGGCTGGCCGCGCTGGCCGAGGTCGGCCGCTCGGCGAAGATCGTGCCGACCAGCCTGGAGTTCGTCGACATCGCCGGCTTGGTGCGCGGCGCCAGCCGCGGCGAGGGGCTGGGCAACAAGTTCCTGGGCAACATACGCGAGGTTGATGCGATCATCCACGTGCTGCGCTGCTTCGAGGACCCGGACGTGACGCACGTCGAGGGCAGCATCGACCCGGTGCGCGATGCCGAGACGATCGAGACCGAGCTGATGCTGGCCGATCTGGACAGCCTGGAGCGGCGTATCGTGCCGCTGCAGAAGCGCGCGCGGGGCAACGACCGGGAGGCCGCGTCGGCCGTGGCGCTGATGGAACCGATCATCGCCGCCCTGCAGGCCGGCCGCCCGGCGCGCACCGCCATCCCGCCCGGCGAGGCGCTGGCCGTGAGCCGGCTGCAACTGATGACCAGCAAGCCGGTGCTGTACGTGTGCAACGTGGAGGAAGCCTCGGCGGCAACCGGCAACGCGCAATCCGAGCGGGTAGCCGCCCTGGCCGCGGTGGAGGGCGCCGCCTGTGTTGTCGTCTCAGCGGCGATCGAGGCCGAGGTGAGCACGCTGCCGGAGACGGACAGGGCCGAGTTCCTCGCCGGGCTGGACCTGCACGATAGCGGGCTGGACCGGGTGATCGCGGCTGGCTACGGGCTGCTAGGCCTGCTGACCTACTTTACGTGCGGCCCGAAGGAGACGCGGGCCTGGACGATCACGGCGGGCACGAAGGCGCCGCAGGCGGCCGCCGTCATCCACAACGATTTCGAGCGCGGCTTCATCGCCTGCGAGACCATCGCCTACGGCGACTACGTGGCGCTGCGGGGCGAGGCGGGTGCGAAGGACGCGGGGAAGATGCGTGTCGAGGGCCGCGACTACGTGGTCAAGGATGGCGACGTGCTGCTGTTCCGGTTCAATGTCTAGCTGGGCCGCTCGTGCGCGGCGCGTCGGTCTGCGGTCCAGCCGCTTGGGCCGCATGCGGGCGTGGGTGAGCGGCGCTGCGACGGCGGCTGCCAGGTGCCCTGTCGAGTGAGAGCCGACACGCGCGGCGAGGGCGATCCCGGTGGCGCGCTGGTGGTTCGCATCGTTGGTCCGGCTCGGCCGTGAGACAGCTTTGACCAGCCGTCATCACCTGCTCCTGCCGCCGGCCAACGTCTTGCACAGCCTGTTGCGCATCGCGTTGTGCTGCGCACCGGTTTTCATCTGTTTGCAGCAGGCCCTCGCCGATCCTGCGCTGTGGAAGGCGCTGTCGCCGAGTGCCACCGTCTATCTGTTCGGCACGGTCCACGTGCTGCCGGGCAACGATGGGGGGAGCTGGCTGACGCAAGGAGTGCGCAAGGCGCTGGCGGATTCCTCCGAGGTCTGGACGGAAGCCGACGTGGGCGACTTGGCCGGCAACGTGGACGCTATCCGGCATTACGGCCTGGATGTTGAGCACACCGTCACGGATCAGTTGCCGCCGTCCTATCGGAAGCGGTTCGACCGGCAGATGGCCCGCACTGCGGTGCCGGCGGCGCTGGTGGCGCACGCCCGTCCCTGGCTGGCTGAAATCCTGCTCAACCAGACGGCCTTGCAGCAGGCAGGCCCGATGGGTCCGGGCGTGGAGGCGAGCCTGCTATCCTATGCGCACGCGCATCACCTGACCACGCCGACCTTCGAGACGGTGGACCAGCAGTTCGCGATGATGGCCGACATTCCCGTGGCCGACCAGCTCGCGTCGCTCAAGCAGCAGATCGACGAGTTTTCCGATGCGGCAAGGATGTTTGCCGAGCTGCTCGCCGCCTGGCGCGGCGGCGATGAGGCCAAGCTGGACAGCCTGACCAATCAGGACATGCGCGCGCATGACGAGGCGCTGTGGACCGAGCTGATCCTGCGCCGCAACGAGCGGTTTGCGCAGCGCATCGGCGACCGCTTGCAGGGCAGCGGCACGGCGTTCGTTGCCGTGGGGGCAGCCCATCTGTGCGGCTCGACCGGCGTGCCGGCCCTGCTGGGGCGCGCGGGCTTCACCGTCACGCGGGTGCAGTAGCCGGCGCCTCTTGCCAGGGAGGGCAGGCGTAGCCCACACCCGCTTCGATGAAGTGCTTGGTTCTGGGCTCGGCCGCCGGCGGCGGGTTTCCGCAGTGGAATTGCGGCTGCGCGTTGTGCACGCTGGCCCGCGCGGGCGACCCGCGCGCCCGCCCGCGCACCCAGGTCAGCATCGCGGCAACGGCCGATGGGACGCGCTGGCTGGTGGTGGGGGCGCCGCCGGACATGCGGCAGCAGATATTGGAGAACCCGGCGTTGGCGCCGGCGGGGCCGCGCCACTCGCCCATTGCCGGCGTGGTTCTGGTCAGCGCCGATGTGGACGGGATCGCGGGACTGCTGGTGCTGCGCGAACAGCAGGCGCTGCGCATCTGGGCGCCGGAGCCGATCCTGCAGATACTGCGCGACAACCGGCTTTTCGCCTCGCTGGACCCGGCCCTGGTCGAGCGCATCGCGATTGCGCCGGACGTGCCGGTCGATACCGGCCTGGGCATCACGCTGACCCTGCTCGAAATGCCTGGCAAGGTGCCGCTGTATCATGAGGACCGGAGCGCCGCGATCGCCGAGCAGGCGGTTACCTACGCGGCGCGGCTGGAAGGCGCCGGGCGAAGGGTGATCATCGCGCCGGCCTGTGCCGAGGTGACCGACGCCGTGCGGGACGGGGTGGCCGATGCGGACGTGCTGTTCTTCGACGGCACGCTGTTCACCGATGACGAGATGGTGCGCGCCGGCGTAGGGCAAAAGACGGGGCGGCGCATGGGTCACGTCTGCGTCTCTGGCCCTGATGGGTCGCTGGCGCGGCTGGCGCAGCATCCGGGGCGGCGCATCTACATCCACCTCAACAACACCAACCCGCTATTGCTGGAGGGCTCTCCCGAGCGCGCTATGGTCGAGGCGGCAGGCTTCGAGGTGGCGTATGACGGAATGAAGATCGGCTAGCCGTCGCGGAGCCACGAACAAAGGTTTTTTGGTCCTTTTTTTCAAAAAAGGACTGCTTTCCAACGTCAGGTTTTCTCGAAAGCCGCCGCGATCATCAGGGTGACATCGTCGCTCACCAGCGGCACGTATTTGCTCACCCCGAAATCGCTGCGCTTGAGGGTACCGGAAAGCTGGAAGCCCACCGTCTCCTTCTTGTCGAGCAGGTTGATCCCGGCGCCGTTGAAGGTTGCGTGCAGGGTCAGCGGCTTGGTGACGCCGTGCAGCGTCAGCGTTCCCTGCACATCGGCGGTGCTGGGGCCGGTCTGGGTGATCTTGGTGGAGCGGAAATCCATCGTCGGGTAGCGGGTGGCATCGAGCCAGTCGGCACTCTTCAGCTCGCCGTCCAGCTTGGTGCTGGTAGTGGCGACGCTGGCGATCGGTACGCTGATCGACACCGACATGGCCCCGGCGTTCTGCGGCGTGAGCGCGAGGCTGCCGGTCGCATGGGAGAACGTGCCGGCGTAGTTGGTGAAGCCCATGTGGAAGACGCTGAACACGACCTGCGTGTGCTCGGGCTCGACCGCGTAGGTGCCTGGCTCCATCTTGCTCGCGTCGCGGTTGGGCGGGGTCCAGGCTGCCTGCAGGAGCTGCGCGCAGGACGGCAGGACGAGGGCGGCCGCGGCGAGTGCGGTCAGGCGGGCTGGGCTTCTCATGGGCGGGTTCCTTGCGGTGCAGGCGCACGCTGTCATGGCAGGCGCGGGCGCTCTCGGCAACGAGCGGTGGCCGCCGGCTTTACCTGGCACGCGGACGCCGCCTAACCTTGCCGGATGGACGCTGTTGTGCAGACCACTCTTGCCGCGATGGGCCGGTCTGCCCGGACGGCCAGCCGCGCGCTCGCCCGGCTGGCTGGCGCCCGGCGCGACGATGGGTTGCGCGCGGCCGCCGCAGCGCTGCGACGGCACTCGGCCGCGATCGAGCGGGCCAACCGGGAGGATTTGGCGGCGTCGCGCGCCGGCGAGGCGTTCCGCGACCGGCTGACGCTGACACACGCGCGGATCGAGGCGATGGCGCAGGGGCTGGACGACATAGCGGGCCTGCCCGACCCGTTGGACCGGACGCTGGCCGAATGGACGCGGCCGAACGGGCTGACCATCCGGCGCGTAGCCGCACCCATTGGGGTGATCGGCATGATCTACGAAAGCCGGCCCAATGTCGGCGCGGACGCCGCGGGCATCTGCCTCAAATCCGGCAACGCGGTGATCCTGCGCGGCGGCAGCGAGAGCTTCGCCAGCGCACGGGCGATCAACGCGGCGATCGTGGAGGGGTTGGCCGAGGCCGGGCTGCCCGCCGGCTGCGTGCAGATTGCGCCCAGCGCCGAGCGTTCGTTCGTGGCCGACATGCTGGCCGCTGGCGGGCTGATCGACCTGATCATCCCGCGCGGCGGCAAGTCGCTGGTGAGCCGCGTGCAGCAGGAGGCGCGGGTGCCGGTGCTGGCCCACGCCGAAGGACTTTGCCACACCTACGTGCACGAGGCTGCCGACCCCGCCATGGCGCGGCGGATCGTGGTCAACGCCAAGATGCGCCGGACCGGCATATGTGGCGCCACCGAGACGCTGCTGATCGACGCCGTCGTGGCGCCATCGCTGTTGCCGGCGCTGGTGGGCGACCTGGCGGCGCTGGGGTGCCGCTTTCGCGCCGATGCGCGCGCGCGGGAGGTCGTGCCCGGGCTGCCGGCGGCCTGCCCGGAGGATTTCGACACGGAGTGGCTGGACAGCGTGCTCTCGGTGGCCGTGGTCGATGGGCTGGACGCGGCGCTGGCGCATATCGCGCGCCACGGCAGCGCGCATACCGATGCGATCGTCACCGAGGATGCCGACGTGGCGGCCCACTTCTTGGCCGCTACCGATAGTGCGGTGACGGTGTGGAACGCTTCGACGCAGTTCTGCGACGGAGGCGAGTTCGGCTTCGGCGCCGAGATCGGCATTGCGACGGGCCGCATCCACGCCCGCGGCCCGGTAGGGCCGGAGCAGCTCACATGCTTCCGCTACCAGGTGGTGGGCACAGGCCAGATCAGGGGCTGACCGGTGACGCTTCGTTAAGGCAGGTACGGCACAGTGCCGAACGCGCCCCGCGCCGAGGACCGAGCGATGCCTGCCCAGACGCAGACCGATCCGGTGCAGCTGCGCCGGGCCGACAATAACGAGCGTTTCGTGGCTTTCGCGTTTGCCGGTGCCGAGCTGATGGCCGAGGCGGAGGCGTGCGGCACCATTACATATGCGGCCGGTGCATTCCGCAGCCGGCTGGGTCAGCCGCCGGAGGCGTTTGTCGGCCGCCCTCTGCGCAGCCTGGTGGCACCGGTCGATCACGACGTACTTGACTGCGCGTTTTCGCTCCTGCTCAGCCGGGGACGGGTGGCGCCGATGATGATCCGGCTGTCGGACGACAAACAGACCCGGCTGGCCCTGGCCGCGATCGCGCTGCCTGCCACCGACCGTCCCGTGCGCCTCTGCGTGACGTTTGCCCTGCCGCCGGAGCCTTCGGCCAGCGTGCTTCGCGCCGGCAACCCGCAGGATTTTGCTCGGGCGACGGAGGCGCGGCTGCGTGCCGGCACGCCGTGCGACGTGGGCCTGTTGGAGATCGCCGGGCCCGGCAGCACGGCCCTGGTTGCCTGCGAAGCGGTTGGCCAGGCACTGGAGGCGGTGGTGCCGGGGACAGTGGCTGGCGAGTTGGCCCCCGGACGTTACGGTCTACTGGGCGCGGGCGGCACGCCGGCGCAGCTGCACGCGGCCTCGCTGGCGCTGGAGGCGCAGTTGCGCGCGCAAGGTATCGAGGTCGCGGTCACCGCGCATCACCTGAACCTGTCGGCCGAAGGCTTGACGCCGACGCAAGCCGCGCGGGCGCTCCGCCAGGCATTGAACGCTTTCGCCCGAGAGGGTTCGGCCGGGCTGCAGCAATCGGGGCTGGGCACCAGCCTTGCCGCCTATCTGCGCGACGCCGGCCGTCGGACCGACACGCTGCTGCGCGCCATACGCGGCGGCCGGTTCAACTTGACATTTCAGCCGATCGTCTCTCTGGCCACGCGGGCGACCCATCATTTCGAGGCTTTGATCCGGCCGCAGCCCATCGCCGACCTGCCGCTCGCCACGCCGCAGGATTTTGTGATGCTGGTCGAGGCGCTGGGGCTGGCATCCGAGCTGGACCTGCGCGTGGCAGGCCTGGCCTGCGAGCAGGCCAGCCGGACGGGCCGCTCAATCGCCTTCAACCTGTCGGGCCAGTCGGTTCAGGACGGCCGGTTTCGTGAGCAGCTTGTGACACTGCTCTCGGCCAGCCCAGCTTCCAGGGATGGCCACCTGATGGTCGAGATGACCGAGACTGCCGAGATCGAGGACACAGCGGCGGCCGCCAAGACGGCAGCGGCGCTGCGCGCGATCGGCGTGCCGTTCTGCCTAGACGATTTCGGCGCCGGTGTGGCCGACATGCGCCTGCTGCGCGCGCTGGCGCCCGACGTGGTCAAGCTGGATGGCTCCTACGTCGCAGGGGTGACGGAGTTGGGCCGCGAGCGCGCCTTCGTCGCCGGCATGGTCAAGATCGCCAGGGCTGGCGCGGCAGAGATCGTGGCCGAGCGGATCGAGACCGAGGCCGAAGCCGCGGCACTGGCCTCGCTCGGCGTTCAATACGGCCAGGGTTGGCTGTTCGGCCGCGCCGGGCCGCTGCCGCAGCCCGGCCGGAAGCCGGCTGGAGTGCGCGTCGGCGAGGTGGACAGTTGGGAGTAGGGCAGGGATGGCCTTCACCGGTGAAGCCCGGCCGGACTTGGTGTAGTCTGGGCGGATGCACCCGTCCCGCCCGGAATCTGCACCCAGCCTGCCCCGCTACGGCGACCGGCGGCGCGAGGCGGTGGGATTGCTGGGGGGCAGCTTCAATCCGGCCCATGCTGGCCATCGGCACATCGCACGGATCGCGTTGCAGCGGCTGGCGCTGGACCAGGTGTGGCTTCTCGTCTCGCCCGGCAATCCGCTCAAGCCTCGCCGGGGCATGGCCAGCCTGGCCGCCCGCATGGCTTCGGCCCGCCGCATTGCTGATGGCCGGCGTGTGGTGGCCACCGACATCGAGCGGCATCTGGGCACACGGTTCACGCTGGACACGATCCGCGCCCTGCAGCGCCGGTTTCCGCGCGTACGCTTCGTGTGGCTGATGGGGGCCGACAACCTGCGGCAATTTCCGCGCTGGCGTGGCTGGATGCGCATTGCCCGCGCAGTTCCCTTTGCTGTCCTGCCGCGGCCAACCTACACTCGGGCGGCACTGGCATCCCAAGCGGCCCGGCGGCTGGCAAGTCGCCGGCGCCTGGGGCGCGAGGCGCCGGTGCTGGCCGGCCTGCGGGCGCCCGCCTGGGTGGTTCTGGCCGGCCGGGAGAACGCGTTATCGGCTACCGCCCTTCGCCGCATGGTGGGTGAAGGCGAGGCCGCAGGAGAAGATCGATCGCTCGCAAGCCAGCAGCGCCCAAAGTCCCGGGAAGCGCCGAACCGAAGCGGCGGACCCCCAAGGTTCCTGCCGCGCTGAAGGAGGCGGCCAAGGCACTCGGCACGCCGCGCAAGAAGGCGGTGGCCGCCGGCCCGCGCGGCAAGCGCGAGGAGCCCGCCGATGCGGTGATGCTGGAGCGGCTGCAATCGGTGATCGTGGACAGCCTGGAAGCCGACAAGGCGGAACAGGTGGTGGCGATCGACCTGGCCGGACGCGCCTCGTTCGCCGATCGCATGGTGATCGCGACCGGGCTGGCCGACCGCCAGATCAGCGCCATGGCAACGCATCTGGAGGACAAGCTGGCCGAGGCGGGCGTCAAGCGCGTGCGCGTCGAGGGCGCCGGCGGATCGGACTGGGTGCTAATCGACGCGGGCGACATCGTGATCCATCTGTTTAAGCCCGACGCCCGGTCGCTATACGCGCTGGAGAAGATGTGGGGCGCCGATTTCGACGAGCCGGCCGCGCAGGCTGGCTAGATCGCGACGGCATCTGGCAGCCGAAGCCATGGTGATTGCGCTGTCGTGCTATGGAGGTTGTCCCCATCCGGCTTGCCACGATCTGCTCGGTGTCTGTCATTGTCCGGGCTGCCTCGAGACCGAGCCCGGGCCTGCAGCATGTTGGCCGCTTCTCGTTCCTGTTTTGATGGCAAGCACAGGCATGCGCCAAAGAGGGACGTCCGTAGCAACGGCGTCGGGCAGGCCGGCATGCGGCTGATTGCCGTCGGCAGGATGCGGCCTGGGCCGGAAGCCGAGCTGTTCGCGCGCTACGCCGGCCGTTTGAAACCAAGGTTGGAGGTCACCGAGGTCGCCGAGGGGCAGGGCGCGCCCGCGGAGATCAAGCGGCGTGAAGCCGCCGCCCTGCTTGCGCATCTAACCTCCGATACCCAGGCCATCGTGTTGGACCAGGGAGCATCGCCGCCGAGCAGCGAGGCTTTTGCACGGTTGCTGGAAGCCCGGCTCGCCGCCGGGCGCCCGCTCGCCTTCGTGATCGGCGGCGCGGAAGGTCTGGACCTGCCCGTCGTCGCGCGCGCCGATCACGTGTTCAGCCTGGGGCCGCTCACCTGGCCGCACATGCTGGTCCGGGTGATGCTGGCCGAGCAACTGTATCGGGCACGGGCCATTGCGACCGGGCATCCGTATCATCGGGCGGGACGGCCGGACTAGGGGCGCTGCCCCACCTATTCCGGCTCTCGCTGGCACTAGGCCAAGGGATCATCGATCATGGGGCAAGCTGGGCCATGATCGCAAGCGGGCGGCCCTCATTGTCTTCGAACATCGCCATCCACTCCTCTGTTCCGTCGTCGTGACGGTGGATCAGGTGTGGCGCATTGATGAAGACGGCACCCCGCGCAGCAAGCGCCGCCTGCGACGCACGAATGTCGGCGACGCGGAAGTAGATGATCGACTCGTGCGAGGCGGCAGCCTGGCCTTTGCTGAGGAACAGGCGGGTTCCGGAGCAGTCGAAAAAAGCGAGATCGCCGAAGCTGTAGAGGTGGGGCAGGCCGAGCACGTCGCGATACCAGGCGGTCGCCTGCTGGATGTCGGCGACCGTTCTGGATATCTGGCCGATGCGCCCGATCGGGGAAGACGTGTCCATGGCAACCTCCTTGTCGTGGAGCAGGGTGGATCGTGCGACGCCGTTCCATAGCCGCATCCGCGCGCGGTTCGGCAGCCCCAGCTTCTGTTTGATGTTGGCAACGTGATATTTCACGGCATCGATGCTGACGCCTCGCCCGGACGCGATGCTCCGGCTGGTCAAACCGTGGCGGACCGCATCGAGGATGCGCCATTCCGCCGGCGTCAGCAGGTCGTCATAGGCCGGCCGTCCCCTCGGTTTCTTGCCTGTCATGTCGGACACGATAGGCCAGGCAAGCGGGATTTACCCTACCCCATGTCCTCCCGTTCGGACGGATCAGGCGATCAGCCCAACGACGGCGCCACTCAGGCAGGTCGCGATCGTGCCGGACAGGACGGCACGCAGCCCCAGCGATGCGATCTCGGCGCGCCTGTCGGGCAGCATCGCCCCGAGCCCACCCACGAGGATGCCCGCGCTGCCCAGATTGGCAAAACCGCAGAGCGACGTGACGACGATGTGGCGCGATCGGGGCGAGAGCGCGCCCTGGCGCAGCGCGGAGAGGTCCAGGTAGGCGACGAACTCGTTCAAGACCGTCTTCGTGCCCATCAGCTGCGCCGCGGTGCCCGCCTGCGCCCATGGCACGCCGATCAGCCACATGACCGGGCGAAACGGGTAGGCGAGCCACCCCTGCAGCGTGGGCGGCACGCCGGTGTGGGGCAGCAGGCCCACTACGCGGTTGGCGAGCGTGACCAGGGCCACCGTGACCAGCAGCGTGCTGGCGATGCCCACCAGGGGAGCGACGCCCTCGGCGGTACCGCGGGTGATCGCGTCGAGCACGCTGGCGGGCCGGTCGTAGACGAGTTGGGCGGCGCGGCCCTGGGCGGGGGCGAACGGCACCATCAGCGCCGCGACGGCGAGGGCCGCGGGCGTGCTGATCACGCTGGCGACCAGGATGGTGCCCAGCGCGTCGGGCAGCGCGTGGCCCAGCACGCTGGCGTAGATCGCCATGACGGTGCCGGCCACCCCGGCCATGCCGCAGCTCATCAGCGCGAACAGCTCGCCGCGCGACATCTGCGCGAGGTAGGGGCGGATCAGCAGCGGGGCCTCGATCATGCCGAGCACGATGTGGGTGGAGGCGCCCAGCGCCAGCGCGCCGTCCAGGCCCATTATGTGCCGCAGCAGCCAGGCGAAGGCGGCCGTCAGGCGCTGCAGCAGGCCCAGATGGAGCAGCAGGGCGCTGAGCGCGCTGATGACGAGCACAAGCGGCAGGATCTTGAACGCCAGGACCAAGCTGGCGCCGGGATGGGTCTCGACGAAGGGAAGCGGGCCGCCGCCGAGATAGCCGAACACGAAGGCGGTTCCGGCATCGGTGGCGTCCTGCAGCACCCCAACCGCCCGGCTGGCCAGCAGCACCAGCCGCCGCGCCGGGGCGGCGTGCAGCAGCAGGGCGGCCAACGCCCATTGCAGGGCGAAGCCGGCAGCTACGATACGCCACGCTATGGCGCGGCGGTTCTCGCTGAGGCACCAGGCAGCGGCGAGGAGGAGCGCATATCCCGGAATGCCTGCGACGCCCTTACACTGGCTGCCTCAACCGGCCAGAAAACGGCCGTCGGCGCAAGCTGCCGAAGACCGGGCCTGGCGGGATCCCGTCAGCGGCTTGCGCCACGGCGCAAGCGTTTGCTCCGGTGTCGGCCGCCTCGGCTAGCTCGGGCCGAACGCATCGGCGGGCTCGATCAGGGCGCGTCCAATGTGTTCGCCGCGAAAACGCGCGGAGCTCTCGTAGGCCCGGCGGCGCGCCCGCATGACGGACCCGAGCGGCCTATGGGCCGCCAGACCCCGCCAGGGACTGAAGGTGAGACGCTCATCGACAGCCTCGACCATGTCTTGACCCCAACTATCCTGCGGCTTGACGACGATCCGGCCCACTGGCCGGTAGGGGCTGTTCTCCTGAGGCCATTCGACGGACGCATCCTCGATCGGCATTGTATTCAGATCGGTGCAGAGCTGTATACGCACGTCCCAGGTCGCTTCCTGGGACGCGAAAAACTCTCGCACCAAGGTGCGTAGCCCATCCGGCTTGCCGTGCAGCTGGACCGACTGCTCGTTGAGGGCAACCAGGTTGTCCGATACCGGCGCGATGCACAGCTTGGCCATGTAGTCGCCATACAGAAACGGCGCCTGCGAATAGAAGCTGTCGCCGAGGATGTGCGTCATCGCCTGACCTGCGTACGTGGTCAGCGTGGTGCTCTGCAGGCCGACCATCTCCAGCATCTGCTCCGCATTGCGGGACACGGCGGAAAACGCCTTTTTCAGCATCGGCGCCTTGGTTGCGGTCGCACCCAGTTTCGCGATGTTGGGCAGGAAATCCTTGGCGGTGCGTGCGTTGAAGGACGGCGCGTTCCCCAGCACGAAATTCTGGGTGGTGTCGCCCTCGCTGCCGGGCAGCCGCGGGCCGTGGACGCCCAGCACCTTGAGCGCCAGCCCACGCGGCGTGGAAACCGTGTCGTCCAGGATGTCGCCGGGCGTGGTGGACAGGCGCATGATGACGGCGTGCCGGCCCGGGGTGTCGAACATGCCCTGCGCAAGTTCTGGCGGCAGGTGTTCCAGCACTTCGAGCTCGCCGCTGAGCACGCCGTGGCTCTTGGCGTGCACCGAACGGCGCACGTGGCCAGTGTCGCGCAGCACAGTCCGGCTGATGTCGAGCATGGCCTCCGTCAGTTTTTCGTCGTAGCCGCCCTCATCCTCAATCAGCTTCTCGACGTCGGGGCTGTATCTGATCGGCGTTTGCGAGATGCTCGACATAGGTCCACTCCGAAGGGCGATGGTATGGTGTCGCAATTCAGATTGGGGAATGGAGTTTCAACGATCGTACACGCCCGGACTCATCGAGACTGATCAATTCGTCGCCCTTGGCCCTGCATGGATCACCGGCAGAGTTACCCGGGGTTTTTGATCCTCGTCTCTACC
>CAXUHU010000092.1:0-13241 GCA_964250925.1 uncultured Acetobacteraceae bacterium
CGTTCGGCGGCTCGTCGGTGAAGCCATCGACGTGGGGGTTCGGCTTCCAGACTAGGTCGATCGTTTCGGGATTCCTGGCGAAAGGCTCGCCGCAATTCGTCCGCGTTGACACGAGCACTTTGGCTGCCCCGGCATGTTTATACAACCTCGGCAGAACCGAGTAGGCGAGGTGGTCGCCAAGGCCGCCGGCATGTACGCCTATGACAACGGTCGTGCGGCCGAAACGCGGCGTCTCATGCCGCATGATCCGGTCGAGGCGGCCGGAGAGGTTGCCACGCAGCAACTCGGCGAAAGCGGCCATGAAAATCCTATCTGTATCGCGGTGTGCCGATGCGCGAGGGGGTCTGCATCGCGGCAGTTTGCCGGGCGGGCGCGATGAGCCTTCCGCGCACGATTACGATGGCTTCTGGCAGCCGAACCCACCGCGATCGAGCTCTTTGTCACAGCGGGCATGTTTATCGCGGTTGAGGGTCAACCCGACGCGGTCATGCTCTATTGCACGAAAGCGCGCTGGCCGGCGTAGGCTATCCACAGGTCATGTCGCTGGAAGAAGTCGGCGCCGAGCATGATGTCGGCGAAGGGAATATGGACGGGGGCGATCAGGACGGGCAGTTCGGCGCGATGGGCGCCGCCGAGGTCCACGCTGTGCAGGCGGGTTGCGTGGCTGAACACGTCCCGGCCGTCGGCGCCGCGCGAGACGGAGATACGGGCGGCGGCGCTGAGTCCCAGGCGGGTTGCCGCCTCGACGCTGAGCGTGGTGGTGAGCGCGCCGGTGTCGAGCAGGGCGCGCAGATGCTGGCCGTTGATGGTGACCGGCATGGTGACGAGGCTGCCGGTGCTGCGCTCCAGGTTGACGGACGCGTAGGCGCCGCGCCAGGCCGGGGCTACGGTGTCGCAATCGTTGCGTTGCCACAGCACGACGCGGCGGGCGGCGAAGTTGAACTCGACCTCGTAGCCGGACAGGATCTGGCCGCCGATGACGCCGGCCAGCGGCGGGTCCGTCTGCGGCACGGATGGCAGGTTCATCACCGCCGCACCCGATTGCGGCAGCTCGGCGTCGCCCAGTTCGAAGCGCTGGATGATCAGGTCGTGCGCGGTGCTGGTGCCGCCGATGCCGTGCATGATGGTGGTGTGGTGCGGGTCCTCCGGCAGGCGCAAGGCCGCCTGCACCTGCTCGCGTATGGCCAGGCGTTCGTCGCCGGTGTCGAGCAGCATGGAGACCGGCTGGCCGTCGATCCGGGCCGGCACGACCGCGTAGGCCGTGCCGGGCGCCATGGGCAGGTCGGCCGCGCGGTCCAGCCGGCAGGCTGCCGGCGAGGACGCCGAGGGCGAGGCGGCGCTGCAGGCCGAAAGCATGCATGCGAGAGCCAGGATGCGGCGCACGGCGATTCCGTCACGGTTCGGTATGGAACGGCGTAACGCCGGATCGTTGCGCGGGCAAGCCATCCGGCCTGCTGCGGGACAGCCGGATCGCGCGCGGCGCCTTGAAGGGCAGCATCGCCTGCACCGCCGGGTTGACGAAGCGGGTCAGCGACAGCGTTTCGTGCACCGCGGTGACCGGCTCGCCCAGCACCCGTGTCGCGATCACTGAGCGCGCGTAGAACGGCGCGTCCTCCAGGCGCTGCACCACGCGGGGTGCAGCGCCCGGGTCGGCCAGCGTGCGCAGCCGCATGCCCCAGCGGCTGCGGCCGATTTCGGCCGCCGGCGGCGGCTCGAAATCCTGCGCCCGGCCGGCACCGTCGTAGCGCAGCGCCGTGCAGAAGGGCGCGCCGTCGCGGCGGATGCCGTGATACAGCACGGCCACGCCCTGGCGAAGCGGCGCGCGGCACCAGTCCCACTCCAGGAACCCGTCCTCGAGCGGCTCGTCGCCGGCGTTGGTGTCGAAATAGGCGTGGCCCTGCCAGGCGAGCGCGGGCTGGCGCAGGGCCACCTCCACGCGGGCGGCGGGCGCGATCGGCCCCCAGCGGTGGCGGCCCACCCCGTCGAGCGCGACCTGATGGGTGGCCAGCGCGTCCGGGGTAAGGCGCAGGGTGCCGCGCAGGCGGGTGGGCCAGGGTGCGGTCACCTCGTCGACCTCGGCGGTGAGCACGGCGCCGTCCCAGGCGAGGTGCGAGCGGCCGATCGCTAAGTGGTCGGCGGTGCGCGACAGTGCGGCGGCGGGGCGCTCCGTCATCGCCCAGCGATGGCCGCCCGCGCCGTAGAGCGCCAGGTTCATCGCGCAGTGGTTGTCCGCCTGGCCGCCGCCGCCGCGCCGTGCCGCGCGGTACCAGGGGGAGAAAACGCTGCCGATAAAGGCGATCAGCGTCAGGCCGTGCCGCCCGTCATCGCTCAGCGCGTCGAGATACCACCAGCGGTAGCCGCGCGGGGCTACCTGCGTGTCGAACGCCCATCCGCGATCACGGTGGCTGCCGCCAGCCGGCCCGAGAGTGCGGCCATCGGCACCCCTGCCCCCGGATGCGTGCTGCCCCCCGCCAGGTACAGCCCCGGCAGCCGGAAACATTTTCCCGAACGCCGCCGGTCCCGTGGTCACGCTGGCCGCCGATGTCCGGTCCACATGCAGGCCGTAGCGTTCCAGCAGGCCAAAACTGCGGTCCGTGCATTGTTCAATCTCCGTATCGGATAAGTCGCCGCCGGTGGCCGGCGCGTTGACGAGGCATAGCAGGCGTTCCGGTCCGCCCGGTGCCGTGGCGTCGTCGCGATCCTGCGCACAAACATACACGGTCGGCTCGCGCGGCAGCCGCTTGCCACGAAAGATGTCGGCAAACTCGGCGGGGTAGTCGGACGAGAAAAAGATGTTGTGACGCGTGAGAGGAAAGCCGGACGTGCGCGCGTGCATGGCCCAGGTAAGGGCGGAGAGCGAGCGCTGCGCCGGTGGCGTCGGCGGTACGGCTCCAGATGCGGCGGCGCCGAAGCAGCCGGCGGCGAGTGCGGCGGCGTCGGCATTGAGCACCACGGCGTTGGCGGCCAGGTGTTCGCCGTCATCCAGCGTAACGCCGCTGGCACGGCCGGCCTCGACGGCAATGGAGTGCACGCCAGCACTGTAGCGGAATGCCACGCCGTGAGACGCGGCCAACTCGGCCAGGGCGGCTGCCAGACGGTGCATGCCGCCCTGGACCAGCCACACGCCGTCGCGCTCCACATGCGCCACCAGCATCAGCGTGGCGGGCGCGCGATACGGCGAGGAGCCGCAATAGGTGGCGTAGCGGCCGAACAATTGCCGCAGCCTGGCATCGGCGAAATGGGTGTGCAGGGCGGACATCAGCGTGGTGAACGGGCTGATGGCCAGCATGCGGCGGACGCCGGCGGATTTCACCAGTGAGAGCGGCGTGGGCAGGCCGGACCGCAGGAAAGGCTTATCGAGCACGTCGTAGATGCGCCGGGCCTGCTGGGTAAACGCGCGGAAGCCGGCCGCCTCGCGGGCGCCGGCAAACGTGCCGATCGCGTCGGCGGTGCGGTCGGTGTCGGCGTAGAGGTCGAGCTGCTGGCCGGGTCCCCAGGCGTGGCGGGCCAGGATTTCGGCGGGTTGCAGGCCGATATGGTGGCCGAGCTGCGTGCCGGCGTCGGCGAAGATCGACTCGAACACCCAGCGCATGGTGAACACCGTGGGGCCGGCATCGATCAGCGTGCCGCCGATGTCGAGCGCGCGCATCTTGCCGCCCGGTGCGGGCTGGCGCTCGAGCACGGTGACCTGGTGGCCCGCCACGGCCAGGTCGAGCGCTGCCACCAGTCCGCCGATGCCCGCGCCCACTACGGCAACACGCTGCCGGTCCATTGCTTCCTCGCTTGACACGATTGTCACTAAAGTCTGACAGTCCCGCTGACAAGTTTGGTTGACAGTGGGGGCTCGCATGGATCCTTTGTCACGTATTGAAACGGCGCTGAACGCGGCGGTGGCCCAGGCGGAGGCGTCTGGCTGTCCGCCCGGGCTGGCGGCGGCCATGCGGTCCAGCGTGTTTCCGCGTGGCGCGCGCATCCGGCCGCGGCTGTGCCTGGCGGTGGCGATGGCGTGCGGCGAGGACGCGCCGGACCTGACCGACGCTGCTGCGGCGGCGGTGGAACTGCTGCACTGTGCCTCGCTGGTGCATGACGACATGCCGTGTTTCGACGATGCCGACACGCGACGGGGACGGCCCACGGTCCACCGACAGCATGGCGAGATGCTGGCGCTGCTGGCGGGCGACGCCCTGATCGTGCTGGCCTTTCAGATCCTGGGCGAGGCTGCTGCCGCCGCACCGGCACGGCTGGGCCGCCTGATCGGCGTGATCGGCAGGGGCGTTGGGGTGCCGCGCGGCATCGTGGCCGGGCAGGCCTGGGAATGCGAGGCGTCGGCCGACCTGGCGCTGTATCAGCGCGAGAAGACCGGGGCGCTGTTTGCCGCGGCCACGCTGGCCGGGGCGGCGTCGGCGGGGGTGGAGGCCGAGCCGTGGCGGGCCTTGGGGCTGCGGCTGGGCGAGGCCTACCAGGTGGCCGACGACCTGCGCGACGCGGTCTGTTCGGCCGAGGAACTGGGCAAGCCGGTGGGACAGGATGCGGCGCACCAGCGGCCCAACGCGGTGGCCCAGCTGGGGCTGGACGGGGCGATGGCCTGGCTGGAGGATTTGGCCGGGCGTGCGGTGGAGTCCGTGCCCCCCTGCCCCGGCCAGTCGGCGCTGCGCAACCACATCCTGAGCGAGACGTCGCGGTTGATGCCGGTGCGCCTGGCGAAACACGCCGCCTAGAACCGTCTGTGATGCCTTGCTCCGCTTTTCCAGACACGCGCCGGATGGCTGGCCTGCGCACGGTCTCGGCGGCGTTTTAGGCTTGGCGGTCGAGGCGATCGGGGCCGGCGACGCCGGCGGCCGGCTGGGGTTCTCCCTGTCAGCCCTGCGCGACCGGCTGGTCTCCGATCCGGCGTTCCGCCGTTGGGCGGCGCGGTTTCCGCTGACGCGGCTGGTGGCGCGGCGGCGCACGGCGGCGCTGTTCGATCTGTGTGCCGGGTTCGTCTATGCGCAGATCCTGCACGCCTGCCTGGAGCTGCGGCTGTTCGAGGTGCTGGCGGGCGGCCCGGTCGCCTTGCCGGAGTTGGCGACGCGGCTGGGTTTGCCGCTGGAGGCCGCAGGGCGGCTGGTGGATGCGGCGGTGGCCTTGCGGCTGGCCGAGCGGCGGCGCGGCCTGGTGGCGCTGGGCAGCCTGGGCGCGGCGCTGATCGACAACCCGGGCGTGGCTGCGATGGTGGCCCATCACGGCATGCTGTACGCCGATCTGGCCGATCCGGTGGCGCTGCTGCGCGGCCGGGCGGGCCCGACGCAGTTGCAGGCGTTCTGGGCCTATGCACGATCGGCCGCGCCAGCCGAGGCTTCGGGCGCTGCCGTTGGCGCCTACTCGGCGCTGATGGCGGCATCCCAGCCGCTGGTGGCCGGCGAGATACTCGACGCCTATCCAGTGGGCCGCCACCGCTGCCTGCTGGATTTGGGCGGGGGCGAGGGTGTGTTCCTGCAAGCGGCGGCGGCGCGCGCGCCCGATCTGCGGCTGGTGCTGTTCGACCTGCCGGCGGTGGCCGGGCGGGCGGAGGCGCGCTTCGCCAAGGCGGGGCTGGCGCACCGCGCATCCGCGGTGGGCGGCAGCTTCCTAGACGATGCGCTGCCGGGCGGGGCCGACCTGATCAGCCTGGTGCGGGTGGTGCACGACCATGACGACGACGCCGTGCGCCGGCTGTTGCGGGCAGTCCGTGCGGCCTTGCCCGCCCACGGCACGCTGCTGCTGGCCGAGCCGATGGCGGCCACGCGTGGGGCGGAGCGCATGGGTGACGCCTATTTCGGCTTCTACCTTCTGGCCATGGGCAGCGGGCGGCCGCGCAGCGTCGCGGTGCTGACCGGCCTGCTGCACGAGGCCGGCTTCGCCAGCGTGCGGGCGCTGCGCACCAGCACGCCTTTGCTCACGAGCGTGCTGGTTGCACATCCGGGGTGATCGTGAGTGTAAATCCCGGTTGACATACCAGTCTGTAAAGCTAGGCTTACAACGAGATTCGAACCAGGGATGGGGAGGCCGTATTGCACACGAACGCTGTCGTCCTGACCGCCCCCGAGCAACTGGGCCTGAGCCGCATCCCGCTTTCGCCGCCCGGCGAGGATGACGTGGTCGTCGACATCGCCTGGAGCGGGATCAGCACCGGGACTGAACGGCTGCTTTACACCGGCCGCATGCCGCCGTTTCCCGGCATGGGTTATCCGCTGGTGCCCGGCTACGAGTCGGTGGGCCGGGTGAGCGCGGCGGGCGAGCGAGCAGGCGTGGCGCCGGGACAGATGGTGTTCGTGCCGGGGGCGAGCTGCTACGGCGAGATACGCGGCCTGTTCGGCGGCACCGCATCCCGCCTGGTGACGCGCGGCGCACGGGTTGTACCGGTGCCCGAGCATCTGGGTTGCTCGGCAAGCTTGCTGGCGCTGGCGGCAACGGCGCAGCACGCCATCGCCCTGCCGGGTGCCTCGGTGCCCGAGCTGATCATAGGGCATGGCACGGTGGGGCGCCTGCTGGCGCGCCTGACATTGGCCGCCGGCGGCCGACCCACGGTGTGGGA
Source organism: uncultured Acetobacteraceae bacterium (assembly GCA_964250925.1). Lineage (GTDB taxonomy): Bacteria > Pseudomonadota > Alphaproteobacteria > Acetobacterales > Acetobacteraceae > BOG-908. The sequence goes on from CAXUHU010000092.1 coordinate 6,554, forward strand.
GACCAGCGCCGCGCGCAGACAGGGTGCGGCGGGTTACGATGTGGTCGATCCGCAGGACGATGCGCGGCGGGACTATCGCTGCATCGTCGATGCCAGCGGTGATGCCGGGTTGCTGGACACGCTGATCGGGCGGCTGGCGCCGGGCGGCGCGGTGGTGCTGGCGGGATTCTACGACACGCTCAGCTTCACCTTCCCGCCGGCCTTCATGCGCGAGGCGCGCATCCTGATCGCCGCACAGTTCACCCCGGCGGACATTGCGCACGTGCTGGCGCTGGTGGCCTCAGGCGTCGTCTCGCTCGACGGGCTGATCACCCATCGCGAACCGGCCGCTCACGCGGCATCCGCCTATCGCACCGCGTTTTCCGACACTTCGTGCCTGAAAATGGTTCTGGATTGGAGAGAGTTCGCATGAACGCATTCGTCAGCCCGACCCCGGCCGCCCCGCAGGCCAGCATGGCCGACGCGCTGCGCGCGGAGGCCGCCATCGAGCCGGATGCCGTCTCTACCGTGCCTGCGAAGAAAGAGACGCAGATCATTGCGATCTACGGCAAGGGCGGCATCGGCAAGAGTTTCACGCTGGCCAACCTCAGCTATATGATGGCGCAGCAGGGCAAGCGCGTGCTGCTGATCGGCTGCGACCCCAAGAGCGACACGACGAGCCTGCTGTTCGGCGGCCGTTCGTGCCCCACGATCATTGAGACCTCATCGAAGAGGAAGCTGGCCGGCGAAGCGGTCGCCATCGGCGACGTGTGCTTCAAGCGCGACGGCGTGTACGCGATGGAGCTGGGCGGCCCGGAAGTCGGGCGCGGCTGTGGCGGGCGCGGCATCATCCACGGTTTCGAGCTGCTGGAGAAGCTCGGTTTCCACGAGTGGGGCTTCGATTACGTGTTGCTCGACTTCCTGGGCGACGTGGTGTGCGGCGGGTTCGGACTGCCGATCGCGCGTGACATGTGCCAGAAGGTGATCGTTGTGGCATCGAACGACTTGCAGTCGTTGTACGTCGCCAACAACGTGTGCTCGGCGGTCGATTACTTCCGCAAGCTGGGCGGCAACGTCGGCGTCGCCGGCATGGTCATCAACAAGGACGACGGCACCGGCGAGGCGCAGGCTTTTGCCGACAAGGTTGGCATTCCGGTGCTGTCCGCGATCCCCGCCGATGACGACATCCGCCGGAAGAGTGCGAATTACGAGATCATCGGCACGCCGGGCGGACGCTGGGCACCGATGTTCGAACAGTTGGCGGAGCAGGTCGCGTCGGCACCGCCGGTGCGGCCGAACCCGCTGACGCACGAGAACCTGCTGAACCTGTTCAAGGGCGACGCCGTCGGCCGCAACGTGGTGCTGGTGCCGGCAACCGAGGCAGACATGTGCCCGGCGACGGTGAGTAATAAGGCATCGCTCGAAGTGATCTACGAGGGTGCCTGACGAGATGGACGGTTCCATACCGCCCGCTTCGGGCGCCGGCTGCCATGGCGGACGCGAGCGTCTGACGGAGGCCGCACGTGCGGCCGGCAAATCCGTGGCGATGGATCAGTTGATGGCCGACTACCCGCGCGGCCCGCATGATCAACCGCAATCCATGTGCCCGGCCTTCGGCTCGTTGCGTGTGGGCCTGCGCATGCGGCGGGTGGCAACCATCCTGTCGGGCTCGGCCTGTTGCGTGTACGGGCTGACCTTCACCTCGCATTTCTATGGCGCGCGGCGGACCGTCGGCTACGTGCCGTTCAACTCGGAGTCGCTGGTGCGGGGCCAGTTGTTCGAGGACATACGCAACGCGGTTTACGAGACGGCCAAGCCATCTGAGTACGACGCCGTCGTCGTGATCAATCTGTGCGTGCCGACGGCGTCCGGCGTGCCGCTCGACCTGTTGCCGAAGCAGATCGACGGCGTGCGCATCATCGGCATCGACGTGCCGGGCTTCGGCGTGCCGACGCATGCGGAAGCCAAGGACGTGCTGACCGGCGCGATGCTTAAATACGCGCGCACCGAGGCGGAAGCCGGGCCGGTGGCGCGGCCACGCGTGGTGGCAGACCTGCCGACGGTTGCCATGCTCGGCGAATTCTTTCCGGCCGATCCGCCGGGCGTGGGCGCGCTGCTGGCGCCGATGGGCATGGCGCTGGCCCCCACCCTGCCCTGCCGCGAGTGGCGCGACCTGTATGCGGCGCTGGACTGCACAGTGGCGGCCGCGGCGCACCCCTTCTACACCGCTTCCGTGCGCGAGATGCGTGCGGCGGGGCGCCCGGTGGTGGGCTCCGCCCCGGTGGGTGTGGACGGCACGGCGGCCTGGCTGGAGGCGGTGGGTGCCGCAGCCGGCGTGGGTGCGGCGCAGCTCGACGCGGCGAAAGCAGCAGCACTGCCGGCGATCCGCGCGGCGCTGGAAGCAAACCCGATTCGCGCGCGCATTACGCTGTCCGGCTACGAGGGTTCCGAGCTGCTGGTGGCGCGCCTGCTGATGGAGGCGGGCGCCGAGATTCCCTATGTGGGAACGGCCTGTCCGCGCACCGAGTGGAGCGAGGCGGATCGCGCCTGGCTGGAGGCGCGCGGCACGCATGTGCAGTACCGCGCCTCGCTGGAGCAGGATCTGTGCGCCATGCAGGACGTGCGGCCCGACCTTGCGATCGGGACGACGCCGCTGGTCCAGAAGGCCAAGGAGCTGGGGATACCGGCGCTATATTATACCAACATGGTTTCCGCGCGCCCACTGATGGGGGCGGCCGGCGCCGGTGCGCTGGCGGCTATCGTGGCGGCGCAGACGCGCGGCGCCGAACGGTTCACGCGCATGGTTTCGTTTTTCGAAGGCGTGGGCACGGGTGATGCGTCCGGCTATGGCTGGCGCAGCAAGCCGGTGGAGCCGCAGGGCGCACGCGAGCGCACGCGAAAATTGCGGCTGGCGAAGGCGAAGGCGCTCGAAGCGGTGGGAACCTAGACGATGCTGGTTCAGGATCACGATCGGGCCGGCGGCTACTGGGGTGCGGTGTACGCGTTCTGCGCGGTTCGCGGGTTGCGCGTGCTGATCGACGGACCGGTCGGCTGCGAGAACCTGCCGGTGACTGCGGTGCTGCACTACACCGACGGTTTGCCGCCGCACGAATTGCCGGTTCACGTCACGGGCTTGTCCGAAGACAACCTCTCCAGCGAGGGCACCGAGGGTGCGATGCGCCGGGCGGCGGCCGCGGGCGACCAGGATCTGCCGGCCGTGGTGGTGACGGGCAGCATCGCCGAGATGATCGGCGGCGGGGTGACGCCGGAGGGCAGCAACCTGTTGCGCTTTATTCCGCGCACCATCGACGAGGACCAGTGGCAGGCGGCGGACCGCGCGATCTACTGGCTGTGGACCGAGTTCGGCGCCAAGAAATCCAAGATCAAGCCGCGTCCGGAGCGGCAACCCGGCGTCAAGCCGCGGGTGAACATCATCGGGCCGATCTACGGCACGTTCAACATGCCGTCCGACCTGGCCGAAATACGCCGGCTGGTCGAAGGCATCGGGTGCGAGATCAATCTGAGCTTTCCGCTCGGGTCGCACCTGGAAGACGTGGCGCGCCTGCCGGACGCGGACGTGAACATCTGCCTGTATCGCGAGTTCGGCCGTAAATTGTGCGAGGCGCTGGACCGGCCCTATCTGCAGGCGCCGATCGGCATCTTCGCCACCACCAATTTCCTGCGCGCGCTGGGCGAGCTGGCAGGCGTCGATCCCGAGCCGTTCATCGAGGCGGAGAAGCACACCACCATCAAGCCGATCTGGGATTTGTGGCGCAGCGTGACGCAGGATTTCTTCGCGACCGCTTCGTTCGCCGTGGTGGCAACCGAGACCTACACGCGCGGACTGAAACAGTTCCTGGAAGACGAGATGGGCATTCCGTGCACCTTCGCGTTCTCCCGCACTGCCGGCACCAAGCCCGACAACGCGGCGGTGCGCCGCGCGCTGAAGGCGACGCCGCCGCTGGTGCTCTACGGCTCGTTCAACGAGCGGATGTATGCGGCCGAGCAAGGCGCGCGCTGCATGTTCATCCCGGCCTCGTTTCCGGGGGCGATCATCCGCCGCGCGACGGGCACGCCGTTCATGGGTTATGCCGGTGCCACCTGGATCGTCCAGGAATATTGCAACGCGCTGTTCGACGCGCTGTTCCACATCCTGCCGCTTGCCAGCGAGATGGACCGGATCGATCCGACGCCGGCGCGCGACCAGGCAGCCGTGCTGTGGGACGACGACGCGCTGGCGCTGCTCGATGCGCATGTGGAGCACGAGCCGTTCATCGTTCGCATCTCGGCGGCGAAACGTTTGCGCGATCGCGTGGAACAGGAGGCCCGTCAAGCACGCGAGGGCCGGATTTCGGCCGAGCGGGTAACCTGCTCCCTAGACCGCGTGCACGCGTGAGGGCGCCCGCAAGATCAGATCGGACCGGGTCGAGGCACCGCCTCCTCGTGTTCCCACCGACCGACCGGCGATGCCGGGCGGAGACCAACCCTGAAGGCGCCGGGCCACAGGGTTCCCGGCCGCGCGGGACCAGCGCGGCAATGGACGGAGGTACACACCATGTCGGACGTCACTAGACGGCCCGTAGCAGCGTCAGGGCTGACGGAAACGGAAGCCAAGGAGTTCCACAACATCTTCCTGACCAGCTTCATCGGGTTCGTTGTTGTTGCCATCATTGCACACTTCCTGGTGTGGCAGTGGAGGCCTTGGCTGCCTGGGCCGAACGGCTACACGACGGGCATGCTGGATAGCGCGCACCACGCGCTGTTCGTTGCCCGCTCGATGCTCGGGTAAGGGGGAGCGCTCAGATGTTTCGCATTTGGCTGCTGTTCGATCCGCGCCGCGTACTCGTGGCGTTGTCGATCTTCCTGTTCGTGCTGGCGCTGCTGATCCACTTCATCCTGCTCAGCACGGACCGGTTCAACTGGTTGGAAGGCCCGCACCACGGCCTGACCGCCCAGCAGATCGCGCCGTTGCCGTCCGGCACGAAGTAGGTCCACGGCGGCGGCGATGCCTGGTGTCGTCCGCCGCCGACTTCTTTTCCTTGCTACCTAGACCGGGAGGGTCATGCGATGGCGATGCTGAGTTTCGAGGGAAAGTACCGCGTACGCGGCGGCACCCTGGTCGGTGGCGATCTGTTCGATTTCTGGTGGGGCCCGTTCTATGTCGGGTTCTTCGGCGTCACCACCGTGTTCTTTTCGCTGCTGGGCACGGCGCTGATCCTGTATGGCGCTTCGTTGGGCCACACCTTCAACATATGGCGCATCAACATCGCGCCGCCCGACATCAGCTACGGCTTGGCGTTCGCCCCCATCAAGGAGGGCGGGTTGTGGCAGGCGATTACCATATGCGCCATTGGCGCCTTTTCGAGCTGGGCGCTGCGGCAAGTCGAGATCTCGCGCAAGCTGGGCATGGGCTACCACGTGCCGTTCGCGTTCAGCGTGGCCATCTTCGCCTACGTGACGCTGGTGGTGATACGTCCGCTGCTGATGGGCGCGTGGGGATACGGATTCCCCTACGGCATCCTGAGCCACTTGGACTGGGTTTCCAACACCGGCTATCAATACCTGCACTTTCACTACAACCCGGCGCACATGCTGGCGGTGAGTTTCTTCTTCACCACCACGCTGGCGCTGTCGCTGCACGGATCGCTGGTGCTGTCGGCGGCCAACCCTGCCAAGGGTGAAGGCATGAAGACGGCCGAGCACGAGAACACGTTCTTCCGCGACATCATCGGCTACTCCATCGGCACGCTCGGCATCCACCGTTTGGGGCTGTTCCTTGCGCTGTCTGCAGGGTTCTGGAGTGCCATCTGCATCGTCATCAGCGGCCCGTTCTGGACGGGGGGCTGGCCAGCCTGGTGGGGGTGGTGGCTCAACCTGCCGATCTGGAAATAGCCGGACCGTGCGAGAATACGACTATGGCGGCCATTCAACGCGTCTTTCTGCGCGTCCGGTGCTCACGGCCACAAGAGGCCGCTCCGCTCCGGTTCTCGAAAGCCACGCCGGCTGACTCGCCCTAGCGTATTCCCGCACGGCCCCTGGGTGCTTCACAAGAACACGGCCCACGAAGAGGACACGCCGTTATGGCTACGTATCAGAATATTTTCACGCGCATCCAGGTTCGCGGTCCGGTCTATGCCGGCACGCCGATGGAAGCGCGCAGCGCCTTCTCGCGCAGCAGTGCGCCGGGTTTCAGCCACCTGTTCGGGCGGCTCGGCGACGCGCAGGTGGGGCCGATCTACTTGGGCACCAGCGGCCTGGCCTCGATCATTTGCGGCTTCATCGCCTTCGAGATCATCGGGCTCAACATGTGGGCATCGGTGAACTGGGACCCGGTGCAGTTCATCCGGCAGCTTCCCTGGCTGGCGTTGGAGCCGCCTGCACCGTCCTACGGGCTGCACCTGCCGCCGCTGGCGCAAGGCGGCTGGTGGATCATGGCGGGGTTCTTCCTGACCGCCTCCGTATTGCTGTGGTGGACGCGCGTGTACCTGCGAGCCAGGGCGCTGGGGCTGGGGTCGCACACGGCCTGGGCGTTCGCCGCCGCCATCTGGCTGTACCTGGTGCTGGGCTTCATCCGCCCGCTGCTGATGGGCTCGTGGGCGGAAGCCGTGCCGTTCGGCATCTTTCCGCATCTGGACTGGACGGCTGCATTCTCGCTGCGTTACGGCAACCTGTTCTACAACCCGTTCCACATGCTCTCGATCGTCTTCCT
>CAXUHU010000093.1:0-13197 GCA_964250925.1 uncultured Acetobacteraceae bacterium
GTTCGGCGGCACGCCCCGCACCCGGCCCTGCCCACGCCTGGCAGCGGCAGAACTCTCGTGCACATCGCCCGATATGCTCGGCCCGCATGCGGGAACCTGGCGTGGTTTGGCGGGCCAAGTGGCCCGTGTCAGCTGGGGCGGCGACTGCTACGCCTACGGTCTGCTTGCGCTCGGCCAGATCGACATCATCGCCGAATGCGACCTGAAACTTTGGGACTGGGCCGCGCTGCTTCCCGTGATCGAAGGCGCCGGCGGCTGCATGCGCGGCTGGCGCGGCGAACCCCTGACCCTTGACAGCGACGGACGCGTGGTAGCCTTAGGCAACCCCGGCCTGCTGCAACAGGCTGTGGAATTGCTCACCTAAACCTTTTCGACCTGCCCGTATTCCAGCTCGACCGGCGTCGATCGACCGAAGATCGACACCGATACCTTGAGGCGGCCCTTCTCCTCGTCGATCTCCTCCACCGTGCCGTTGAAGCTGGTGAACGGGCCGTCGGCCACGCGCACCTGCTCGCCGACCTCGAAGATGATCGAGCGGCGCGGGTGGTCCACCCCATCCTGGGCCTGCTTCATGATCCGGTCGGCCTCGGCCTCGCTGATCGGCGAGGGCCGCAGCTTGGTTCCCAGGAAGCCTGTCACCTTCGGCGTGTTCTTGATCAGGTGCCACGCGTCGTCGGTCAGCTCCATCTTCACCAGCACGTAGCCCGGGAAAAATTTGCGCTCGGCGTTGATCTTCTGGCCGCGGCGGACCTCGACGACCTCCTCGGACGGCACCAACACCTCGTCGATGTGATCGCCCAGGCCTTTCTGGTCAGCCTGCTCCTTGATCGCCTGGGCGATCTTCTTCTCGAAGCCGGAATAGACGTGAACGACATACCAACGCTTGGCCATGATGGTGAAGCGATCCTTAGCTGGCGCCGGTGAACAGAATGCGCACCAGCGCACCCACCGCCACATCGACGGAGAAGAAGAACAGGGCGGCCGCAGCCGACATGGCGAGCACGAGGCCGGTGGTCACCAGCGTCTCCCGGCGGGACGGCCAGGTCACACGGGCGGCTTCGGCCCGGACTTCGGCGACGAACTTCGCAGGTGCAAACGCCAAAGCGGGGTTCCTTACACAGACAATACAAGACAAGGCGGACAGGACCAGGACAGTAGTGGAAATTGGCGAGATGCCGCGTGGCAGGGGTGGAGGGTCTCGAACCCCCAGCCTCCGGTTTTGGAGACCGGCGCTCTAGCCAATTGAGCTACACCCCTGCAGCACCCGCGTCCCGCTTTCGCGGCCCGCCTCCGCCAAGTGGAGCGGTTGGCTGCACGCGAGGGCAGCGTTGAAGGATGCCGCGCGCCCGGTGTCAAGGGTCGGCGGCATTGCGCTGCAACCCCGGGCGGCGATAGGACGGCGGACCGCAGCGGGGGGGAGGAGCCAGAATGGCACGAGTGACCAGACATTCGCTCGCCGGCGCACTGGCGTTGGCGTGCGCGCCCGCCAGCGCCTGGGCACACGACGCGCAGCGGGTCAAATACGTGGCCGCCGTGCACATCGCCGCCCCGCCGGCCAAGGTTTGGGCGGTGATCGGCCATTTCGGCGACCTGTCTTGGGACGGCCTGGTAGCCTTCACCCACGCCCAGGGCGGCGACGCCCCAGACGCCACCCGCACGGTCGCGCTCAAGAGCGGCGGGCTGCTGATGGACGAGGAACTGCTGCGCTACGAGCCGCAGAACTTCACCTATGCCACCTTCCTGCCGCATGTGGACGTCCACGTGCTGCCGGTGACGAACTACTCGTCCATCCTGGTCGTGCTGCCGCAGCCGGACGGCGGCTCGCGCGTCGAGTGGCGCACCGCGTTCTATCGCGGCTACCCCAATTTCGGTCCGCCGCCCGAGCTGAACGAGGCGGCCGCCATCCGCGCCGTGACCGCCATAACGCAGCCTGCGCTCGACGGGCTGAAGAAGCGGCTCGAAGCCGAACCGCCGACCAACTGACGAGGCTACACGCATGCGAAAATCGATGTTGGCCGTCCTGGCCTGCGCGGCTGCCGTCCCGGCCTGGGCGCACGGCCCGACGCGCCAGAAACTGGAGCTCGCCGTGGAGATCGCGGCACCGCCGGCCAAGGTGTGGGCTGTCATTGGCAACTTCCACGACCTCTCCTGGGTGCCGGCGGTGGCCAGCGTGGCGGGGCCCGGCGGCAACGACCCCGATACCGCCAAGCGCGACGTGAAGCTGAAGAGCGGCGGCGGCTGGCAGGCGGAGGAGCTGAGCGACTACGACGCGCAGACGATGACCTACGGCACCTTCCTGCCGCATGTGGACACCAAGGTGCTGCCGGTGGCTGACTTCTCCGCCCATCTGAGCGTTGTGGCCGCACCGGGCGGCGGCAGCCGGGTGGCCTGGCGCAGCGCCTTCTACCGCGGCTACCCCAACAACAACCCGCCCCCCGATCTGAACGAGGCGGCGGCCGTAAGGGCGGTCACCGCCCTGTGCCAGCCGGCGCTGGACAGCCTCAAAGCCCGTCTCGAGTCCGGCCACTGAACCGCGCCGGCGTCCTGGGCCTGCTCGCCCCGCTGGCGTTTGCCCCGCCGGCATTGGCCCAGCAGGCTTTGGTCGCCCAGCAAGCTTTGGCCGCGCAGACAACGGTCGCGAAGGCGGGGCCGGCCGAGGCGTTCATCACCGACCAGGATGGCGACGCGGTCACCGTGCTGGACCTCGCCGCCCGGCGTGTGGCCGCCACCATACCGGTGCCCGGCAAGCCCGCCGGCATCGCGATGTCGCGCGACGGCACCCGCGCCTACGTCACGAGCCCGTCCGCCCAGGCGGTCAGCGTCATCGACACGGCCACCCGCCGGGTACTGCGCCGATACGCCGCACCGGGCGGCCCGCTGGGCATCGCCGTGCACCCCTCCGGCAGCCCGCTTTACGTGGCCGATTGGTACGGCAGCCAGATCCTGGTGATCGACCCCGCCTCGGGCCTGGTCACCCGCCGCGTGGCGGTGGGCCGGTCGCCCTCCGGCCTGGCGGTGACCCCGGATGGCCGAACGCTGGTGGTGGCAGACCGGCTGTCGAACGCCGTTTCGCTGGTCGATACCGCCAGCTTGGCCGAGCGGGCGCAGGTGACCGTTGGCGGCCACCCGTTCGGCGTGGCGGCCGATACAGCGGGTGCTTACGCCTATACCGCGAACGTCGAAGGCAACACTGTCAGCGTGATCGACCTGGCGGCCGGCCGGGTGGCGGCCACCATCAGGGTCGGCCGCCGGCCCTACGTGGTGGCGCTGGCCGGCGGCCGCGGCTTCGTGACCAACGAGCTTGCCAGCACGGTCACCGCCTTCGACCTTGCAACTCGCCAAGTGCTAGCCACGATCCGCGTGGGCGACTACCCCGAGGGGATACAGGCGGCACCGGACGGCAAGACGCTGTACGTGGCCAACTGGGACAGCAACACCGTCAGCATCGTCGATGCGCAGTCGCTGGCCGTCGTGGGCACTCTGCCCGCCGGCACCAGCCCGAGGGCGTTCGGCACGTTCATCCGCTAGGGCCAAGCTGGACCAAACCGCCGGTTCCGGCTTATACACGTCGCGTCAGCGGGTGTAGCATAGTGGTAATGCTCTAGCCTTCCAAGCTAGCTAGGAGGGTTCGATTCCCTTCACCCGCTCCAGCTCACCCCCCCGGCCGCACCGTGACGCAGGATTGCGCCTGGGCCGAAAGCTTGCTGCAGGCTGCCGAGGCCATTTGGGACGACAGCCCCACCAGCCGGGCGCGATAGAGGACGTGGCCGCCGAACGGCTCGGTGGTGCCGAGCACGGCCTGCGCGCCGCCCAGCTCGCGCGGCGCCAGAGAGCGCACGCTTTCGGCCATGCGGCGCGCCTGGCCGGGGTTCGTGTAGGCGCCGATCTGGATGCCCCACCGTCCCGTCGCCATCGCCGGCCTGATTGTCGCCGCGGCCGACGGAAGGTAGTTCGACGCGTATCGGCGCATCTGGGTCGAGGCGACCTGAGCTGGTTCTGCCGGGCGAGGCGCCGGCACGGCCAGCAGACGCTGCCAGTCCGGCCCTTGCGTCCGTCCCGCTACCTGAACCGGCGGCGCATGCGCCGCCGGCAACGCGTATGGAGGCGGGGCGGGCGCTGGCCGGCAAGGCGCATCGGGGTCGTAGGCGGCATCCGGGTCGTGCCAGCACTGCGCTATATGCTGGATTGCGGGACGCACGACCGAGACGGGCACCGGCGCTGGCGTCCCCTGACCCCAGCCGGAGGAGACGGGCGCGGACACGGTTTGGACCACGGCCACCCGCACCGGCGGCGCGGACCGGCACGGCGCATCGGGATCATAGGCCGCGTCGGGGTCTTGCCAGCAGCGCGCGGCGGGCGCCCTGGCATAGGCGCGCGGCACCGGGTCTTCGGCGGCCGGGATGCGGCCGGAATCGGCGTATACAGCCAGCGGACCGGTCAGCGGCCCGTCCCGCGACAGGCTGGGCGCGATGGAGGCCACGTAGTTCACCGTCTCGTTCGGCAGGTCGCCCTGGCCGGCGAGGTAGGCGTCCAGCCGGTGTGGCCCGGCGTTGTAGGCGGCCAGGAAATTGGGCGAGCCGTAGCGGTCGTATAGATCCTTGATGTAGCCTGTTCCGGCCATGATGTTGTCGTGCGGCTGGTACGGGTCCGGCCCCAGGTTGAAACGGCCGGCCAGCTCGGCATAGGTGGCGGGCATCACCTGCATCAGCCCGGTGGCGCCGGCATCCGACGTGATCGGCTGGCCGCGCATGTATTCGTGGCCGCCCGATTCCTGGTGCATCACCGCACGTATCCAGTTTGGCGGTACGTTGAACCGCCGCGACGCCTCGACGATGTAGGGCCCCCAAGGGTCGGATGGCGGGCCGGGTGCGGCATAGGATCGTGGGCCGGTGCTGGCGACTTGGCGCTGGCCGCCGCCGCAGGCGGCAAGAGCAAGGACGCCAAGTAGCGGCCACGCGCAGCGCAGGGCAGCCATGCGGCCGTACTGAACGCGCATCATGGTCTCGCTTCGCGGGCGCATTGGCAGGCCAGGATGCGCCCGATGGGTTGAGCGATCAACAACTCTGGCAATATTTTCCGACCTGCGTCCTGCTCGCCACGCCCGGCGCCGCATGTGCCCGCGCTTGCGTCCCGGCTCGCGCCCTGCTTAAACCCGCCTCCCCTGCCAGAGCCCGGCGAAACTCTGGCTATGCCCGTCGCGGGCCACCAGCCATAGGGACCACACATGCCGCTTTATGAGACCGTGCTGATTGCGCGGAACGACGTCACGCAGCAGCAGGTCGAGGCCGTTGCCGACACCATAGCCACCCAGCTCGAAGCCGATGGCGGCTCCGTCCAGAAGCGCGAGTACTGGGGCCTTCGTTCGCTGTCCTACCGAATCAAGAAGAACCGCAAGGGCCACTACATGCTGCTGGGCCTGAACGCGCCGCCGGCCAGCCTGAAGGAAATTGAGCGTCAGCTGGGCCTCAACGAGGACGTGCTGCGCTTCATGACGATCCGCGTGGACGAGATCGACGAGAACCCGTCGGCCATCCTCGCCCGCAAGTCCGACGACCGCGAGCGCAGCTTTCGCGGCCCCAAGCCCGCCGGCCGTTTCGAGAGCGGACGCAAGCGCGGCTACGACGACCGCGAGGAATTCCGCGCCCGCGACCTCAACGACGCGGTCGAGGAGTAGGACACGATGTCAGACAGGATCGACCGCAACGCGGACTCCGGCGAAGTCAACGTCGCCGCCCGCCGGGCGGCCGTGGGCGCCCGCCGCCCCTTCTTCCGCCGCCGCAAGAGCTGCCCGTTCAGCGGCCCGAACGCGCCGAAGATCGACTACAAGGACGTGCGCCTGCTCAGCCGCTTCCTCAGCGAGCGCGGCAAGATCGTGCCCAGCCGTATCACCGCCGTCTCGGCCAAGAAGCAGCGCGAGCTGGCGCAAGCCATCAAGCGCGCCCGCTTTTTGGCATTGCTTCCCTACATCGTAGCTTGAGGACCCCATGGCACAAGTCGAACTGATCCTGCTGCAGCGGGTCGAGAAACTCGGCCAGATGGGCGACCTGGTGCGCGTGAAGCCCGGCTACGCGCGCAACTTTCTGCTTCCCGGCAAACGCGCCATCCGCGCCAACAAGGCGAACCTCGCGCAGTTCGAGCAGCAACGCGCCACGCTCGAGGCGCAGAACATCAAGCGCCGCGAGGAAGCCGAGCGGGTAGCCGAGCGCGTGGGCGGGCTGAAGGTGGTGATCATCCGTCAGGCCGGCGAGTCGGGTGGCCTCTACGGTTCGGTCAGCGGCCGCGACATCGCGGACGCCTGCGCCGCCAGCGGTTTCAACATCAGCCGCAGCCAGGTAATCCTGAACCAGCCGATCAAGACCCTGGGTCTGACCCGCGTGCACGTCGCACTGCACCCCGAGGTGACCATCGACATCATTGCCAACGTCGCCCGCAGCAGCGAAGAAGCCGAACGCCAGGCGCGCGGCGAGACGGTTGGCCAAGCGGCCGAGGAAGAAGAGGCAGCCCTGGAGCCGGCGCTGGTGTTCGGCGAGCAGGAGCAGCCAGACATCGCTTAGGGTCGGGCAACCGGCAACGGCTAAGCCGGCCACCTCGCGGACACTTGGCCGCCAAAGCTGATCAGCAAGACTAAGGTGGGCGAACTAGACGTCCATGGCAGGTCGGGGATTGATCCCGACCCGCTGTTGCTGTCACTCGTGCAAGCAGCCATATAATTCGACTGTTCCGGTTATCGAACGCTACGCCCGAGGGCCTGCAGGTCGAAGCTCGCGAACACCGCGCCCTCGGTTCCCGGCGCGGCGTTGCGCAGCACGAGTTGCTGGAACGAGTCCGTGCCGTCGATCACTGCCAGCCCCTCATCGGCAAACGCCTGCGGCCCATACACGCCGGAGGCCAGCAGCGGGTTGGTCAGGATCTGCGAGAACGCATCGACCGCCACCATGGTGTTCAGCGTGGCCGGCAGCACGCTCGCATCGTTATGGTGCTGGGCGAACAAACCGACCGCGAACTCCACGTCGTCGACCGTCTCGTACAGCTGGGCCAGGCGAGCCGCCAGCGCATCGTCTCCGGTAAGGTCCTTGAAATCCTTCACCGGAGTCTCGCCGAAGCATTTCTGGTACGCGGTGAAGGACTGCAGGCGATGGGCGCGCGACAGGGTATGCGCCCGAGCTTCGGCATATTTCAGGAACGCAGGCGAATTGCCCAGCCCCAGCCGCCCCGCCGGCTGGTGCGATGCCGCGGCGATCAGGGTTTCCGCCCCATGCCGCTCCAACACCGCGTTGTTGAAACGGTAATCGGCGGCGGAATATACGTGGCCGTCCACCTCGATCGCATCGGGCACCAGCGAGTGCCAGCGGTAGAGCAGGTCGAACTCGATGGCGATCCGGTTGGTGCGGTACCACGGCGCCTTTTCGGCAAACCCGCGCTGCAGCGACAGTTTTAGCGGAGCGCCGGCCAGATGATTGATGTACTCGTTGACCGTCAGCTTCAGCAGCAGGACGATGTTGATGTTGCGCGCCGTCTGGAACAGCCGGTCGTCGTCCCACTCCGGGTGCGCCCCCGCCAGCACGCCGCACAGCCGGTTGTGCTCGCGCAGGAAGATGCTGCTGATCGCGGTGTAGAGGATCGTCGAATTGCCGCGTTCCAACCCGGTGGCGTACAGGCCTTGCTTGCGCGTCAGCAACTCGGCCGCCGGCACGTCCAGCGAGCCGAGCACGATGTCCTCCAGCGTGGTGCCGTCTGGCCGTCGCACCAGATAGGGCAGCGTGGCGAATTCCGGGTTCAGCGTCCCGTGCGCGTCGAACAGGCGGGCGGGATACAGCCCATCGGCACTCGTGCGCAGCAGGCCGCCGGCGCCGGTGCGCAGCAATGCGGCCGTCTCGGCATCCAGCCCGTAGATCTGACACAGATCGATCTCGTGGTTCGACGTGTTCAGCCGCGTGTCGTCGGCGCTGGTGCGCAGGAAACTGTCGGTGAACCACTGCGCGAAGTAGCAGAGCAGCGTGCTGGTGCTGGTCGAAGGCACGAAGGCCTTCCGCTCGAACAGGGTCCAGATCGCGTCGGTGGACGGCAGCTTGGCCACCGCCGCGTCGTCCACCGGCGGCAGGTGGCGACCGGTGAACCGGCGGTCGGTCAGCCCCGTCCAGGTCACGTAATCCGACGAGGCTTCGGGCACACCGCCCATATAAGGCACCCCGATCGGCCGCCCGGTCCACAACGAATACGGCAGCGGCCGCCCGGCCGTCGCCTCGACCAGGTGGCTGATCACCCCTGCATTCACCAGCGAATGTATCTCGGGATCGGACGTCACGCGTTCGACAACACCGCCCGCACATTGCTCGACCAATGCTTTGAACTTGTCTTGCAGGTTCATCGGTGCCTCCTTTTGTTGTTGCACCGTATTGCTCGGCGAGCCGGCTAGGCAATAACTATGCGCCGGTCGTGTCGGGGCCGGCATGAAGCCACCCGGCCGTATGCCGGCGGGGCGTCCCATGCAGGCCCAGGACAACCGGCCACCCGCGACGCGGCGCGCCCAAGCGGCGGCGCGAGCAGCACGGCGCCCCATAGAGCGTGATCGCATCAGGTTGACGGTCAACCGCGATAAACATGCTCGCCAAAACAGAGGGCTAGAGCACGATAGCTTCGGCTGCCAGAAGCCATCGTGCTCTAGCCGAACCCCCCCGGCCCGCGTTAGGAACGCACCTCTCAGCGGCAGCCCTCCCACCGATGCGCTCACTCCTCCATGCCATCCTTACCCGCTTCGTCACCATGGGCCGCCTCACCGTCCGCTACCCCGATGGCCACATCGCCGCCTACGGCCCGGGTGGTGCGCCCATCGCCGGTGCGGCCATCGGCGATTGGCCCACGGTGCGCGGCCTGCTCACCAACCCTGCCTTGGTATTCGGCGAAGCCTATGTCGGCGGCGCCCTGCAACCGCTCGACTGCCGGCTGGAAGACATACTCGACCTGCTGTTCGCCAACCTCGAAGCCGGCGGCCGGCACCCCGGCCTGGCGTTGCGCCGCGCCGTCGCCCGCGCGCTGCGCACAGCCGCCCAGTACAACCCGGCTCCCAGGGCGCGCCGCAACGTCGCCCACCACTACGACCTGAACGGCCGGCTCTACTCGCTGTTCCTGGACCGCGACCGCCAATACTCCTGCGCCTACTTCGCGCGCGGCGACGAAACGCTCGAGGAGGCGCAGGCCGAGAAGAAGCGCCACATCGCCCAGAAGCTGTGCCTGACGCGCCCCGGCCTGCACGTGCTCGATATCGGCTCCGGCTGGGGCGGCATGGCCATCACCCTGGCGCAGCAATACGGCGCCCGCGTCACCGGCATCACGCTGTCGGTCGAACAGCTCGAGGAAGCCCGCGCCAGGGCCGCCGCCGCAGGCGTTTCGGACCAGGTCCGTTTCGAGCTGCAGGATTACCGGACGGTGACCGGCACCTACGACCGCATCGTCTCGATCGGCATGTTCGAGCACGTGGGCATCACGCACTACGCCCAGTTCTTCCGCACCCTGCGCCGCCTGCTGCAGCCGGACGGCGTGGCCCTGATCCACGCCATCGGCCGCAGCGACGGCCCGTCGGTCACCAACCCCTGGATCACCCGCCACATCTTTCCGGGCGGCTACTCGCCGGCTTTGTCCGAAGTGTTTCGCGCCGTGGAACACGAGCGGCTGATCGCCACCGACGTGGAGATCCTGCGCCTGCACTATGCCGAGACGATACGCCACTGGCGGCGCCGCTTCGACGCCAACCGCGACGCGATCGCCGCACTCTACGACGAACGGTTCTGCCGGTTGTTCGGCCTGTACCTGGCCGGCAGCGAATACTCGTTCAGGCACCTCAACCACATGGTCTGGCAGTTGCAGCTCGCCCGGGACCAAAGGGCCACGCCCCTCACGCGAGACTACATGTTTGCGGCAACACCGTCGGTCGATCCCGCAAAGCGCCTCTCACCGCCACCCACGCTCAGCCGAAGCCTGGGCGAGTAAAACCATCAGCCCGGGTTTCTGACCCGGAACAAAAGTTTCCGGTTCTTTTTTCGAATAGAACGGCTTGCTCTACCCCGCATGCCGTCGATCGCACGCGCCTGCGCGGCCAAGGAGAAAGGTCCTTTCCCGAGCGTTGCGGGTGAGCTTGGCCGCAGCCGCGAACGCCAAGCGGGCCTCGGCCAGCCGGCCGCATCGAAACAGGAAGTCGCCCCGTGCCGCCGGCAGCGGCGCGTAGCTCCGCAGGGCGGCGTCCTCGGCGATCTCCTCTACCAGCCGCAGGCCCGCCTCGGGCCCGAATGCCATGCCGTAGGCGACCGCGCGATTGAGATCGACGACCGGCGAGGGCATCACCGCGCGCAACCGGTCGTAGAGCGCTGCGATGCCGCGCCAGTCCGTATCGGCTGCGCTGCGCGCGCGCGCATGACAGGCCGCGAGTGCGGCTTGCAACGCATAGGGGCCGCCACCGCCGAGCGCTTCGGCACGGGCCAGCGCCTCCAGGCCCCGGCGGATCGACAGCTGGTCCCAGCGCGCGCGATCCTGCTCGGCCAGCACAACGAGGGCGCCGTCCGGCCCGATGCGCGCCAGCAGGCGCGACGCCTGGAGTTCCATCAAAGCCAGCAGGCCGAACACCTCGGCGTTCTCGGGCATCAGCCCCGCCAGCATGCGGCCTAGCCGTTGCGCCTCCAGGCACAGATCCGGCCGGACAAGGTCGTTGCCCGCCGTGGCCGCATAGCCTTCGTTGAAGATCAGGTAGACGACCTCGAGCACAGAAGAGAGCCGCGCGGCACGCGCGGCGTCGTGCGGCACCTCGAAGCCCAGCCCGGCTTTTCTGATCGTCCTCTTCGCGCGGACGATGCGCTGGGCGATCGTGGCCTCGCTCGACAGGTAGGCACGGGCAATCTCGTCCGTCGTCAGGCCGCCGACGACACGCAGCGTGAGCGCCGTGCGAGCGTCGGCCGACAGAACGGGGTGGCAGGCCGTGAAGATCAGGCCCAGCAGTTCGCAGCCGGGCTCGTCGTGCGGGGTCACCTCGACCGTCTCGGCCGTGCCATCGAACGCGCCCTCCAGTTCCCGCGCGATTTCCTGGTGTTTGCGGGCGCGCATCGTGTCGCGTCGGATCGCGTCGATGGCGCGGCGTCGGGCGGCTGTCATCAACCAGGCGCCGGGACTAGCCGGAACGCCGGTCCTGGGCCATTCGGAAAGAGCCGTCACCAGGGTGTCCTGGGCCAGCTCCTCCGCACGGTCGAGAGAGCGCACCAGCCGAGCCAAGCCCGCGATCAGCCTGGCCCGTTCGATGCGAAACGTCGCTTCGATCGCCCGATACGTTTCGTCTGTGCTCACCCCGCCTTGTCGGCCGAAGCCACGAGGCGGGCAAGCCGGACCTGGCCGGCAGGCTCAGGTTCCAAGACCGCCGAGGGCGCCAGCCGGGCCAAGCTCGCCGCGGAGCGTCTCGCGCAAGCGGCCACGCCTCTCCTTGAACTCCGGCGACAGGCTCTCCGCAAATTCGGCCATGTCGAACAGCGGCCGGATGTCGATCTCGCTTGGTCCCGGCATTGGATTGGGGCAGCGCTTGACCCACGCGACCGCCTCGTCCATGTCGCGGACCTCCCAGATCCAGAAGCCGGCGACCAGCTCGCGGGTCTCCGCGAACGGCCCGTCGATGACGGTGCGGCTGGTGCCGTCGAACGCGATGCGCTTGCCCTTCGAGGAAGGCGTAAGCCCGTCGGCGGCGAGCAGGAGTCCGGCGTTGACCAGCTCTTCATTGAACCGGCCCATCGCCTCGAACATTTCGGGCTGCGGGGTGACGCCCCTTTCGCTGTCTTCGGTCGCCTTGACGAACACCATCACACGCATCGTCTGTCTCCTTGTTCAAGCCTGCCTCGTTGGGCTGGCCCCAGAACGACGAACGCGGCTCTGCAAAATCGACATCGTCCTGCAATTGTTCGGCGCGGAGCGCGATCCTACCGGGCGGCCGTGTCGCGCGGCGGGCTGGCCCAATCTGCCACGGCAGCGAAACTCGTCCAGTCGCGCCACACGTTCGGATCCCATTTCGTGCCGATTTGCCGGATGAGTTGCGCGGCGAATGGTTGGTCACGGGCGGCCATCGCAAGCTTCAATTCGACGTTGAAAACTTTCAGGCTTGTGCCGTACCGATGCTCGCGGACCGCAAAGGAGCGCTTGAGCGTGGGCCAGTCCAAACCGGTCTGGCTGAACAGGTCGTCCCACGTGTAGTCCGCCAAAAGGGCTTCTGCAACGAAAGAGTAGGTCACGATGCCGGCCTCCCCGGGGGACGAGCCCAGACGATCGAGGTAACCGCGCAACTCGCCATCATCGCCGAACCAGCGCGGCTCCAGCAGTCCGGCCATAGCTCCATAGTAGAAGTAGTAGGCCGGAAAGGCGCGAATCGCCCCTGTGTACAATATTGCCAGATCGGTCCGGCCATCGCCGAGCCCGCGCAGCAAGCTTAGCTTGATGTCATAGATCGCCGGATCCGCGGTAACATTCAACGTTCTCAGATACGCTGCCGCGATGGATAGACGCTTCTGGAACAAATCAACACTGTGCGGCGGAGTCTCATCAATGAAATCATGGCCGCGTGCGTTCCAGGCAAGGCTTGTCCACAATTCTGCATTGGCGATAGCCGCAGCGGCAGAACCTGGTTTCTCGGTCATCCATTGCCGAATGGCGTAAAGTTTCTGACCGAAGGTGGCATCGGTATAATACATCGTCTTGCCACACCCGCAATTGTCGTATCGACCGAAGCTGCCAAGGCTGCGGTAGAAGTAGCGGAGCTTCGAGTACCCGCCGGCAAAACGGTTATCGACGTTGCGGTCGATCTGCGCTTCGTGCTCAAGCCGATCGAACCGGCCCGTCATGAGGTTGGCTTCGGTAACCTTGATGAACGCTGCAATGGCTTCGTCCGGTACGGGAGGAGCCGGTAAGCGGGCTACCGGAAACGGCGCTGAACGGTCGCGGACGTAGATCTTGTCGCCTCCGACCAGCAAGGCGGCCAGAACGAGCGTGTAAAGGACGGGGCGGGAGCGAAGCGGGTTCATTCGCCTTATCTCAATCAAACTGCGCGTTACAGATGACTGTTTTATTTTGTATGTTCAACAAAGTCGTTGCCCGCTACGCCGCCCGTTGCCGATCAGCCGCCGTGATCGTGTCGGCTGCGGCCGGTGTGCATGGTCGCAATCCTGACGCTGGGGA
>CAXUHU010000094.1:0-1706 GCA_964250925.1 uncultured Acetobacteraceae bacterium
GTAGCTGAAATTATAGACCGTCTGGGTCCGGCCGTTGGTGGGATCGACAGAAAACAGGACGCCGCCGCCGTACGTTCCGCCGCCCTGAGTCACCCCATAGAGCAGGCCGCCGGAACTCAGCAGCCCGGAATTGGCGGCTTCGCCGTCGTTGTAGTCGAAAGAATGAAGGACGGTCTCTTTCCTCGTCTCGGGGTCGAACGAGAATACCGAGCCGTCGCCAGCGGTGCCGCCATAGCTCGTGGTGCCGTATAGGATGCCGCCCACATCGAGAAGCGCTGCACTCGGTTGGCTGCCGTCGCTTCCCTTGCCGAACGTATGTTCAAGCCGCAGGGTCGCCGTTGCGGGGTCGAACCGGAACAGCGTGCCGTCGTTGGCGGCGCCTCCCGAATTGGTGACGCCATACATGTATTGCCCATGCAAGGTGAGGCCAGTGACGTAGTTGCCGTCGGCCGAACCGCTGAAGGCGTAAACCATTCGTCCGGTCGAAGCCGCGGCGTCGAAGGTATAGATGCAGCTGACGTTCAAGCTGCCGCAAAACCCGGAACCGTAAAGCAGGCCGTTATACTCGAAAGACAAGCCTATGTACGTGCCGCTTGGCAGGCTGTAGATGGTCTGCACGGCGCCCGTCGCCGGGTCCATCGAAAAGATGGAGCCGCCGCCCAGGCCGTCGCTATTGGCCGCAGTGCCGTAAAGTTTCCCGCCGGCGGCGATCAGCCCGGTCGGAGCGGTTCCGCCGCTGGCGCCCGCGAACGAGTGGATGATGGTCTCGGCGCCGGTCTTGAGGTCGATGCGGTAGATGGTCCCGTAGGAGGTCGACGTCGTGCCGTAATACTTGCCGTCGAGCTCGGTCAGTCCGTCGAAAGGGGCGCTGCCGTCGTTGGCCCCGGGTATCGGACCGATGGTGCCGATCGTTGCCGACCATGCCGCAAGCGGTGCAGACAGCACGGCCACGACGAAAGTCCAGAATACCGGCCGCTTCTTTGAGCGGGCATCCCTTGTTGTCATTGAACGAGCCCTCCGCAAACAACCAGACTACGGACTCCTCCCAACAGCAAGTTAAAGTTGCACGGCCGGAAGCAGGCCAAGATCACGGGATGATACTTGCAAGCGGAGCGCCCAATACTTCGATCAACAGCCGGCCCTCTTCCGAGCCGGATCACGACTGCAGCGGAAAATGGCACGCGACCTCACGCCCATGGCCCGCCGCCGCCAGCACCGGCCGCTCCTCCCGGCAACGCGCCGCCATGCGTGGGCACCGTGGGTGGAACAGGCAACCCGCCGGCGAATCGACAGGGCTGGGCACCTCACCGGGCGGCGCCGGCTCGGCCCCGTCGTGGCTGGACGCGCGGCAAAGCCGCGGTACGGCGGCTAGCAGCGAAGCGGTGTAGGGGTGGGCCGGGCGGGCGAACACTTCCGCCGTGCGGCCGGTCTCCACGATCGAACCGAGATACATGACGGCCACCCGCGTCGCGACTTGCCGGATAACGGCGAGGTCGTGAGCGATGAACAGCATGGTCAGGTCCAGGCGCTCCTGCAGGTCCATCAGCAGGTTGACGATCTGGGCCTGCACGCTGACGTCGAGCGCCGAGACCGGTTCGTCGGCGATGAGGAGAATGGGGTCGAGTGCGAGCGCGCGGGCGATGCCGATGCGCTGGCGCTGGCCGCCGGAAAATTCGTGGGGGTACTGGCGCATCTGGGCCTGGGTC
>CAXUHU010000094.1:1716-12974 GCA_964250925.1 uncultured Acetobacteraceae bacterium
GTGCCGTCGGTGGGCGTCTGCAGGCGGAGGAGGCAGCGGCCGAGGGTGGATTTGCCGCAGCCCGATTCGCCCACCAGGCCCAGGGTCTCGCCGCGTTGGATGCGCAAGGAGACGCGATCGACCGCCCGCAGGGAGCGGCCGCCGGCGGTGTAGGTCTTGGTCAGGCCGACGGCTTCCAGCAGGGGCGCCTCGCGCGCGGGCAGGGTCGTCACGCGGCGCCGCCGGCCAGGAAGCAGGCCACGTCCTGCGTGGCGCTGGCCAACAGCGGCGGCAGGGCGGCGCAGGGAGCGAAGCGCTGCGGGCAGCGTGGGGCGAAGGCGCAGCCGACGGGCCGCGTGGCGGGCGAGGGCGGGGCGCCGGGGATGGCGGGCAGGCGCCGCGGCTTGGCGCCCTCCATCGGCGGAATCGCTGCGAGCAGGCCCTGCGTGTAGGGGTGGCCGGGGGTGCGCAGCACACGGCCCACCGGGCCGCGCTCGGCCACGCGGCCGGCGTAGAGGACGACCACCTGGTCGGCGAGCGCGGCCACCACGCCCATGTCGTGGGTGATCAGCACGATGCCGGAGCCGAAATCGCAGCGCAGGCCGCGCAGCAGCGCCAGGATCTGCGCCTGCACGGTCACGTCCAGCGCCGTGGTGGGCTCGTCGGCGATCAGCAAGGCGGGGTTGCAGCTGAGCGCCATGGCGATCATCGCGCGCTGCCGCATGCCGCCGGAGAGTTGGTGGGGGTAGCGGTGATAGGCTTGGGCGGGCGCGGGAATGCCCATCAGGCCCAGCAGCTCCACCGCCCGGGCGCGGGCGGCGCGTGCGCTCACGCGCTGGTGGGCGCGTATCTGCTCGGTGATCTGCCAGCCGATGCTGTGCACCGGGTTCATCGCACTCATCGGGTCCTGGAAGATCATGGCGATCTCGGCACCGTGTATGGCGCGCAGCGCGCGTGGGGACAGGCCCACGAGCTCGCGGCCACGGAAGCGGGCCGAGCCGGAGACGGTGGCGTTGGGATCGGTGATGAGGCCCAGGGCAGCGAGCATGGAAAGCGTCTTGCCCGAGCCGGATTCGCCCACCAGGCCCAGGATTTCGCGCGGAGCGACGCTGAAGGAGACGCGGTCCACCGCGCGCACCAGGCCGGCGGCGGTGCGGAAATCGATGCAGAGGTCGCGGATCTCGAGCAGGGGTTCAGCCACGCGCCAGCCTGACGCGCGGGTCAAGCAGGGCATAGGCCACATCCACCGCGGCGTTGGCGGCCACGACGAAGAAGGAGGAGTAGAGGACGGTGGCCATGATGACGGGCAGGTCGAGGTTCTGCAATGCGTCGTAGGTGAGCTTGCCCACCCCTTGCAGGCCGAACACCACCTCGGTCAGCAGCGCCCCGCCGCCCACCAGCGCGCCGAAATCGAGGCCGAAGAGCGAGACGAAGGTGACGAGCGAGACCCGCAGGGCGTGATGGAGGAGGATGCGCGTCTCGCCCAGGCCCTTCGCGCGCGCCGTGCGGATGAAATCCTCCTGGTAGGCCTCGATCAGGCTGGCGCGCAGCACGCGGCCGTAGAGGCCCATGTAGAGCAAAGCGAGCGTGGTCCACGGGATCAGCAACGTCTTGAACCACAGCCACGGGTCCAGGGAGAGCGGCGTGTAGCCGAGCGGCGGTACCCAGGCGAACAGCCAGCTGTCGTGCATGCGGCTCTGGGTGACCAGGTTGGCCATCTCGCCCACCCAGAAAACCGGCATCGATAGGCCGATCAGGCCGGCGACCATCAGCAGTCGGTCGGTGACGCCGCCTTGGGTGAGCGCGGCGGCGGTGCCGATCGCCAGCCCGCCCAGCACCCAGAGCACCGCGGCGCCGCACACCAGCGAGAGGGTGACGGGGGCGCCCGCCTCGATCTCGGGGATCACGCGCTCGCCGCGGTTGACGAAACTGGTGAGGTCCTGGGTGACGAACAGGCGGCGCATCATCAGCGCGTATTGCACGGGGATCGGGCGGTCCAAGCCGAAATCGTGACGTACGGCGGCGAGCACCTCGGGGGAGGCGTTGCGGCCGGCGATGCGGGCGGCGGGATCGGCGCCGGGCGTGGCGAAGAAGATGAGGAAAACGAGGACGCTGATGCCGGCCATGACGAAGACCATCTGGGCGAGCCGTTGGGCCAGCACCCTAATCATCGGCAGGCGGATCGTGCGTTGCCGTCATCGCGGACCAGGCAAGCCCGGAACGGGGGCGGGGGCAAGCGGTCAGGCGACGCCCTTTGGAAATCGGCGGTGCAGCCACAGCCAACTCGCCGGGCGCTCCCTGATCCAGCGCTCCAGGCAGTCGTTGATCGCCTGCGTCAGGTGCAGGATGTCGGCCTGGCGGTCGCCGGTCTCGGGCAGGGCAAGCGGCTGTTCGACGACGAGTCGGAAGCGGGCGGGGCCGGTGCGCTGCACGTGGCCGGGGATGACGGGGCAGCGGAACTTCACGGCCATCGCCGCGACGGCCGGGGCCGTCATGGCGGGAAGGCCGAGTAGCCGGGCTTCGATGCCGTCGTTCATCTTCTGGTCGACCAGCATGCCGAGGTAGCCGCCGCGCCGCACGTGCGAGAGCGCCTCGCGCGCGCCGGCCGCACCCTTGGCGAACATCGGCACGCTCCGGCCCATGGCACGGCGGCGCAGGGTCAGGACGATGTCGTCCACGGCGCGGTTGGCGGCGGGCCGATAGACGCTGGAGAAGGCCATGCCATAGGCGGCCACGGCCGGGGGCAGCACCTCCCAGTTGCCGATATGGCCGGAGACGAAGATGGCCGGGCCGCCGCGCTGCGCCTGGGACGTCAGGATGTGGTCGTTCGCCATCTCCCAGCCCGGGCCGGACGGGCTGTCCTTCGGCAGGCCGGCGATGTGGGGGAACTCGCCGGCGGTGCGGCCGAGGCTCTCCCACATGTCGGCGACGACGGTGCGACGCCAGGCGGCGTCGCGGTCGGGAAAGGCGGCGCGCAGGTTGGCGTGGGCCTTGCGCGTGACGGGCAGCAGCGGGCCGAGGCGGCGCGTGAGCCGGCCCATGACGTCGGAGGCGCAGACCGGCCCGAGGCGGATGAGGACGGCCAGGAGCAGTCGCACGGCCAGGGTCTCGGCCGCGGCGAAGCGACGCCTTGCACCCTTCGGCGATGGGCCGGCATCGGTCTGGTGCCGGAGGGGCAACGATCGAGAAAAACCCTGGTCCATCACTGAACTGCCGAGAATGATTGGTCGATCGAGTGCCTGGCGCGGCGGGCTCGTTGCCATAAACGGCATCGAGATGAAAGGGTTTAGCCGCGCACCCGTAATTTGGCGCGTGGATCGAGCGCGTCTCGCAGGCCGTCGCCCAGCACGTTGAGTGCCAGCACGGTCGCGACGACAGCCAGGCCCGGGGCGATGGCCACCAGCGGGCGCAGGTAGAGCAGCGTCTGGCCGTCGGCGATGATGGTGCCCCAACTGGCCGCCGGCGGCTGCACGCCGATCTGCAGGAAGCTGAGGGCGCTCTCCGTCAAGAGGTTCAGCGCCATGATCAGGGGCGCGAACACGATCAGCGTGCTGGCGACGTTGGGCAGGATGTCGCGCAGCAGGATGCGCCGCCCCGGCACGCCCAGGGCCACCGCGGCCAGCACGAAGTCGCTCTGCGCAAGCCCCAGCACCTGGCCGCGAACCGGGCGGGCGGCATAGGGCACGTAGACGATGCCGATGATGGCGATCGGCAGCAGCAGGCTGTCGGCCTGCACGCTGAACGGGCCGATGGTCAGCCCCTGGCTGATCAGCACGACCGAGAGCGAGATCGCCAGCAGGTAGATCGGGAAGGCCCACACCACGTCGAGCAGGCGGGACAGGACCTGGTCGGTGAGGCCGCCGGCGTAGCCCGCCACGATGCCGATCAGCGCTGCCAGGCTCAGGCACAGCAGCGTGGCAGCCCCGGCGATCAGCAGGGAGTTCCGGCCGCCGTAGAGCAGGCGTGCCATCACGTCGCGGCCCTGGCCGTCGGCACCCAGGAAGTAAGGGCCGCGCCAGGTGGGGCCGATCGGTGCGGAGCCCAGATGCAGCGGGTTGTCCGCCGGCTGCAGGATGTCGAGCGTGCGACCGCCGATCGTGACCGAGCCGTCCAAGTTGGGCCGGAACGGATCGTTGGCGGCGACGTGGCGCGCGTAGAACGGCGCCGAGGCGCAGGCGGCCACGATCAGCACCAGCAGGCCGGCCGACAGCATGGCGGCCGCATCGGCCCGCAGCCTGCGCCAGGCTGCGGCCCACGGGCCAGCCACGGTGTTCATTGAACCCAGACTTGCGACAGGATCACGTGAAACAGCGGGCTGAACCTGAAATGCCCGACGCGCGCCGAGACGAGATCGAGCCAGTTGATCTGGAACAAGGTCGTGCTCGGCGCGCGATCCGTCACGTCATGGTCGATGCCTGCCCACAACCGTTCCGCGGCAGGCTCGTCGGTCGCGGCCAGGCTCAGCGCCCGCTGCATCCGCGCGTCGATCGCGGGGTCGCAGAACCCGCTCATGTTGATCGATGCGTCCGAGCCGGGATGGTAGCCCGCGCAGGAGAACAGGACGTTGAGGAAATCGGACGCGGCCGGATAATCCTGGTACCAGTTGGCCAGACCGATCTGCACGCGGTTGCTGGAGTTTTCCATGTAGGTGTCGCGTATGTTGTAGGAAACGGCGTGCACGCTGGCATCGTAGCCGATGTCGGCGAGCACGCTTTGCAGGTACACGCCCATGCTGCGCTCCACGTCGCGGTCCGAGCAGATCAGGGTCACGTGCATGCCGGCCGTGCCGCTCTGCATCACCAGGGCGCGGGCGCGGGCGAGATCCGGCGCGGTCCAGCGTGCGCCGGGATTTGCGGTGAACGGGCAGTAATCGGCATGCCCAGGCAAGCCGGCCGGCAGAAGCTGGCACAAAGGCGTGCCCAGGGCCGGGCCGCCGTACAGGTTCACGGCCACACGCCGGTTGACCGCCAGCGCGAAAGCCTGCCGGGCACGCTGGTCGTCGAACGGGCGCAAATGGTTGTTCATCATGACGTAGTAGTAGGCGAGCATGGGATGGATATGCGCCAGGGCCGCATGCCGGCTGCCGATTTCGGCCAGGCGGTCCAGCGGCACCGGGTCCGCCATCCAGTCCAGCGCGCCGTTCTCGATGGCGCTCACCTCGCTCTCGGCCTGCAGGCCGTAGCGGAACTCGATCCGGTCGGCGAAGCCGTCGGGCTGTGCCGCGGCGCTCCATTCCCGGAAGTAAGGATTGCGGACGAGCACCATCGCGCGCACCGGGTTGTACTCGACGATCCGGTAAGGACCCGTGGCCTGGGGAGGATCGGTTCCCAGGTCACGGGCTGGCGTGTCGGCGGGCAGGATGCTAGCGAACGGCAGCGCGATCTTCTGGGCGAACTCGGCGTCCGGCCGCGTCAGGTGGATGGTGATGGTCCGTGCGGCTTGGTCGCCGTCGATGCCGCCGTCCAGCATGCAGGTCGCCGGCCGGCGCAGGCAGGCATCCGCCCCGGCGATCACGGCATACCAGCTGCCGACGTTGGGGCCCGAGACGCGGAACATGCGCCGGAACGAGGCGACCACGTCGGCCACCCCGACCGTGCGGCCATCCGAGAAGCGGACGCCGCGCCGCAGGTGGAACAGGTATGTCCGGCCGCCGTCGGTGACGGCCGGCATCGCTTCGGCGAGATCGGGCACCAGACCCAGCCCCGCCGCACCCTCCGCCTTGCGGAACGCCAGCAACCCGTCCTGCGTCACGGAGGACACCTGCCAGACGTCGGTGACGTAGCTGATCATCGGATCGATCGTGCCGGCGGCCTGGTAGGAGCCCAGCCGCAGCACCCCGCCCCGGTGCTCTGACGCGTGCGCCCCCCCGAGGAGCAGCGCGGCAAGCAGGCAAAGCCCCCTGGCCTTGCCGCTCCCCGCGGTTGCGGCCCAAGGTCGAATGGAGTACCCGCGGCCCGTCATGGACGCGATCTCCGACCATATGCTGCCCCGCTTGGCTGCGGCCACGCTGGACCTCAGTTCGCAGACCACGCGCGCCCAACGGCATGGCCTGGTATGGGCTGACCTGGCCAAGGGTGCGCGGTTGTGGCGGCTGGCGTTGACGCTGGGCTGGCTCGACATCAAGCTGAAATACCGCGGTTCCCTGCTCGGGCCGTTCTGGCTGACCATCTCCACCGCCGTGATGGTAGCTGCCATGGGCGGCTTGTATAGCGTGCTGTTCCACATGGATCTCAGCACCTACCTCCCGTTCCTGGCGCTGTCGCTGGTGCTGTGGAACTCCATGGGCGGCATGGTGGTGGAGGCGTGCACCACCTTCACCCAGGCGGAGGGCACGATACGCTCGATGCGCATGCCGTTCTTCGTGCATGCCATGCGCGTGGTGGTCCGCAACGGCCTGTCGTTCCTGCATAACGTGCCGGTGATCCTCGCGGTGTTCGCCATCTTTCGTATTTGGCCGGGTTTTGGGGCGGCCGCGAGTCTGCCCGGGCTGGTGCTGTGGGTGCTGGACGCTTTTGCGGCCTGTATGATGCTGGGTGCCGTGTGCGCCCGGTTTCGCGACGTGCCCCCCATCGTGGGAAGCGTGATGCAGATCGCCTTTTTCATCACGCCCGTGGTGTGGCGGCCGGATCAGCTCGGCCCGCGGGGCTGGTGGCTGCCCTACAACCCGTTCGACGCGCTGCTCGAGGTGGTTCGCGCGCCGATGCTGGGCCAGGTTCCCTCCCTGCAGGTATGGGCGCTCGCGTCCGGCTACAGCTTGGCCTTCTGCACGCTCGCATGGTTCTTCTTCACGCGCGTGCGCACGCGCGTCGCCTACTGGATGTAGGCGGGTCTCGTGGCACGCATCCGGATCGACAACGTTTCGTTGGATTTTCCGCTGTATCACGGCAGCGCACGCAGCCTGAAGAAGACGATGTTCGCCGTGGCATCCGGCCGCCTGGGGGAAGACAAGCGGCAGCGCGTGGTGGTGCAGGCGCTGCGCGACATCGATTTCGAGCTTCGCACCGGCGACCGTCTCGGCCTGGTGGGAACCAACGGGGCGGGCAAGACCACCCTGTTGCGGACGATCGCCGGCATCTACGAGCCGGTGGTGGGCCGGGTGCGCGTGGATGGCAGCCTGAACGCGCTGCTCGACCCGATGCTCGGCATGACCGGCGACCTGACCGGACGCGAGAACATCATGCTGCGCGGCTTGTATAACGGCTTCACCGCGCCGCAGATCCGTCTGCTGGAGCAGGACGTGCAGGCGTTTGCCGAACTGGGCGAGTTCCTCGACCTGCCGGTGCGCTTCTACAGTTCGGGCATGGTGATCCGGCTCGGCTTCGCGCTGGCCACCGCCATCCGGCCCGAGGTGCTGCTGATGGACGAATGGTTCCTGGCGGGCGACGCCAGCTTCGTCGCCAAGGCGCGCGCGCGGCTGGAAAGCGTGGTGCGCGGGGCCGAGATATTGGTGCTGTCCTCGCACATGTCGGGCGCGATCCTGGATTGGTGCACCCGGGTGATCTGGATGGATCATGGCCGTATCCGCATGGACGGGCCTGCGGCCCACGTCATGGCGTGCTACGAGCGCGGCACCGAGCCGACCCGTCAGGAGCTGGACGAAGCGGCCGCGCTGCCGGTTTTCGAGCCGGAGCCCGCCCTGCCGGATGCAAGCCACGCCGCGTGATTTTCTTTCGGCGCGTCAGGCATCCATGCGGGCCGCCTTGTGTTCTGTCGCGACAGGGCAGGGAGACGGGCCGATGATCGATACGAGCCAGATACGTGAGCACATGGAGGTCATCGGCGCCGATGGCGGCCATATCGGCACCGTCGACAAGATCGAGGGCGAGCGTATCAAGCTGACCAAGACCGACCGGGGATCGGGCGGGCAGCACCATTTCGTCCCGGTCTCGCTGGTCGAGGAGATCGATGCGGACGCGGTGCGCATGTCGTTCAAATCGGAGCTGGCCGAGCAGTTCTGGGAAAGCTGACGTCCCCGCCGCCGGCCGGCGGCCAGCTTGACTAGGGCAGTGGGGTTGCCCATACACGGCGTTTCCGGCGGGGCCTGGCTCCGCCGCTTTGCGTTTTGAGTCGGGGACCAACGATGTCGCGCCGCTGCCAGATGACGGGCAAGGGTGTGCTGAGCGGTAACAACGTCAGCCACGCCAACAACAAGACCCGCCGCCGCTACCTGCCCAACCTGCAGGAGACGTCCCTGCTGTCCGACGCGCTGGGCACTCAGGTCCGCGTGCGGGTGAGCACGCGGGCTTTGCGGACCATCGAGCATAATGGCGGGCTCGACTCGTTCCTGCTCGGCACGCCGAACCGCGACTTGCCCGAAGAGGCGCAGGCGATCAAGCGACGCATTGCCCGCGCTGCCGCCAAGCGCCAGCCGGCTGCCGTCTAGCCAACCCTCGCCGGGTTCGCCGGCCGCCGATTAACCGGATGTTAGCCCCGGAGTGGTTCTATGCCGCTCATGGGACCGTTCGGCTGTTCGATACTGTTGCTTTGCCTGGCGGCGGGCGCAGCCGCCGCGTGGCAGCGCGCGCGCGCGTGCGCCGGCCGGGCGCAAGCGGCGGCACAGGCCGCGCTCAACACGCATCAGGCCACGCTGCGGCTTTTGCGGCTGTCGGCCAGCGACCAGCGCAACCTGGCACTCACCTTGTGCGGCCATGCCGAAACCATGCGGCCGTGCGATTCCGCCCTGACCGGGCTGGCCCGCCGTCTGCTCGACATGTCCGAGGACCTGGCCCAGCAGGTTGAGGCGCCGGACGCGCCGCGGTACCTGGCGCTGGAAGACGTGCCGCTGATGCCGACTCTGAGGTTCGCGGTGTCGCAGGTGGCGGCCCAACTCGGCCCCAGCCGGCGGGCTTGGCGTATCGACGAGGCTTTCGAGCATACGCGGCTGCTGGCTGACCGGCGGGCTCTGAACCAGGTTCTGGTGCATGTGCTCACCAACGCGGCCGCCAGCACGCGCGACGGCGACTGGATCGAGCTGTCGGCCGAGCCGGCATCGGACGGCTTCTCGATTACCGTCCAGGACGAGGGCATCGGTCTCCCGATAGCGCAGAGCGGCCCCGCTCGGGAAGAAAGCCGCGGCATCGGCTTGCGGCTGACCCTGGCGCGTAGCCTGATGGCGGCTCATGGCGGCAAGCTGGTCGTCGAATCGACCGAGCAGGTGGGAACGCGTGTGCGTCTCGTGCTGCCGATGGCCTGCGTTCCGAAACAGGCTGGGGAACCTTCCCAGTGCGGTCCGGCGGCCGGTCGCCTCGTCGCGAGCTGATCGAACCGGGTGCGGATGGCCAGGGGCTCTGCCCCTGGACTTCGTCGGGGTTCGAAACCCCAAACCCCCAGACAGTCGCTTACGGTGAGCTTGAAAGCGTTCTAGGCGATGATCGCCGATCGCTCGAGCGTCGCCCTGATCCACGCCTCCGCGGCATCCTCGTCGAACAGCTCCGACAGTTTCTTCATCATCGTGCCGCCCAACTCCTCCGCATCCACGATGGTCACCGCCCGGCGGTAATAGCGCGTCACGTCGTGGCCGATGCCGATGGCGATCAGTTCGACCACGTCGCGGCCTTCGATCTCGCGAATCACCTCGCGCAGGTGGCGTTCCAGGAAGTTGCCCGGGTTGATCGACAGCGTGCTGTCGTCCACGGGCGCGCCGTCGCTGATCACCATCAGGATGCGGCGATGCTCGGGCCGGGCCATTAGGCGGCGATACGCCCAGAGCAGGGCCTCGCCGTCGATGTTCTCCTTGAGCAAGCCTTCGCGCAGCATCAGGCCGAGGTTCTTCCTGGCTCGGCGCCATGGGGAATCGGCCGACTTGTAGATGATGTGGCGCAGGTCGTTCAGCCGGCCCGGGTTGCGGGGCTTGCCGTCCTGCACCCAGCGATCGCGGCTCATGCCGCCCTTCCAGGCGCGGGTGGTGAAGCCCAGCACCTCGGTCTTGACGGCGCAGCGCTCGAGAGTCCGGGCCAGGATGTCGCCGCACATGGCGGCCACGGTGATCGGGCGGCCGCGCATGCTGCCCGAATTGTCGATCAGCAGCGTCACCACCGTGTCGCGGAACGCGGTGTCGCGCTCGTGCTTGTAGCTCAGCGACTGCATCGGGTTCACCACCACCCTGGCCAGCCGGCCGGCATCCAGCATGCCCTCCTCCAGGTCGAACTCCCAGGCCCGCGTCTGCTGTGCCATCAGCCGGCGCTGCAAGCGGTTGGCCAGGCGGGAGACGACACCCTGAAGGTGCTGCAATTGCTGGTCGAGCTGCTGCCGCAAGCGCGTCAGCTCGTCGGCATCGCACAGATCTTCGGCGCCGACCTCCTCGTCGAAGGCGCGGGTGTAGGCGCGATACTGGCTTTCCGGGTCCTCATCGGGCCGTTCGCGGCGTGGCTGCGGGCCGGCGGGGCGGTCCTCGCCTTCGGAGCCGACCGCTTCGTCCTGCTCGGCCTCTCCGGCCTGGTCAGGGGCCTGTTCACCCGCCATCTCGTCCGGCGAGGCGGCCAGCATGCCCTCGTTCTCCGATTGCTGCTGCCCTTCGTTCTCGGTGCTGTTGTCCTGGGCGCCGCTTTGCTCGCCCGACTCCTCCTTCTGCTCCTCGCTCTCCTCCTGCTCCGCCTCGCTCTCGGCCTCGGCAAGATCGAGGACAGCGAGCAGCTTGCGGGAGGCTCTGGCAAAGGCGTTCTGGTCGTGCTGGGCCGCAGCCAGTTCGGCGAAGGCCAGCTCGGCCGGTTCGCCCAAGGTGGTGCGCCAAAGATCGAGCACGCCGGCAGCGGCCTGGGGCGAAGCCTCGCCGGACATGTGCTCCCTCGCCAGCAGGGCCAATGCGGACGCGGCCGAGAGCTGGTCGCGCCGTGTCATCCGGTCCAGGCCGTCGGCCTCCACGGCTTCGGTCAATCGGACGCGCAGGTTGGCGGCCACGCCGGCCATGTGCTGGCCGCCGACGATTTCGACGCGTGCCTGCTCCAGCGCGTCGTAGATGGACCGCGCATCGCGCTCGGCGGGGCTGCGGGCGGCGTGCACGCCATCGTCGTGATGGCGCAGCCGCAGGGCGGCGCTGTCGGCCGCACCGCGCAGCCGGGCCATCTCGGCAGGCGGCAACGCCCGGGACGGCACCGGCAGCCGGGCGCGTTTGCCGGTGAGCCCGGTGGGGCCCGGCTGGAAGGCGACCTGCACGTCGGTTGCCTGCGCCATGGCCCTTAGGGCGCCGGCCGTGGCACGCTTGAAGTCTTCGCTGCGGGTATCCTTGGGGGTGCTCATCGCGTAACGCGTCTGTCCTGGCCGGGCCCGACCCGGCCATCCAG
>CAXUHU010000095.1:0-3687 GCA_964250925.1 uncultured Acetobacteraceae bacterium
TTTCCTCGCTCAAGCCCGGCAGCATCTGCCGCACGCCAATCGTTGGGCCAGTAGCTTCCACGATGCGATGCACGATCGAGTGGCCGACGGCGAAGGTAAGCGGGCTGGTCATGGTTGACACCTAAAAGCGGCGGACCGGAGCGGGCAACACCACTCAATGGCCTGGCGGTGCAGAAGTCCGTACGAGTGCCGCTTTCGCAGCTGGGCCTGCCATGAACGACCAGGCAGCTTTTGGCCCATCTGCGCCAGCTCGTCGCAGGCAAGTGAATTTGAAAGGTTCGGACTTGAAGACATGGCAAGGCCGCGGCGAGCGCTTTTCCCAAGACCGTGTCACTCAAAGCGGGACGGCGCGGCTGCGCGTTGGCTGGACGTCCGTCACGTGCGTGACGTCGGCCATCACGCGCTTGGTATCGGGGCAGGCGAGCGCCGCGTCCATCGCCGCCTCGTCGCGGAACACGCACGGGCAAATGGCAATCAGGTCCCCGTCATTACCGCCCGAAGGAAAGAATCCCGCCACGTTGATCAGGCCGTACGGTCCCCAAGCCTGCCGCACCAATGGGAGGTGGACGTTGATCCAGTAGTCGCGGTCGAACCTGGTACCGACGCCGCCAGCGTAGGTGACATACATGGTGACCATCTCGTGTGGCGTCTCCTGTTCGGCTGGAAGGGAGTCCCCACCCCTGCGGGGGACCGATGGCGGCAGCGTGCGTCAGGTCGCGTGGTTGAGCGTGTAGCCGGCCATGACCGACCAGTCCTTGTCGCCCAGCCCAGCATCCACCGCTTCGCCCAGGCGGGTCCGCACCGCGTCCAGCATCGGCAGGCGCCGCCCGGCTGCGCCAGCCGCGTCGGTGGCCAGCCGCAGATCCTTGAGCCCCAGATGGGCCTTGAAGCCCGGCTCGTAGTCGTCCTTGGCAATCTTGGCGCTGTAGCTCTCGTAGGAGCGGCCGCTGAACAGCGTGCCGAGAACCAGATCGAAGAAGTCCGCGCGCGGCAGCCCATTGGCTTCGGTCAGCACGACAGCCTCCGCCATCGCCTCGATCGCCATGGTGATCATCATGTTGGCGGCGATCTTGGCGGCGTTGGCGCGCGCCGGTATCTCGCCCATGTCCCACACCTTCTTGCCTAGCGCGTCGAGCAGGGGACGCACGGCGGCCACCGCCTCCGGCCGGCCAGCGGCCAGGATGTTGAGCTGCCCGTCCTTGGCCACGTCCGGGCGCCCGAGCACGGGTGCAGAGACGTAACCGACCCCCGCCGCGGCATGCGCCGCCGCGAGCTCGCCCGCGAAGGCGACCGAGATCGTGGAGGTGACGACGTGCACCAGGCCCGTCCTGGCCCTGCCCAGCACGCCCGGCTCCAGCAGCACCGAGCGGATCGCCGGGTCATCGGACAACATGGTGAACACCGCCTCCGCCTGGAACGCCTCGTCCGGCGAGGTCACGGCGGTCACGCCGTCCACTGCCGTGCCGGCGTCTGCGGAGCGGTTCCAGGCACGGACGGTGTTCCCGGCCTTGGCCAGGTTAGCCGCCATTGCGCTACCCATCGCGCCCAATCCGATGAAGCCTACGTCCATCACTTGCTCTCCTTGGTGTTCGTGTCGTTCATGTGCGTAGCGCCGCATCGCCGGCGGCTGGCATGGCGGTCGAGCCAGGCCGGCACCGACCGCAGCGCCGCGTCGGCGTGGCGGGCGGTGATCAGGCCATGCCGGCACGACCGGGTAGGGGCGGGTCACCGTTTCCGGCGCCTCCCACGCGGCGACATCGGGCCGCGCTGAAAGGCGTTGCCCTCGCTCTCGACACGCTCGTCGGCGATCCGGAAACGGCCGCGCCGTACGGTCCGCGTCTCCGCATCGGCCCAGAACGGCCGCGCGTCTGGCCAGCCGCGTCGCGATGGATCACGTCGCGCTCCGGACGGCGTCACGGTAGGCCGGCACGTTCCAATAGAACGGCTGGAACGCGATGATGCGGTCGCCGCGCACGCGCACCACCTGCACCATCGGCAGATCGAGCGTCTCACCCGTCACGCGCGAGCGGGTGACGAGGCGGCACGTGATCACCACCGTGTCACCATCGGCGAAGCTGCAGGCGTCCTTGACGGCCAGCGTGTCGAACGCCCGACTCATCTGCCGTGCCCAGTTCTCGTACCCGGCATGTCCGCGGAACGTGCCGCCCCAGGGCAGGTCGGGTGACTGGTGCAGCACGACGTCCGGATCGAGCGTGGCAGCGATGCCGGAAAAGCTGGCGCCCTCGCCGGCGCCACCAGCATTCATGAAGGCATCCTCGGCCGCATGGAACCGCCGGACCACGTCGAGCGGTGAGGCATGGCCGGTCACGCTCACAGCGCCACCTCGCCGCCGTCCGGGTCGCTTCGGTAGGTCGCGGTGCCGCCGGTGCGGAAGGTGGCCGCGGTGCCGAACGTGTCTTCCAGAAACTGCATGAAGGTGACCTGGCCCTCCACTACCTTGGCCAGGATGGCAAACGGCGAGGTGACCGCCTTGCCCAGGGTGACGGAACGGTAGGTGAAGCGGCCGAACACCGCCACCGACCCGCCCTCGCCGAACAGCTCGTCGATGTCGAATGCCTCGTTACGCCAGAAACGGTTCACCCGAGTGTAGGTGTCGAGCACCGCGCCGACGCCGGTGTGGGTGCCGGCCCAGGGCATGATCTGCCGCAGCTCCGGGTTGTCGAAGTTGAGCGACACGTAGGTCGCATCCGGCGCGACCAGCCGTCGTACCACGGCGGGGTTGGTGGGATCGTCCAGAAGTGTCCGCACGACGTCCTTCGCCGTCATCGTCATGCTGCTCTCCCTGCCTGGTCGAACGGATCAAGCCCTTACTTTCGAACTGATCGATCTTTAAATAGGCGAGGCAGCACCCGTGTCAACGACTTCCAGAACATTTGGTCCATAATATGGACGGAGACCATAGATGCCCCGCACCGGACGGCCGAGGGAGTTCGGCCGGGATCACGCGCTTGACGCCGCCATGCGGCTGTTCTGGCGCCAAGGTTACGAATCGACATCGCTCGACCAGCTCAAGCGTGCGATGGGCGGGCTGTCGGCGGCCAGCTTCTACGGGGCGTTCGGCTCGAAGGAGCGACTGTTCCGAGAGGCGCTGGAACGCTACCTCGGCACATACGGGATGGTTGTGGCGCCCTTGCACGACGACGCCCTGGCGCCTCGCGAGGCGCTGGAAGCGATGCTTCGCCGTTCCGCTCAGATGCAGACTCAAGCGGGGCTTCCGGGCGGATGCATGGTGGTGCTGTCGGCCGCCAACATGTCGCCGGACAACGTCCATCTCCAGGCCCTGGTGGCCAAGGAGCGCGGACGCACACGCGACGGGATACGGCGGCGCGTCGCCCAGGCGACCCGGTCGGGCGAGCTGCGCCCGGGCACTGACGCCGAGGGCCTTGCGACACTGGTAGAAGCATTGCTGGTCGGCATGTCCGTCCAGAGCCGCGACGGCGTGACAGAAACCGCCATCGGCGCGGCCGTGTCCACGTTGTTCAGCTTGTGGGAGGCAAACCGCGGCGCACCCTGACCGTCATCACCGTGTTACTCGCCGACCTGGTCCGCAACGACCGTCGTTGACGCCGTGACCCGGGTGCTCGCTCCCGTCAACGACAGCAATGGACCATCGCCGCCTTGCGACAACACCAGGGTTGCGACGTCCAGCGTGCCGGTGAGCGACTG
>CAXUHU010000095.1:3787-12701 GCA_964250925.1 uncultured Acetobacteraceae bacterium
CGCCGCCTTGCGACAACACCAGGGTTGCGACGTCCAGCGTGCCGGTGAGCGACTGGCCGTATTCGATGATGGCGGTGTCGGTCGAGCCTGGAACGGTGCCGCTGATGCCGGTCGTCGCGCTGAACCAGTCCAAACCGTTGTCCAGGTTGCTGTCCTGGTCGCCGAATCGCAAACGTCGGACGTTCGCTTCCGTCATCACTGCTTGAGCGCAGGCGACAGGCGCAGGGCCGTCCCCTGGTCTTGGCCACGCTTGTTGCTGCCGCCATCCGCCGGCGTGGTGGTGTAGAGGTATTTGTCGGCGCCCTCGATCAGGGCGGCGCGCGGGAAATCACCTGTCGGCGCGGTGAAATCAACCAAGGCCCTGAACGCTCCGTCGACGGGATTGTAGCTGTAAACGACGCCGTTGTCTTGGCCAGAGCCTTTCTCGATCGAACCGAACTGGGTCGTGCCGTACATCAGTCCGTTCCTGGCCAGGACCAACCCCGCCGCCGGGTTGCTCGGGACGTTGCTCGCCTGGGTGAACACGTTTTGCGCGGCGAAGCCTGTCCCGTCAGTGTTCATTGAGAAGATGCCGCCGCCGGAGCCGCCAGAATTGAGAACGCCATAGAGGTTACCGTCCGCGCCGAAGATCGGGGCGCCCACAGGATAGTAATACGTGCCGGGCGTGGAGCTCCTCGAGTCGTCGAAGGCGTGCAAGACGGTCAAATGGGTCCCCCGCAACGCGAACACGGTACCGCCGCCGGCGCCGCCCCCATTCACGCCGCCCTGCTCCGTCATACCATAGAGCATGCGGCCGTCCGGCCCGACGAGCAGGGCGCCGATGGGATTGTAGCCGTCCGTTCCATTTTCGTATTGGAACACGTAGCGCGTGTCGATGCCGCCGTCGGTTGAGGCGCAGAACACCGTTCCCTCGTTCTCGTAGCCGCCCTCGGCGGTCGTGCCGCACAAGGCGCGATTGGCCGTCTGCACGAGATGCGCCATCGGCCGGCCGCCTTCGGACGGGTTCTGGCACCCATCCCCGCTGCAAAACTGATGCAGCAACTTGAAGACGCCCGAAGTCGAGATACGGAACAGCGTGCCGCATCCGAGCACGCCGTTGCAGCGCGCGACGCCGCCATCCTGGGCCACCCCGTACAGGTAGCCATCGGCCGCCTGGATCAGCCCCGCGGTCGGAAAGGCGCCGTTCGGGGCGGTGCCGGTTTCGGTGTCGTACGGGAAGGAGTAGAGCGTGGTCACCTCACCCTGCGGGGTCATGCGGAAAATGGTCCCGCAACCGCTCATGCCGGCAGAGCCGTTCGGGCAGAGATAGCTGCCACCAGAGAACGTCGTACCGTAGAAATTGCCGTCCGATGCCTGCAGCAACTCGGCGTCGGGATTGGCGCCGAGCGCGTAGTGGCTGGCCGAGGTGCCGGTATCGGCGAAGCGATGCAGAACCTTGAGGCTGTCGGCCTGCGCCATGCCGCCCGACGCCACGATCATGGCCAGGGCCAGCGACTTGCGCGTTACGGACCGCATGGAACATCCTCCAGCGCGCCACAGAGCGGGGCAGAGGTCGTGGCCACTGCAAGCTGGGCGCCGGCCAGGAGGGCGAGTAGCGCGAGCAGCAACATGCGCCGGACTGTGGTAGATCGCCCAACGGCGCCAACCCACCCGTATGGCGGCCGCAAGACTCTCGTGGATTGTGCGATCACATGCATGTGCCGGCTCCTGGTCGTTGACGCCGCAGGGAGCGCGGCAGGCCGGCGGTCCGGCAAATAAAAAAATTTCAAACGAAATAAAAACGTTTGTTTTCAAGCGTAAGCTCGCCAGCAGGTCAGTGCGCGACGGCGTCACGGCCCGAGCCGGCCTGCCACCGTAATCGCCATTGGCGAGCCGGAAGGCGGTCGTGTTAATGAAGCGCCCGGCGGCCCGCGTTGGATGGAGTGGCTTTCACATGGACGTCTTTCCCCGGGAGCAGGGATGTTTCCGTTGGGGAGGGTTCACCCTCGACCCCGCACGACGGGCCCTGTCCCACAACGGCACCCGCATCAAGCTGGCCGACCGCCTGTTCGACGTCCTGCTCTGCCTCGTGACCAATCACGGCCGGGTGGTGAACCGCGACGAGCTGCTGCACACCGTGTGGGCCGGCCGGACCGTGGAAGACAACAACGTCGGCCAGGCGATCTTCGAGCTTCGCCGGGCGCTCAAGGTCGGCGGGAGCACAGAGCAGAGCATCATGACCGTGCCGGGCCGGGGTTTCCGCTTTGCCGAACCGGTGACGCTGGAGATCCTGCCGCGTGCCAAGGTAACGGGCGAGTGGGCTCCGCCCTCACCCCAGCCCACGTCGCGCTGGGCCAGCCGTCTTCCCCTCGGGGTGGCACTGCTGTCGTTGCTGGCTGCCGGGATCAGCCTGGCCGTCTGGGTTGGGCGGACGGCACCCCCCGTCACCGGACAGCCCCACGAGACGCCCTTCGCGCCCCCGCCGCACTCCGTCGCGGTGCTCGCCTTCGACAATCTGAGCGGCGACCCCAACCAGGCTTACGTCTCCGACGGGTTGTCCGAGCAGCTGATCGACGCGCTGACCCGGATCGACGCCGTCGAGGTCGCCGGGCGTACCTCCTCGTTCTCCTTTCGCGGCGGCCATGCGACCGTGGGCCAGATCGGCCGCGCGCTCAACGGCGGCGCCGTGCGGGCGGGCAGCATCCGGCGCGCCGGCAAGCAGGTCGTCGTGACCGCGCAGCTCACCGACGCGATGAGCGGCTTCAACCTGTGGTCCAAGACCTATGATCGCGACGGGGGCGACATCGTCGGCGTGCAGACCCAGATCGCACAGGCGGTGGTGACGTCGCTGCAGGTCAGGCTGCTCGGGGACGGGCCGGCAAAGCTGACGCTGGGCGGCACCACAAATTCGGCCGCCTACGATTTCTACCTGCGCGGCACGGCGCTGGAGCACACCGCGCGCGGCGAGGCCGACCACCGTGCGGCGCTCGCCGATTTCGACCGCGCCGTAGCGCTCGACCCGAATTTCGCGCGCGCGCATAACGGTCGGTCGAGGGCACTGGCCAACATCGCGATGCTGGGAGCGGTAAGCAGTTCGGCTGTGCAGCACAGCATGTTCAAGGACGCGCTGACGGCGGCAGACCGTGCCGTGGCCCTGGCGCCAGGCTGGGGGCAGGCCCATTCCTCGCGCGCCTGGGTGCTGAATTATGGCCTGCTGGACCACGCGGCAGCGGTGCGGGAGATAGCGTTGGCGCTGGCGCTGGCGCCAGGCAGCGCCGCCATCGAAGGCAACGACGCCAACATCGAACTGGCCGTGGGCCACCTCGACAGCGCGATCGAAGCCGGCCGGCGCGGCACGCAGATCGATCCGCTGTCGATCAATGCTTGGGG
Organism: uncultured Acetobacteraceae bacterium; assembly: GCA_964250925.1. Taxonomy (GTDB): domain Bacteria; phylum Pseudomonadota; class Alphaproteobacteria; order Acetobacterales; family Acetobacteraceae; genus BOG-908. The sequence continues at coordinate 7,157 of CAXUHU010000095.1, forward strand.
CCAATTCGGCCGCATCCTGTTCATGGCGCGCCGATACGACGAGGCCGCGGAAGCGTTGCGCCACGCCGCCGCCGTGGGAAACGGCCTGAGCCCCTCATATGCCGGCCTGCTGGGCGGCGTGCTGCTGATGCAGGGCCATGCAGGGGCTGCCAGGACCCTGTGCCAGCCGGCGGCGACCTTGGAGGAGAAGGAGGTCTTGGCCATTGCCGACCACGCGCTGGGCCGCCCCGCCGAGGCTGGGGCGGACCTCGCCCGCTTGCGGACGGACCAGGGCGACGCCGGCGCTTTCAGCTATGCCGAGATCTACGCCCAGTGGGGGCGCACAGCCGAGGCGCTGGACTGGCTGGCGACGGCGGCGCGGCTGGGCGATCCCGGCATGGCCGAGGCCGCAATCGATCCGATGCTGGACCCGATAAGAGGCGAGGCGAGGTTCGCCTCGATCCTGGCGCGGCAGGCCGACTGACGGCGTCGGGTGTTCCGACACCACGGCGACGATGCGCCTGGACGCCTACCACGGTGACGCGAGTTGTGGGGCGGTTCTAGGCGGTTGCCCGACGTCGATGATGGCCGGGGTTGGCCGCAAGCGGAACCTCGGCTTGGAGCAAGATGTTGGATAGGGGACGTCCGGGCCGCCACGCCGATGGACTAAGCTCATTCTGGCTACCGGCACAGTGACTTGGCATGGCTGCTGCACCGTTCGTCATGGAGCGGATGTAACTGGTCCTGATCGAGTCATCACGACGATACCATCGGGTGGACCCAAGCGTAGTTGCCGCTGACGGCCTTGCCGGTCACCATCCTGGGCCTGAACCGCGGAGCAACGTCGGGATGTTTCCACGCCAAGGGAGCCGGGATGGGCGGAATGCCGGGATCGATCTGCTTCGAGGCTTTGCCATCCTGATGGTGCTGCTGCTCCATTTCGGTGAGACTTACGCGATCTGGGACCGTGGTCCGCTGGTGAGCCTCATCGGTCCGTTTTGGGCCTGGTCGCTCCTCGGCTGGGGTAATTTCGCGGTCACGATGTTTTTTGTCGTCTCCGGGTTCCTGATCGCCACAAACGCCGCGGAGCGGTCAGGCGGTCTCGGCAACATCCGGCTCCGCGCCTTCTACGTCCGGCGGTTTGCAAGGATCGCCCCGTGCCTCGTCCTGGCCGTCACGGTGATCGTGATTCTCGGCCTGTGCGCGGTGGCGTCTTTCGCAGCTGATGGCCCTGATCCGGTGGCCAATCTCCTGCTCGGGGCCGCTTCGGTGCTGGGCTTCTTCCACAACATCCTGATGCAGCATCTGGGATATTTCGATTACGCCATGAACGTGTACTGGTCGCTGTCGGTCGAGGAGGTGTTCTACCTCGCGTTCCCGATCGTCTGTCTTGTGCTGCGACGCGACTGGCTCATCGCCATTCCGTGCATCCTGTTCATTGCTATTGCACCGTTCTACCGGGCGGTCCATGCGGACAATGACATCTTCTACCTTTACGCCAACCTCGCATGTTTCGACGCCATAGCCATCGGATGCCTGGCGTCCATGCTGGCACGTCGGTGGCTGCCTTCGCGGCGACTGGCGCTTGCCATGGAAGTCGTTGGCTGGATGGTGCTCATCGCCTTCTGGCTGCGTGGCTTCGGCGGGTCCCATAAGATGTTCAGCTTCACCGTCATTGCCGTGTCCACGGCGGCGATCATCATCGGCAGTGTCGCCAGGCCGGCCGCCACGTCCAGCCGGCTAGCTATCGGACAAAGCGTGCGTTGGCTCGGCCGTCATAGCTACGAACTCTACCTGTTCCACATCATCGTGCTCGGCGTCATGCGCGACGTCGTACCAGGTGGCGGATTGGGATGGGGTTGGCAGGTTCCGTGGTTGCTGGTGTTTCTGACAGCGTCCACCGGTATCGCCGCCGGCATCGCCCGCGGCGTCGGAGACCCGGCGAACGCAGCACTGCGCCGTCGTTTGGTGCGAACTCCGTCCCTGCCTGTTCCGACATAGCATTGATCCCCAAAAGCTCGGCGTTCTCGGCTTCTCCGCAGGCGGCCAGCTTGCCGCCGCGGTCAGCAATGCGACGAAACGTACCTACCAGGCGGTCGACGAGGCCGATCGGGAATCGTCGCGTCCCGGCCTCGCAATCTTGCTCTACCCGGAGCATCTCTGGAACGAGACCGGCGCAAGATCGGATCTGAAGCTGTCGCCATGGGTCGGAATCAGCCCGCACGCGCCGCCGACCCTCCTGATCCACGCCATGAATGATCTCACCGACAATGTCCGGCATTCCCTAGCTTACGGGCTGGCGCTGAACGACGCCGGTGTTTCGGTCGAATGCATCTCTATGCAGAAGGCGGTCATGCGTTCGGGATACGTCCGACATCCGCACCCATAACAGCCGAATGGCCGAAACTCGCCGAGGAATGGCTACACGCCTCAAGATACAGGCAGAGCCGAACTAGCGCATGATCGCGTCCGCCTCAGCCGCGCCACAATTCGGTGTGTCGTAGCGTCGGCCTAACACAGGGTTTGATGTTGCCGCGGAAGTCGGGCACCGCGGACGACGTACACGACCATAATCGACACGCCGACAACGTAACGAGAGGCGCTGGCGAAGGCTGACCGGGTCCTCAGGGGTGACCGGACGAGAATGGGGACCCGACCTCGCACATATGCCGGCTGGACAATCCGGCGCGCATGCTCAGGGACTAGGCTGGTTGAGAAAGGGATGCTGCCGCACCCCGGCTCATTCAATCGTCCTTGGGCGCGACCTTGGCCAGCTTTTCGCCCAGCTTGCTGGCATATTTGTCGCCCTTGTAGATGTCTGCGACGATGCTCTTCAATTTCTCGACATGCTCGTTCATGCCGAGCGCGCCTGCGTAGGCGGCGGCTGACCCGAACCCAGCCAAGCCGTAATGGCTCATGCGCTGGTATTGCGAGATGATCGTGACGTCGAGCAACTCGCCGTTTTCCGGCGCCTCTTTTGTCGTGTGCTTGAGGGCTTCCTTGACCAGGCCTTCCATGCCCTTGCAGTGCTCCTTCTCGACTTCGCCGCCGGCCTCCTCGAGCAGATCCTTGAGCATGCCGGAGTGCTTCTCGATGCCGGAGACCGATTCCTCGAGCATCTCCTTCAGCTTGGCGTCGTGCGCCTTGCCTGCCATCGTCTTCACGACACGGGTCATCTGATCATTGGCGGACCACAAGTCCTTCATCTCGTCGGTGTACACTTCTTTCAAGCTGTCCGGTGCCGGCATCGTCGGTTCCTCCTGTTGCCGGCAAGGAACGGGGTGGCCGCGATATTGTTCCATGACGGAGCCAAAGCGGTTCGGCCGGCTTCGATCAATCGACGCGCGCGCCAGCGGTGCGGCGGGGAACCCGGCGAAGCGGACCGCCGGTGCCGCCTCGAACGGTGGGCCCGCCTCTGCCTTGCGAGGCTCGGCAATCTCAGCCTGGACATGGGCCGGGGACGCGCTGGCCATCCAACTGCGCAAGTTCGACCAGACCGCCTTCGGGATTTAGCCCACGACACCACTGCACGGAGAGGGGACCGGTCGAACGGGGGCGGACGCGCTTAACCAGGAAGTGGTGGCGCGCTCTCGGCAGATGAAGAGCTAATCGTTGTCAGGTGGGTCGTCGGATGCGGGTGGAGAGATGAACTCTTGAGCGGTTTTGTTAGTTTTGATGGGGGTAAACGACTTTGGGCTCGTCAGGGTAAAAAAGCTCGACAGATTGCCTCGACCTCCGCCAGCCGCTTGGTAGTCCGCATACTTCGTGTAAACGTCTGTTCCAGGCCCGATGAAACCTAACCCGAAGTTTTGTTCGACAAAATACAGTATGCTGCCGAAATCGAGTATGTCGTTGTTGACATAAGATGTCGGCGTGAAAGCGGAAACGACCAATAGAGGCACCCTGAAACCATAAGTGTAGCCGGCACCCCAGCTTATTGGCTTGGTAATCTGGAAAGGAGTGACATGGTCGAACCAACCACCCCAGTCATCCCAGGTAATGAAAATGGCTGTGTCCTGCCAATAGTTCTTACCATTGCAGCTTTGTGATCCAATTGCGTTTACAATCGATGCCACCCACTGCGGGCCAGTGCCGTTGTTGAAGCCAGCATGATCTGAAAAAGTACCTTTAGGATTAACCCAGGTCACGGCGGGAAGAGCGCAGTTGGCAATGTCGGTCAGAACCTGACCAGGATGGTCCGGCACGACATGAGCCGTCCAGTCTTTTCCTGTGCATTGCAGCTGGCCTTTAACGTTTTGCGCCATGCAGATGTGCTGGATAGCGTCGGGAGCAGTCCATATTGATCCTGCCATCGGGGCGTAATAGCGCCAATCCAGGGGCGGGCTGACAGCGTTGAGAAGGTCTGATAATGCTGGGTGCTCAAAGCATGGGTAGATTGGCTTGTTTGATTTTTCTGAACCATTTCCGTCAATAACTTTGACTGTTTCTCCAGATGGAGCAATGCAACCCGCGGGGCTTGTCAGTGGGAGAGGAATTCGGCGGCGAATATCGGACTGTCCACCGAGGGCGCGGAGGTTCCAGTAAACAAGAACTGATGTGCCGCAAAACTTGGACCCTGGTTTGTCTGAAACATCCTATTAGCGAAGCCATACTGTTGTGCCAGGTCAAAATAAGGCTGAATTGTTCCGTCGCTGTTGTCGGCATACTTAAATTGTGGGTTAGTTGGCCGCAGTGCACTTGTGTGCAATGACTTCCTCTTGATCGAATCCCTTTGTTAAAGCAATCTCGAAGGCCTTGTGACTGTGATCCAGGTCGTAGCACCCTGCCAGAGGGGCCGCAGTCAGCGCGACATTTTCACCCTTCGAGTTCTTTCCATACGTCGCAACATCTACGCCCGGTTCAAAGGTCGGGTTACTACCGAACAGATTGTCTATAGTTCGATTTTCCTGAATAACTATTACAATGTGCTTAAAAGGTGCGGCAAATGCCCCAGAAGTCACAACGAATGATGCTGTGAACGCGAGAGCAAAAAGGCGTGCCATTGGAAATCCATTCTGATTTTCAATTTCCTATAACTTTAATGTCTATGCCTCACCATCAACCGTAAATTGTAAAAGGTTGCGAGATGGGAGTAGGGGCGCTTGCGGTTGGATTGCACCCCAGCCGGCATCGCAGGGCCCAGTCGGCCAGTCGTTCCTAGGCTGCTGCTTCACCGCTTCATGACCACGAACCCTGACACGCGTAGCGCCTCCCGCAGATGCGCTCGGTGATGTCGGCCATGTACTCCTACGCGGCGGGAAAGCGCTTCTTTCGGTCAAACAGCAGCACGTGGCGGAATCGGCCAGGCTACGTTGGGGTTGGTGGGCAGGAGCTCTTCGTCGTTAGGATCGGCCATACCAGAACCGTGAGACGAGAACAGGAGGGAACAGGCTCAAAGTGAGCAGTCCTCTTTCATCACAGTTCCGCAATCAGCACCCCTCGCTGACATACCCGGCACCCACCAAGTATTCAAACGGACATCTGGGCTACGGCGTAGGCCGGCTATTAAGGTCGTGAAATGTCAAGCAATAACAATTGGTTAGGATGTGCTTTGGCGGAGGGGATG
>CAXUHU010000096.1:0-12694 GCA_964250925.1 uncultured Acetobacteraceae bacterium
TGCGTGGAGCGCCCACCCCGTCCTGCACGAAGCGCAGCCGCTCCACGATACGCCGTCCGGCATGGGTATTGATGCGCTCGATCAGCGTACCCGACACATGCTGCAGCTCTATCGCCATCGGCCCGGAACACGCGATGGTCAGTTGCGTCCCCGACAGCCGGCGCGGCTCGGTCTCCAACGCCAGGCGCGGTCCTACGACGGATGCCCATTCCGACATCAGCAGCGCGCCCGCCGGCGAGCGCTTCTTGTAGGCGGCACGCGTCAGCCCGGGTATCAGCTCGGCCAGGCCGCGCGCCACATAGGCCCGTCGCTCGAACAAGGCTTCGGATTTGCCAGCACCCGCTTCTTTCGCCATGCCACCCCACATGCCGCCCGCATCGCCCGACCCCGTAGAGCTGCTGCGCTGGTACGACCGCCACCGCCGCACCATGCCCTGGCGCGCGCTGCCTGGCGAGACGCCCGACCCATACCGCGTGTGGCTGAGCGAGATCATGCTGCAGCAGACGACGGTTGCTGCGGTCGTGCCGTACTACCAGCGTTTCCTGGCGCTGTTTCCCAGCGTGCAGGCGCTGGCCAGGGCCGAGACCGATGCGGTCATGTCGGCCTGGGCGGGGCTCGGCTACTACGCCCGCGCGCGCAACCTTCACGCCTGCGCCCGCGCGGTGGCCGCCCAGGGCGGGCGCTTTCCAGACACGGTGGAAGGGTTGCTCACCTTGCCGGGCATCGGCGCCTACACCGCACGCGCTGTCGCAGCCATCGCGTTCGGCGCGCCGGTGGTGCCGGTCGACGGCAATGTGGAGCGCGTGGCCGCCCGCCTGTACGCGATCGATGCGCCGATGCCGGCGGCCAAGCCGGCGATTGCTGCTGCGGCCGCACGGTTCGGCGACCACGAAGCGGCGCGGGCGCGGGCGTCCGACTTCGCCCAGGCGCTGTTCGACCTCGGGGCAACTATCTGCACCCAGCGGCCAGCCTGCGGCATATGTCCGCTGGCCCAGGCCTGCGCAGGCCGGCGTGGCGGCGCGCCCGAAGCCCTGCCGCGCCGCGCCCGGAAAGCCGTTCGCCCGGTTCGCCACGGGGCGCTGTTCTGGCTGACCGATGCACAGGGCCGGGTGCTGCTCTGCCGTCGGCCGCCGAACGGTCTGTTGGGCGGCATGACCGAGTTGCCCGGCACGGCATGGCGTCCCCAGCCCTGGACGGACGATGAGGCAATCCAGGCGGCCCCGGCCCCGGCCGCATGGCAGCGCGCCGGCGCCATACGGCATGTCTTCAGCCATTTCGAGCTGCACCTGGGCGTGTTCGCAGCCCGGGCGGATGTCGTTACCGCCGACGGCTTCCTGCGGCATCAGGCGGCGCTGGAATCAGAGGCATTGCCGAGCGTTATGCGCAAAGCCATCGCCGTCGCCTGGTCGCATGCCGAAGCGACGAATTATCCTTTGGAAGCTGGGAGGAACGATGCCGCAGACTGCCGCAGACTACACGGTGCCACAGGATTGGGATGCCTACGGTGACGATCAGCACGCGGTATGGCGCACGCTGTATGACCGGCAGACGGCCATGTTGCCCGGCCTGGCCTGCTCCGAGTTCCTCGACGGTGTCGCCAAGCTGGACCTGGCCGCCGGCATCCCCGATTTCGCGGTGCTGTCTGAGAAGCTGGCCGGGCTGACCGGGTGGCGCGTGGTGGCCGTGCCCGGGCTGGTGCCCGATGCGGTGTTCTTCGAGCACCTGGCAAACCGGCGTTTTCCGGCCGGCAGCTTCATCCGCGGCGCCGACCAGCTCGACTACCTGCAGGAGCCGGACGTGTTCCACGACGTGTTCGGCCACGTGCCGATGCTGACGGATCCGGTGTTCGCCGACTACATGCAGGCCTACGGCCAGGGCGGCTTGCGGGCGCTGGGGCTGGGCCGGCTGCACAACCTGGCCCGCCTCTACTGGTACACCGTCGAGTTCGGCCTGTTGCAGACGCGAGAGGGCCTGCGCATCTACGGCGCCGGCATCGTCTCGTCGGCCACCGAATCACGCTATGCGCTGCAGGATACCAGGCCGCATCGCCTGGCGTTCGACCTGCAGCGGGTAATGCGCACGCCCTACAAGATCGACGACGTCCAGGCACTGTACTTCGTCGTGCCCTCGCTGCAGGCGCTGCTCGATGCGACGGTCAACACCGATTTCGGGCCACTCTACCAGTCGCTCGAGGGCGCTTCGGACTTCGCGCTTCCCCAAGTAGTTTAAGGCATAAATCTTGCACATGCCCCGCATCTCTCGCCAAGTTCGAACAACCGCCGAGACGGACATCACGCTGTCGCTGAACCTGGATGGCGCGGGTGTTTCACGGGTCGCCACCGGCGTCGGCTTTTTCGATCACATGCTTACCGCCTTTGCCCGGCACGGCGGCTTCGATCTGGAGGTGGAGGCCCGCGGCGACCTGCACATCGACAGCCACCATACGGTCGAGGACGTGGGCATCGTGCTGGGTGGTGCGCTGCGGCAGGCGCTGGGCGACAAGCGCGGCATCACCCGGTTCGGCCAATGCCTGCTGCCGATGGACGAGGCGCTGGCCGAAGCGGCGGTCGATATTTCCGGCCGCGCCTACCTGGCCTGGAACGTGGCATTCGAACGGCCGATGCTAGGCAGCATGGACACCCAGCTGATGGAAGAGTTCTTCCGCGCGCTGGCCGGCAACGCGCTGATCTCGCTGCATGTGACACGGCGGGCCGGCACGAACGCGCACCATGTGGCCGAGGCCTGTTTCAAGGCGGTGGCACGGGCATTGCGCATGGCGGTAGCGGTCGATCTGCGCAATGACGGGGCGATACCATCGACCAAGGGTGCGCTATGAGGGTGTTCACCAGCCATCTGCGGCCGGGCGCGCCGCCGGTGCTGGTGCGCGAAGGCTTTTGCTGGCCGGCGTTCTGGTTCGGTTTTCTCTACCTTGCCGCCCACCGCGCCTGGATCGCGGCAGGGCTGAACCTGGCCGCCTTTCTGCTGGTGCTCGGCCTGACGCGGGCCGCCGGAACCGATGCGCCGTTGCTGGGCCTGGCCGTGTTGCAGGGGCTGTTCGCGCAGGATTTGCGCCGGTGGAGCCTGGCGCTGCATGGCTTGGCCGCCGGCCCTGTCGTAGCAGCGCCCGATTACGACCAGGCCTTCGCCCGCCTCCTGACGGAGCGGGCTGACCTGCTTGCGTCCACGGCCGGCCGTTGATGCGCGTGGCGGTGGTTGATTGCGGCAGCGGCAACCTCGCCTCGGCCGCCCGGGCGCTCGTCTGTGCCGCCGAGCGTGCAGGGTTGGCCGTTCAGGTCGACGTGACTGCCGAACCGGCCATCGTCGCCCGTGCAGATCGGGTGGTGCTGCCCGGCCAGGGCGCGTTTGCCAGTTGTGCGCACGGCCTGGCTGCCGTTGCAGGCCTGCGCGCGGCGATCGAGGAATCGGCGGCACCGTTCCTGGGCATATGCGTGGGCATGCAGCTGATGGCTGATCGTGGGTTGGAGCACCGGGCCGTGCCGGGCTTCGGCTGGATTGCCGGCGAGGTCGCCCAGCTGCCCGCGCCTGGCCTGCGGCTGCCGCACATGGGCTGGAACGCGCTTGACTTTGCGCCCGGCTCGCACGCGCTGCTGGCCGGGATCGAGCCCGGCGACCACGTGTATTTCGTTCACAGCTACGGGCTGCAGGGCGCCATCGACGATGACGTGCTCGCGACAACCGACTATGGGGGAGCTGTGCCCGCTTTTGTGGGCCGTGGACACAGGGCCGGCACGCAGTTCCACGTCGAGAAGAGCCAGGAGGTCGGGCTGCGGATCCTCGTCAATTTCCTACGCTGGTCGCCATGAAGGCTACAGCGCCGGCCCAGTTGCCTGGCCTGCTGGTGGAGCATGTGACCGAGCTGCCCGACGACGACATGGCCGCACTCTGCGAGGCCACCAGTGCCGCCATCCTGGACGGCGGCGGGTTCGGCTGGATCAACCCGCCCGGCCAGCACGCGCTGGAGCGCTACTTCCGCGGCGTGATGATGGTGCCCGAGCGCGAGTTGTTCGTGGGCCGTGCCGATGGAATGATCACCGGATCGGCGCAGCTGGTGCGCCAGCCGCGCAACAACGAGGCGCAGTCCTTCGCCGGCAGCGTCATGCACAGCTTCGTGGCCCCGTTCGCCCGCGGCAACGGGCTGGCGCGGCTGATGATGCTGCGCATCGAGGAGCGCGCGCGGGCGCTGAATTATCGCGTGCTGAACCTGGACGTACGCGAGACGCAGGAGGCCGCGATCGCGCTGTACGAGAGCCTGGGTTTCGAGCGCTGGGGCGTGCACCCGCAATACGCACGCGTTCGGGGGCAGACCATCAAGGGTTATTTCTACACCAAGGCACTGAGAAAGACGGCCGGCGACATGCCCGCATGACGCTGACCCTATACCCGGCCATCGACCTGAAGGATGGCGCCTGTGTAAGGCTGCAGCGTGGCGAGATGGACGAGGCCACGGTTTATGACGACAATCCGGCGCGCCAGGCGGCGGCGTTCCAGGATGCGGGATGCCAGTGGCTGCACGTCGTGGATCTGAACGGTGCGTTTGCCGGGCGTCCGGTCAATCAGGACAGCGTAGCGGCGATCCTGGCGGTGGCCCGGGTGCCGGTGCAGCTCGGGGGCGGCATACGCGACATGGGCGGCATCGAGCACTGGCTGGGTGCCGGCGTAGGCCGGGTGATCTTGGGTTCGGCCGCGGTCAAGAATCCAATCCTGGTCCATCAGGCCTGCCGCAGCTTCCCCGGCTGCATCGCGGTGAGCATCGATGCCAGGGACGGGTTCGTGGCGACGGAAGGCTGGGCGGACACGTCCACCCTGCGCGCGCCGGACCTGGCCCGACGATTCGAAGATGCCGGCGTGGCAGCCGTCATCTACACCGATATCGCGCGCGACGGCATGCTGGGCGGGTTGAACATCGAGCAGACGGTCGACTTGTCGGCCCGCGTCGCCATTCCGGTCATCGCCAGCGGTGGCGTGGGCAGCCCAGCCGACCTGCAGGCCTTGCGCGACGCCGTGCGGCAGCAGGGCGTGGCGCCTGGCATCGAGGGCGTGATCGTTGGCCGGGCGCTGTACGATGGGCGGATCGCAATCGCCGAAGCGCTGGCGATCATGGCCAATTTGGGCGACTTCCCGCAGGCAGGAACAGCCAGAAGTGGAAATAGTCTGTCGTCCAGACACGAGCCTGGGGCGGGCTGACCTTTAACACTGGGCCTGAACGCGCACTCAGGCGGGATAGAATGGGAGGAACCGCCGATGGGCGAGACGATGGAGACGCACGAGCATGCCGAGGCGGCCGCCCACGGCGGACGGCGCCATACCGCATTGCTGATTGCCGTGTTGGCCGCGGGCCTGGCGTTCTGCGAGCAGGGCGCCCAACACGCCGACACGCGCATGTCCGAGAGTGCCGTGGCAGCCGCCGACGTCTGGGCGGAGTACCAGGCCAAATCGACACGAGCCAACGAGGTGCGCGAGCTGGCGCAGATGGCGGCCCTGCTGCCGGCCACGTCGCCCACCGCGCATGACGAGGTGGCGGCCAAGTTCGCGGCCGACATCGAGCGGTTCGAGAACGACCCCAAAACTGGCAAGACCGCGCTCGCTGATCATGCCCGCGCGTTGGAAGCCGAGCGCGATGCGGCCCATCTGCGGCTGGAATCGTTCGACAACGCTGCCGCTGCGCTTCAGCTCGGCATCGTGTTGACCACGGCTTCGGTGATCACCGGATCGATAATGCTAGTGTGGGGCGGGCTGCTGCTGGGCGTAGCCGGCGCAACACTGGCGATACTGGGGCTGGTGTACCCTCAACTGGCCGCGATCTAGATAAACCCTGACAAGACGAAGTTTGCGGTCCTTTCTTGGAAAGGACTGCTTTCTACCTGTCAGCCAGACTATCCCCCAAGAACCGAGCCCGGGTTTCGTCCACCCTGGCGCGTATCAAGGGATCAGGCAGCAGGTGCGTTCCCGGCAATAGTAGCAGCCGGTAAGGCTTGCCGGCTGCGAGCAAAGCCTGGGTCAGTTTGACGGTGTTCTGGAAATACACGTTGTCGTCGGTCAGGCCGTGCATGATCAGCAGCGGTCGCGAGAGGCCGGCAGCATAGGTCAGCACGTTGCTCACCTTGTAGCCCGCCGGATCGTCCTGTGGCGTGCCCAAATAGCGCTCGGTGTACGCCGTGTCGTAATCGCCGAAATCGACCACCGGTGCGCCAGCCGCCCCGGCCTCGAAGATGTCTGGCCGGCGGATGGTGGCCATGGCGGTAAAGTAGCCGCCGAACGACCAGCCTTCGACACCCACGTGGCGCATGTCCATTTCGGGCACTAGTCGGCCGAGCGCTTGGAGGCCCTCCACTTGGTCAGCGAGCGGCAGGTCGATCAGGTTGCCGCGCGTCGCATGCTCGAAATCATGGTTGCGGCCCGGGGTGCCGCGCCCATCGACGCTGACGACGATGAACCCATGATCGGCCAGGCATTGATCCTCCAGGCTGGCGCGGGGTGCCCGTTGCACCACCTTGACCGTAGGGCCCGCATAGACGGAGAGCACCACAGGGTAATGCCGGCCCGCCGAGAAACCCTTCGGCCGGACGACCTGCGCGTCCAGCTGCTGTGGGCCGACCGCCATATATTGCACGCCGGGGATGCGGGACGGCGCTTCGGCATAGCTTGGCAACTCGGCTACAGCATGGCCGTCGGCCCCGCGCAGCACCGTGCCGGCGTGGCCGTCCGCCAGCGAAACCGTGTCGGCGAACAGCTCATGCGCGGCATCGCCGGACAGGGTCTCGGCAAAGCTGGCCGCATGCAGGCCCGGATCCGTTGCGAGCGGTGCCGGTGCGCCGCCGGCCAAGGGCACGGTGTAGACGCTGAGGGAGAGGCGGTCCGGGTTGCCGGTGACCACGACACGGCCACGCTTGAGGTCGGCATCGTTCAGCGAAACAAAAGGCCAGCCGCGCGGCGTGACAGCATGGTCCAGCGAACCGTCTGCATGCCGGAGTTCGAGCTGCCAGGTGGCACCGCGACTCGCGGCCCAAAGGAAGCCGGAGCCGTCGGGCAGCCATGTCGGCATCGCGCGGCCTTGCGCTTCGTTCATTGCGGTAAGATCCAACCACGCCGCATCGGCCTCGGTCAGCAAGGTTCGGGTGGCGCCGGTCTGTGTATCGACGGCCAGCACCGCTTCGTGCGTCTGCGCTCGGTCCAACACCACCAGCGTCAATTGGCCGCGCTTCGACCAGATTACGCGAGCCACGTAGGGCCACGCGGCTTGATCGATGGCAATCCAGGTGACCGGCCCGCCGCCGCGTGCGATCAGGCCAAAGCGCGTCCGCGCGTTGGCCGTGCCGGCGCGTGGGTAGCGGAAGGCGGTCGGCGCAGTTTCGGGGTGGGACGGGTCGGCGATGAAATGCTGCTCCACCTCGGCGCTGTCCGCCTCCTCGAAGACCAGGCGCTGCGAGTCGGGCGACCACCAGCTGCCGTCTGCGCGGTCCAGCTCCTCGGCAGCCGCAAACTCGGCCAGGCCGTGCGTCAGCGTCTCGGTGCCGCCCCGGGTCAGTTGGGCGTCGTGGCCCGAGGCAAGCTCGACGACGTGCAGGTCGTGCCCGCGAACCACCGCTACGGCCTGCCCATCGGGCGAAAGGCGAGGAGCAATCCAGTCCCGGCCAGGCACCGCAGTTGTGCGGCCTTCAGGTAGTGAGACCACCGCCAGCCGGTCGGCCTGGGTGACCAGCACCTGACGGCCGGCGTCAGAAACCGCGAAGTCGGTGATCCCTGTGAGCGTCATGCGCGCTCGTTCGCGACGTGCCTTCTCTTCGGCGCTCAACGTCTCGGGTGCGGCGCTGGGGGCGGCCAGCTCGCGCTCGCTTTTCGCAGCGCTGTCGTATTCGAACAGGCGCAAATTCGTGTCCCGCGGTCCGCTTCGCAAGTACAGGACGTGCAAGCCATCCGGCAGCGGTGCCACGTGCCGCGGCAGCCCCAGCGTGTTATTGCGCGTGCGCGCCAGGGTCTCGAAGCAGTCAACCTCCTGCGCCTGCGCGCAAGATGCTGCCATCAGGTAAGCGGTCAGCAGCACCGGCGCCGATCGCATGCGAGAGGCTTTCAGGTTTTTCTCTTGTCGTGGGAGTAGGCAGCGCAGCCGTGCCGGTGCGCGCTGCTGCAGCCGGCAACGCCCCTGGCAGCCGTCGTGTGACGCGAGCCGACCGCCCCGCCATGCGCCACGGCGAGGGTCGCGCGTAGCTGCAGGCCATTTGCCAAGGCGTGCCGTGCCATTTCATGCATCCGGCCGTGCCGCCCACGCAGGTTGAAATTCGCCAGGTGCAGCCCCGCCGCAGGCAGCGATGCCGCGTCAGCGCCCGCCATCAACGAAGGTGCGCGGAAACGGGTGGCCGGATGCCGGGTGACCGGAACCCCGAGCTGCTCGAACCCGTCATCAAGCAGGTTGGCCATGTGGGCATCCCGCTCCGGATTGGAGCGTGCGCCCATGACCACGCCGATCAACCTGATGCCGCCGCGCATCGCCGAGGTGACCAGGTTATGGCCGGCCAGCAGCGTGTAGCCGGTCTTCAGCCCGTCCGCACCGTCGTAAGCCTGCAGCATTCGGTCGTGGTTCGGGATCGCGCGGCCGTGAAAGTAGAACACCGGCTCGCTGAAATAGTGATACTGGTCGGGGAATTCGGTAATCAGATGATGGGCCAGCAGGGCCAGATCGCGGGCCGTCGTCGTCTGCTCGGCATCCGGCAGGCCGGAGGCGTTGCGGAACGTGGTGTTCGTCATGCCAAGCCCGCGCGCGCGCAAGGTCATCATCTGGGCGAATCGGTCCTCGTCTCCTCCGCCGATCAGCTCGCCAAGCGCACATGCGGCATCGTTGGCCGACTTGGTAACGATTGCTAGGATTGCGTCGCTGACGGTAAAATACGTGCCGGGAACCAGCCCTAGCTTGGATGGCTCCATCGACGCCGCATGGCCCGAAACGGGCACATCCTGGCCCAGGGTCAGCTTTTTGTCCCGTATCGCCTCAAACGCCATGTACAGGGTCATCAGCTTGGTCAGGCTGGCGGGATAGCGAAGCGCATCCGCATTGGCTGCCTCCATCACCTTGCCAGAGCCGTTGTCCACGATGATCGAGGCATAGCGTGCCGAGCCGATCTGCGCACGTGCGGCGACCGGCAGAACACAAACGGCAAGCGCCAGCCAACAGACAGCGAATGGCCGCAGGAGGCCACAAGAAGCCCTGCGCGGAGAGGCCACGTAATTCACACCGATCCTCGCGCGCTTGTCGTCCTACAACCTTACCCGCCGTTTTTCGCGCATGTCCAGCATCTAAGCACATCATGGTTAATCGGCCGTAAGTTCAGGCACTAACGACGCGGTGCTGGGCGGCTTTGCGCCGCCCTGGCGCCGTATCACACCGACGCCGGCGTAAGGCGGAGAGTTTGTGCACTGCAACAAAAGCTGTTGACGCGGGCTTTTTTCGACCGTAGATGGTGCGTGTTGCACTGCACAACACGTGCGGATGCGCAGTTCACGACGGTTCGCCGGGATTGGAATCGTCCCTGATATGGAGCAGGTCGTATGATCACGAAGGCAAAGGCGTTGGAAACCGCAATGGGCGATTTGAAGAAGACGGAAGCCGTTACGTTCGATAAGGCGGTAGCGGACATGAAGCACAATGCCGAGACGGCGACGGCCGGGCTGGAGCATGTGCAAGCTCAGGTGAACACAGGCTTCGAACAGGCTCAGGTGCAGGTCAAGGACGGCATGCAGAAGGCGATGAAGACGGCCGAGCAGGTGACGCAGTTCAGCCAGGGCAACCTGGAAGCCGTCATGAAGTCGAGCCAGATCCTAGCCACCGGATTGACCGACATGTCCCGGCTGATGGCCGAGAGCGCGCGGACGAGCCTGGACGAGACAATGTCCGTGTTCAAGGCAATGACGTCGGTCAAGTCGCTGAAGGAAGCGTTCGAACTGCAGACCAGCTTCGCCCGCACCCGCGTGGAAAAGGCGATGAGCGAGAGCGGCAAGCTAACCGAGCATTCGCTCAAGCTCGCCGAGCAAGCCCTCGCGCCGATCTCGGCTCGGGTAAACGTCGCCGTAGAGACGTTCTCCTGACAGGCTGAACCTGCCGGGCGCTGACCCGACATGACGGCGGAAGCCCGGGAGTAGTCCCGGGCTTTTTTTGTCAGCTAAGCGCCACGTTTTGCACAGCCGCCAGCTTGGCGATATTATGCCGGCAGCTTCATCGTTCGCGTACGCCGGCCGGGCCGGCACGCTGGCGCAAGGGAGCCGCAGGCGGCGTGGCGTCAGGATGGTCCGACGATGAGTGACAACGACAAGCGCGGCGGCGAGGGGCCCAACACCGGCGTCGTGGTGAAGGCGCGCCCGAAAACCCGCAAGCCCGCCATGTATAAAGTTCTGATGCTGAACGACGACTATACGCCGATGGAGTTCGTGGTTCACGTGCTGGAGCGGTTCTTTCAAAAGACGCGCGAGGAGGCCACGCGCATCATGCTGCATGTCCATCGCCGCGGCGTAGGCGTCTGCGGCGTGTTCACCTATGAGGTAGCCGAAACCAAGGTGACCCAGGTGATGGACCTCGCCCGCCAGAACCAGCACCCGCTGCAATGCACCATCGAAAAGGATTAGCTGGCCGGCCGCCTACAGCTCACAGCCGACAGAAAGGTGCCCGGCTTTTGTGTCATTGCTGAGCCGTATGCCGCGGACTGCCCCTTCTTTCACCTGCCGCACATCATCCCCAGATAGGTTTTCGTCAGCAAGCTTTGCTGGCCACGATTTCACTTTCGGGATGCCGCAATTTCCGGCCATCCTGTCATCTCCGGGTGTGCGGGGTAGGTAACCCCCGGCATCGGGCGAAGGGGCGTCGATCACATGCTGTCACGGAACCTAGAACAAACGCTGCACCGGTCCCTGTCGTTCGCCAGCGACCGCCGCCACGAGTACGCGACGCTCGAGCACCTCCTGCTGGGCCTGGCCGACGACAGCGACGCCGCCACCGTGCTGCGGGCGTGCGGAGTCGATCTCGACAAGCTGCGCCAGGACCTGACCGAGTTTCTCGACAAGGACCTCTCCGGCCTTACCACCGATCGTGCCACCGAGCCGAAGCCCACCGCCGGCTTCCAGCGCGTCGTGCAGCGCGCGGCCATCCACGTGCAGAGCTCCGGCCGCGACGAGGTGTCCGGCGCCAACGTGCTGGTCGCCCTGTTCAGCGAGCGCGAGAGCCACGCCGTCTACTTCCTGCAGATGCAGGACATGACGCGGCTGGACGCGGTGAACTTCATCAGTCACGGCATCGCCAAGGCGCCGGGCCGCGCCACGCAGCGGCCCAGCGCCAGCAGCGGCGGCAGCAACGGCCCCACGCCCGAGAGCCCCGAGCACGAGCGGGAGGAGAAGCCGCGCGGCCGCAGCCAGGATGCGCTGAGCACATACTGCGTCAACCTCAACAAGAAGGCGCAGGCCGGCAAGATCGACCCGCTAATCGGCCGTGAGCAGGAGGTGGAGCGTACGATCCAGATCCTGTGCCGGCGGACCAAGAACAACCCGCTGTATGTGGGCGACCCCGGCGTGGGCAAGACGGCCATCGCCGAGGGCCTGGCCAAGCGCATCGTCGAGGGCGACGTGCCGGAGGTGCTGGCCAAGAGCACCATCTTCGCGCTCGACATGGGCGCGCTGCTCGCCGGCACGCGCTACCGCGGCGATTTCGAGGAGCGGCTGAAGGCGGTCGTCACCGAGCTCGAGAACAACCCGGGCGGCATCCTGTTCATCGACGAGATCCACACCGTGATCGGTGCCGGTGCCACTTCCGGCGGTGCCATGGACGCGTCCAACCTGCTCAAGCCGGCGCTGGCTCAGGGCACGCTGCGCTGCATCGGTTCGACCACCTACAAGGAGTTCCGCAACTACTTCGAGAAGGACCGCGCCTTGGTGCGCCGGTTCCAGAAGATCGACGTGGCCGAGCCGTCTATCGAGGACACGGTGAAGATCCTGACCGGGCTAAAAACAAATTACGAGAAGCACCACAAGGTGCGCTACACCGACGAGGCGATCCGCGCCGCCGTGGAGCTGTCGGCCAAATACATCAACGACCGCAAGCTGCCCGACAAGGCGATCGACGTGATCGACGAGGTGGGCGCCAGCCGCATGTTGCTGCCCGAGGACAAGCGCCGCCGCACCGTCACGCTGAAGGACGTGGAGGAGATCGTGGCCAAGATCGCCCGCATCCCACCCAAGAGCGTCAGCGCCGACGACAAGGAGACGCTGCGCAACCTGGAGCGCGACCTGAAGTCCATGGTGTTCGGCCAGGACCGTGCGATCGACGCGCTATCGGCCGCCATTAAGCTCAGCCGCGCCGGCCTGCGCGAGAGCGAGAAGCCGATCGGCAACTACCTGTTCAGCGGCCCGACGGGCGTGGGCAAGACGGAAGTCGCGCGCCAGTTGGCCAGCACGCTGGGCATCGAGCTGATCCGCTTCGACATGAGCGAATACATGGAGCGGCACAGCGTCAGCCGCCTGATCGGCGCGCCGCCAGGCTATGTGGGCTTCGACCAGGGCGGCCTGCTGACCGACGCCATAGACCAGCACCCGCACGCGGTGCTGCTGCTCGACGAGATCGAGAAGGCGCACCAGGACCTGTATAATATCCTGTTGCAGGTGATGGACCACGGCAAGCTGACCGACCACAACGGCAAGA
>CAXUHU010000097.1:0-12411 GCA_964250925.1 uncultured Acetobacteraceae bacterium
CGGTGTAGCGCGACAGCCAAGGCGGGCTGCGGCCGGGGAGCGCCCCACAACGCGCTGCAGCCACGTCTGCCTCGCAATCGATGCCCATAGAAGCAAAATCATGTCAGACGGCGGTTGAGACCTTCACACGAACCCGCATTTCAGGGCCTTGGTGTCATCAATTCCATCAAGTCGATTGCTCGTTCGAAGTCGGTGAGATCGATAGTCACTTCCTGATCCCGGTCGGCGCCTTTTGTGTCTCCCAGGACGTAGCCTACCCGCTGACCCAGCGAGGTGGCGAGGCTCGATTGGATGGTGCCGGGATCGCGCAGAGTGCCGCGCAGGGCGCACGTAAAGGTTTTTGATTTTGAAAAAACGATATTGTGCAAACCGGACCCATATTCTCCTGCAATTTGCGACGCCCCTGCAAAAGTGGCGATCTGCTCAGCCAGACCCAAAGTCTCGGGACGTACAATTGAAAAGCCTTTTTGTGTGGCTACGGCCTCAATGGCCGCCCGGTTAGTGAACCGGCGGGTGGTATTTTCGGCCGAACGAGAGATGAAGATGCGCTGGCCATGTCCGGTCCGTGTCAATATGCGCGAACGGAGACGATCCACCCAGAAATGCGTTGCCTCAGCGAAGCTCGACGACAGGCGCTCGTAGGTTCTCAGAATTGTCGGTATGATCAGCCGGTCTGTGCGAATTACCTCGTCGCCAAAGAAATGCGGCACGAGTTGGGCTTGCCCGATTCCGGCGGCTTTCAGAATTTCGAGCACCCAATGCGGAGGTCTCATGGGAACCAGAAACTTCAACGCATCGACCGCGAACCCACATGCTTTCAACAGCCAGAGCTTTGGCAGGTAGTCTACCAGGAAATGACCATAAACCTCGAAAGACGGGCCTAGAAAAGCGACAAGCGGCCCTTCGATCTCACGGACCGGCAATTGTCCCGCGTTGATGCGCTGGACTACGTTTTGCACATAGGGGCGATGATGGTTGAGCGAGTCTGCCCAGAAAGCATGCCCGTCCTTGATCGCGACACCTGTAGGGCCGGCAGCGGCATCGCGAAGCAAGAAGCACCCTGTCGGCCGCAACATGGTCTGGCCATACATCTGTTTCGCCAGAGTGCTTCCCATGGGACCGACGATGAAGGCAGGGCGGGGTGGCGGCAGCGTTGCCGGCGCGTCGACTCGGCGAAACAAAACCGCAGGCGACTCCCCACGGGCAGCGTGCTCGCCTATTTCTTGGATGCGCCAGATTTTCGACGTGAAAAGCGCCATGATCCGCTGTCCGTTTACGCGCGCTTGTAGAGTTCTACTATCTTCAGAGCGCTTTCGAAGTCGTCCGGATCTATATAAAAATCCTCTTTCATCGTGTCTTTCGCCTCACCTGCGCCGAAAACGTATCCAACATGCTGCTCGAGCACGTGCGCGATGGAGGACTGGACATAGCCGCTATGGCACTCCGAGCTTCGAAGCGAGCAGACGACCGCGCCGGGCTTGCGCAACGACCATCCCGACCCCTGATCGCCGCAGGTGACCAGCGCGGATGCGCTTGCCAACAGCTGCTGCTGTTCGTGTGGTGAGCGGCGGTCTAGGTCAGGCGTGCGATAGCCGAGCTGTTCGCCTATCTCGATGAGTTCGGCCACATTCCGCGGGCGCCCCTCATGGCCCGGACTCGGCACCATGAAAATTCGAGTGTCCTTGCAGATTTCGGGCTCCGGCTCGTCAATCCCGCCATGGCGCAAGAATGATAATTCTCGTGACACCGGACTAGTATAGCCCTGCAAGCACAGGCTTGTCGGCATGATCAGATCGGCAATACGGAGCGACCCCTGTTCGGGATTGTACGTTGAAGGACGCGGCTCACCTATGCCGAAATTCAACAATACTTCGCCGATGAGGCTAGTGAGTGTCGGGGATGCCAAATACCGCAGGGAGCGCAGATCGAAGCCGCATTGCAGCAATGTTGAGAGCCGGTAGCGAACCTCCAAAAGCCAGTGCCCTGGTGAGGTCTCCAGGCGTTCGTCGAATAGGACTGTTGGGCCTTCCACTCTTCGTGCGGGCCTTGGTCCATTATGCGTTGCAAGCCGAAGCCCACAGCCCGGTATCGGGTTGGTTGACCCGTCCGCCAAGACCAATCCGCTCGCCGTCAGGGCGGCGTCGTGCGTGCGGTAATATCCGACAGAGGGCATGTGTGATGTCTCAAATAATTTTTTGAGAGCTGTTCGTCCAATAGGCCCAAATAGAAATATCGGGTTGAGCGGGAGAGACGGTCCGGCTGGAAAAAGCTCATGATATTCCATGGCCCGACATACCCGACTTTTACAGGCACCACACCTTTTCGCGCGCGCCGGAGCTGGCACGATTGCCTGGATGCGCCGCCGCACCGGGTCGCAACGGCCGCAGGCGCGCGAAGGTGCAGCCGCTAATCTGGCGCTGATGGTCGGCACTCGCCGCAGCCACGGCATCGCCCCTTCGAAGAGGCATGCGGCCGAAGCCGACATGCTGCACCAAGACCCGGCGAGGGTCTTCGTAGCGTGCGTGACCGGGCGCTGCTGGCTGTCAGGATGGCCGGCGCTCTCCGGCCCTCAACTGGTCGCCTTCGGTTTACCGACGGTGATGTGGGTCCAGTAGCGCACTCCGTCCCGGATCATGGCAAGCATGCGCGCGCCAGCACGCCGTCTCCCTCACCTCAACGAACGCGCCGAGCTTGGGCCAAGCTGCCTAAGAGTCCGAGTGCGAAGCGGGTGAAGGCTTACCGCAGGTCAGCCAGCCTTTCGCGGGATTAGGTCCACGCCGGATTGGACAACCCGGCCAGAGAGCTAGTCCTGAGCCTAGACACCTTGGACGTTTGCAGTTGACGCGACTGCGGAGCGAGCTTCAAGTTTGCCCGTCAACAAGCTAAATACTGAGACCTTGGATCCAACGCGCAGCCTTCCACTGAACCAAATACTGAGAGGTGACTGCGTTGAAGTAATGCGCATGTTGCCTGCGGGGTCTGTCCATTGCGTTTTTGCGGACCCTCCATACAACCTGCAGCTTCGCAGTGAGCTACGCCGGCCAGATGACAGTTTGGTGGACGGCGTCAATGACGATTGGGACCGTTTTACCGACTTTGACGCATACGACGCATTTACCCGAGACTGGATGATTGAAGCAAGGCGGCTGCTCAATAAAGACGGTACAATGTGGGTCATAGGAACCTATCATAATATTTTCCGTGTTGGCAAAATGCTTCAAGACTTGGGTTTTTGGATACTTAATGACGTTGTTTGGCGCAAATCCAATCCCATGCCGAATTTCCGAGGCCGCCGGTTCACGAACGCGCATGAAACGTTGATCTGGGTTGCCCGTCAGAAAGAAAGCCGATACCGGTTCAACTATGCTACGATGAAGGCTCTAAACGACGACTTACAAATGCGAAGCGACTGGCTGATACCGCTTTGCACAGGAAGCGAACGCCTGCGAAACGCGCATGGCTTGAAGCTTCACCCGACTCAGAAGCCCGAGGCCTTGCTACACCGGATTTTATTGGCAAGCACGATTGTCGGAGACGTCGTTCTTGATCCCTTCTTGGGTAGCGGAACGTCAGCCGTTGTAGCACGTCGTCTACACCGTCAGTTCGTTGGCATTGAGAGACACCCAGCCTACGTCGAGGCCGCCTGGGGGCGTATCCACAAACAAAAAGCTGCACCGGTCAATACGGTAAAAGAACTTTCCACTCGCCGAGAGTCACCGCGTATTTCTTTCGGCAGTCTAGTCGAGCGTAGCTTGATAGCACCAGGCACGATATTGAGAGATAAGCAGGGCAGCGTCGCTGCTACGGTAATGGTGGACGGAACCCTCAGTTGCGGCCCTCACCGGGGCTCCATCCACCAGATTGGAGCAATTGTTCAGCATGCGCCCAGTTGCAACGGCTGGACGTTCTGGCACATGGATGGCGAGGCGGGCTGCGTGCCAATTGATTCCCTCCGCAGCCTGTAGCCAAGCTGTCATTTCATTCCAAGGCTTACATTGCGGTAACCGCTTGGTGACGACAGCTTACTTAGTGTGATGCTGGCGAATGACTTCAACAGGTGCCTGTACAAGCGCCGTTAATCGGCCTCGGGTTGCTGAAGGGAAGATCAATCACCGACGTTGACCGTCATGGCCGTTGAACCTGGGGAAGTTCCGGACTAGGCCAGCACCTGCCGTTGAACCGGCAAGGTGCGACCTTGGCACGGGGAGCGGTATATTTCTATCTCTCTACCTCGAACTCCGGCTCGGAGCGTAATTTGACGGATCCCTGATTGTCAGGTCGAGTGCCTTCAATGTGCTCGAGGCCTCTGCTAGCTCCGTGACAACGCGATTGTGCCGAGCGCGACTCGAGCGTGATTTGGTGACAATACGACTCGTTGGCCGCAGGGCATTATAAGTCACCTCCGACAAGGCAGCGCTCTCGTCGGGTCTTGGGTATATAAATCCGTG
Source organism: uncultured Acetobacteraceae bacterium (assembly GCA_964250925.1). Lineage (GTDB taxonomy): Bacteria > Pseudomonadota > Alphaproteobacteria > Acetobacterales > Acetobacteraceae > BOG-908. The sequence continues at coordinate 4,449 of CAXUHU010000097.1, forward strand.
CGTCAGATAGATGTTTCCAAATCCCGCTCCCCTTCCCAGCTGCACGCGAACGGCAGTCCAGTCGTTATCTTGTGATACATCTTCGACCACGACGCCACGTGCAACGCCGCGGCTGTTCCAATGAGACTGATCAATCATGATGGTTCGTGTATCTTTGATCCCGGACACCACAGCCACATGTCCAAGCGGCATGCGTCCATTTTCTTGAAAGCTAAGGACGCTGCCATTCTCTGGTCGGCTTCCCCTTGCGTAAACGCCGGCAGCATTACTCCACCAATCGCGCGCGTTTCCGGAGATGTCTATTCCGGCATCCTGCTTGGCGAAAGCTACGCACTGGATCACGGGCGCTACTGAAGTCAACCCGATATTGACGTAGCGCTCATGTGCTCGGCTTCGATGATGATTGTGCTGGCGAGCGCCAACGGGAGATATCAATACTATGCTCATGAGAGCCGTTAAAAGCCACAAACGACTGCGCTCAGAAAACATGCTTACTCCCGACAGTCGACACCAGAATTCGGTAACAACGGTGTGCGACGTCGGCAACGCAGTTTTCTCACCAGACGACATCCGAGCTGTCGTTGGACAAAGCCCGCCTGTGAACGACCATTATAATAGGATTATAATCCTAACTGTCCCTTGTATCTATCACTAGGACAGGTCCTTTGAATGAGATGCGTGATAGGCCGGCGAGTGAAGCGATGTGACTCGGCGATGTTGCAGGTTGTTCGAGCTGAACTTGCAACCTACCGTCACGCTGGCCCAACAAAGAAACGTTGTTCGGTCAGTATACAAGGCCATGATTAAAGAAAAGAACTGAGTTTTACGCCTATCTCACATCGCATAAATCGCCTCTAACCTAACGCGCATGTCTGCTATAAGGGGCAGAACCTGTTGAGCGTGCTCAACCATCTTTTCTATGGCGGCAATGAGAGAGGAGAACGTCGGTTTGGCTTCGCCTTCACCCGCAAGTGATCATCCGCACCTTTGCTGCGTCCGGCTCCATCAAGCGGAACGCGACGGGGGAGGGCGATAGCGGGCCAAACACCAGCCGTGTGACGTGAAGCCGGGCCTCCGGCGGCAGAGAGGTGCGATGCGCTGGCAGGGCGCTGCTTCAACACGTCGCGCGTCTTTGCACTGGGCGTTTGAACGACCAGCTGGCGAACAGGGATCGGGACGTTCCGGGTTGTAACCAAGGAACAACCGGGCGGCGTCGCTGCCGACACAGGTCGTGAGGACCCGGGCTTAAGGCTGGCCCCCGTGGCTGCAGTCTTTGCCTTCCTGCGGCATCCTTGTCGCCGGCTGCAATCTTTCTGCTTGACGAAATAGAGCACATACGTCATCTATAAAGATGTCAATGATCATCCTTGCTGTAAGGTGTCCAGAGAATGACTGCAAGGCGCTCACCCATGCTTCCTTCGAGAATGCTCGTTACAGGCCTCGGCCCCTTCATCGCGCGCCTGACGCCAGCAGGCGCGCGATGAGAGCGCTTGAGCGCCGCGTGCCTCCGCCGGTCCTTATGATCGTGATCAGCGCGGCGATGGGTGCGGCCAAGCTGGGCTCACATCCACCGATGTTGCCGCTTGATTGGCGGTGGGGGCTGGCCGGCCTTTGCTTCGTCGCAGCCGGCGTGTTCGCCTTCCCGGCGTTCGCCGCTTTTGGAAGGGCCAAAACGACGGCCGACCCCGTGCACGTCGAACGCGCCTCAAGCCTCGTCACAACGGGCATATATCGCCTCACGCGCAATCCTATGTACGTTGCCCTCTCGTTGCTTTTATGCGCTTGGGCCGCGTGGATAGCCCGGCCGCTTTCCATGATCGGGCCCGTGGCGTTTATCCTGTTCATTACCCGGTTTCAGATCGCGCCCGAAGAGCGTGCCCTGACAATGAAATTCGGTGACGCCTACGACGATTACCGGAGGTCGGTCCGCCGCTGGTTCTGACAGGCAACTCGCACGGCCGCCCAATGGGAGATGCCGCAGCCAGTGCAGATGATCGTGGATGATGACGCCGACGGCCGCCGCAGAGCTGGACTGCTGATTTCATGCGAACGGCGCGGTCGCAACATCTGCCAGATCGTCCCGTGGTTCTCCGTGTTCGTGGGAGAGAGGATGTTAGGGTTGCCGACGTCGTAGCCTTGCCGACAGGCAGTTGCCCGTCATCCCGGCCAGGGGCGCAATCACGCCCCTGATTCGGCTCGTCTGTAGGGACGGACAGCCGCAGCTTTCAGCATAGGTAAACTGTCAGTGATCTTGTTCAGGCTCAACGACAAACGACCGGGCATCTCGTTTCAGGACGTGTTGGCCTCGAAGGAGACAAAAGCCTATGGCAGAGCAAGCCGATAAGACCGACCCTGCCCTTTGGGACAAGGTGAAGCACGCAGTGACCGAGGGTGGCCGTGGCGGAAAGCCTGGACAATGGTCAGCCCGGAAGGCGCAGCTGGCGGTGCACGACTACAAGGCTGCCGGGGGCGGCTACAAGGGCGAGAAATCCGAGGACAATCATCTCCACCAGTGGACGGAGGAGCACTGGGGAACGAAATCGGGCCAACCGTCAGGGCAAACCGGTGAACGTTACCTGCCCGAACATGCCAGGGCGACGCTGACCGACCGGGAGTATGCCGAGACGACCGCGAAGAAACGCGCTGACACGCGGCATGGCAAGCAATTTTCTGCCCAACCGCATGCCGTAGCCGACAAGGTCGCCCACGACCGCCACGATCAAGCCGAGGCTGGCCTAGCCAAGCTGACCAGGCGCGACCTGATGCTGCGCGCCGCAGAAAAGCAGGTTGCGGGGCGGTCTCGTATGCGCAAGGACCAATTGATCAGGGCGCTGGCCAAATGAGGTGCGATGCCGACGGCAATCGATCGTCGTTGACGCTACCGGGCCATGTCCAGTTCGGGTGCCGCAAAGGCCTCGCTGGCCTCTAGCAACACGGCCGTAGCGACAGCCCGACAACGCGGACCGAAGTCACCCTCCCTCTGCATCACCTGCCAGCCGCCCGCGGAATGGGCGGTAATGGTCATTGGCACCTGCTTGACCTGCAGTCGGTGCGATAGGGTCGCTACGATCCGGCCGGGCACTTGGCCCTGAATGCAAACGATCTCCATGCGTCAATCCTCCTGATGGAGGGAGCATGCCGCGCAAAACTTACCCGAGACTTAACCTCGTGGGCCTTGTTCTCTAGCCATTATTGGCGAGTTGCTGCTGCAAGGCCGAAAGGAGAGCGGAGATGCTGTTGCCGTGCCGGCTGAGGTAGCTAGCGTAGTCGCTGCGATTGGTCAGGCGCATGCTGGTGCCCTCAGCAACGACATCGACCACCTTGGGGCTGCCGCTGCTGCTATCGACCACCCATTGCACATTGGCGGGTGGTGCGTTCGGCCGGTTGATCACCATGCCGACGAGCGTGTTGGCGCCTTGCGGCGTCTCGCCGCCCATCTGGTAGCTAACGCCCCGATACTCGCCCAGATGGCCGCTGATGTTGTTGAGCAGAACCTGGTGGAAGATGGTGGTGTACTGCGCCTGTTGGGCCGGCGTGGCGCTAGACCAGAACCGGCCGAGGCAGAAGCGCGCAATCTTGTCCACATCGACGTTCTGATCGATGACAGGTCCCAGCGCCGCTTTTTTCTGAGCAGCCCGTTGCGGGCCGTTGACGATCGTCGTGAGTTGGCTGGCAAAGGTGCTGACAAAGGTGCTGGCAGCCGAACTCTGCGCCAAGGCGAGCGGCTCGCCGACTACGGTGAGCAGGCCCGCGGCGGCGGCCAAGACGAGAACGGCGCGGCGTGTCAAATTGATTTTCATGGTGGACGTCGGTCTCCGGTCGGCTGGCCAACGCCTGGTGGTCAGCGCAGTTCGTTTGGCGCGCTGCCGGGTTCCGAGCCGCGGCGATCCTGCCTGGCGGCGTTGATTTCGGAGTCGAGGTTCTGCCGATACAGGCTTCGTATGGTGGCGTAGGGGTCGAGTGCGCCCGCCTTCACCGTTTCCAGATCGCTCAGGTGACGTGAGCGTGCATCGACCGCCCCCACGACGAACCGCGCCCAGTTGAGCGTCAGCAGGCCGTAGCCGCGTGGCACGTAGGTGAACGGGTCGAGTGCTATGTCCACGCCGAAGCCGGTCGCGGCGCGCGTGCTGCTGGGCCCAAGCAGCGGCAGGAACAGGTAGGGGCCGGACGGCACGCCCCACAGCGCCAGCGTGATCCCGAAATTGGTGTCGTGGGAGGGGTAGCCCCAGCCCTTGGCCACGTCGAAAATGCCGAGGCCGCCGGCCGTGGAATTGATCAGGAAACGCATGAACGTGTCGCCGGCACGGTGCGGGTTGGCCTGGCTCACGTCGTCGGCGAACAGCACCGGGCTGGACAGGTTGGCCAGTATGTTGTGCACCCCGGCGCGCACGGGGTTTGGAAAGACATACACATAGGCCTCAGCGACCGGCTTGAGCGTGTAGCGGTCGAGCGTATCGCTGACGCGGTAGAAGAAACGGTTGGTCGGCTCCAGCGGATCGTTGGTCTGCTGGTAGTCCTGTGTGGCTTCCACGTCGCTGGCCGGTGGCTTGGTGGCGCAAGAGGTCAGGGTGAAAGCCGCCAGGGTGAGGGCGGATGCTACGCGGTAAGACATCGATGATCCTCACCAGGTCTGGCGATAGGCGCCGGCGGGCTGGCCGGGCACTATCGACTAGGCGTGTGTAGCACATGACCGTGCGGCGGCAATGTTGACGGACCATGCCGCCGGCCCGCAGGCGCCGATTGCCTGGTCCGGGCCGTGTTTTTCTGGCCGCCCGGGCGCGCGGGCCTTGCAGCGGCCCCCTTCCTCGCCTCATGAACACGCGATGGACATGCACCCCCCCTCGCAAGACGCGACACTGGAGCGCTGGCTGACCGGGCCGCGCTTCAACCGGCTGCCGGCGCCCGGTGCTCAGGATGCGGCCCCTGCCCTGAGCTTCGAGTTTTTCCCGCCCAGGACCGAGGCGCTGGAGGCACAGCTGTGGGCGTGCATACGGCGGCTGGAGCGGCTGGCGCCACGCTTCGTCTCAGTCACCTACGGCGCTGGCGGCAGCACGCAGGCGCGCACCCATGCCACCGTCTCGCGCCGCCCGCGCGCGCCGCCCCCGCCACCCCCCCCCCCCCCGCCGGGGGGGCCAGAAGGCCGGCGCGCCCCCCGCCCCCGGTCTCCCCCACGCGCCGCGGCACGAGCCTGACACCAGCCGCCCACCTGACCTGCGTTGGGGCCGAGCGCGGGGTGGTCGACGAGGTGGCGCGGCAGTACTGGACCGAAGGCGTGCGCCACATCGTGGCGCTACGTGGCGACGCACCGGGCGAAGACCCCTATGCGCCACATCCCGGCGGCTACGCCTATGCCAGCGACCTGGTGGCCGGCCTGAAACGCGTAGCCGATTTCGAGATCACGGTCGCGGCCTACCCCGAAATGCATCCTTCGGCCGAGAACGCCGGGGCCGATCTAGATCACCTGAAGCGCAAGCTGGACGCCGGGGCCGTGCGCGCGATCACCCAGTATTTCTTCGACGCCGACGTGTTCCTGCGCTTTCTGGACCGCGCACTGGCGGCCGGCATCACTGCGCCGATCGTGCCGGGGATCATGCCGGTCAGCAACTTTGCACAGGCCAAGAAGTTCTCCCAATCGTGCGGTGCCAGCGTGCCCGACTGGATGGCGCGGCTGTTCGAGGGAACCGAGGACGACCCTGAGACGCGGCGAACCGTGGGCGCTGTGATTGCGGCCGAACAGGTGCGCGTGCTGCAGGCCAACGGGGTGGACGAGTTCCATTTCTACACGCTGAACCGGCCGGATCTGACATACGCTATCGCACACATCCTGGGCGTGCGCCCGCTGGTGAGCGGCGACAGCTCTGCTATGGCCGCCGTCTAACGTATCGTGTTGCGCTTCGGTGCTCGCAAGGGCGCGTCAGCTGACCTTGCCGTAGCGAGTTCTCAACAGTCAGCGAAACCGCAGTGGGGAGGGACATGGCAGACCTTACAGGCAGAGTCGTAATCGTAACCGGTGCTGGCTCCGGGATCGGTGCAGCCACCGCGCAGCGGTTCGCGCGTGATGGAGCCAGCGTGGTCCTGGCGGGGCGGCGCGCAGACAAGCTCCAGGAAGTCGCGCGCGACATCCCCGTAGAACACGTGTTGGTGCAGGCGACCGATGTCTCCGATCATGCGGCGTGCGAGGCGTTGGTGCGGGCGGGGGTGCAGCGTTTCGGGCGGCTGGACGTGCTGATCAACAATGCTGGCTACGCCGCGTTCGGCTCGTTCTTGGACAGCGGCATCAACGAATATCACACGGTGATGACAACGAACGTGGACGGGGTGGTGTTCTGCACGCGCGCGGCGTTGCCCCACCTGATCGAAAGCCGCGGCAACGTCGTCAACGTGTCGAGCGCGTCGGGCACCGGCGGCGATTGGGGCCTGGCGTTCTACAACACGTCGAAGGGCGCGGTGTCCAACTTGACGCGCGCACTGGCGCTGGAGTTCGGGTCGCGCGGAGTGCGGGTGAACGCGGTCAATCCCAGCCTGACGCTGACCGACATGTCCTCAGGCCTGACCGGCAATGCCGAGATGATGGCGAAGTTCAAGGACCGCATTCCGCTGGGTCGTGCTGCCGACCCGGCGGAGGTGGCCGACGTGATCGCCTTCTTGGCCAGCGACGATGCGCGGTTCGTGACGGGGGTGAACCTGCCAGTCGATGGCGGCGTCTCGGCGTCGAATGGGCAGCCGCGTCTGATGTAATCAAGCCTGCGACGTAGGGCGACCGGCTACGATCGCGGCACGGCCTGAAACACCTCCGACACCTGCGCCACCGTTACGCCCAGCTTTCGTATCGTGGTGTGGTTCATCATCGCGCCGCCGTCCATCAGATACATCCACTGATCCATAGTTACGTTCTTGATCGGGTTGCCGGGCGATAGCGCCAGCACCCAGCGCCAGTGAAACGCGCGGCCCGCCGCGTTGCCGTGCGCCTCGCCCACCATGTCGTTGGCCGTGGCCGTGAACGCCCCGGGGGCGGTACGGCGCAAATGCCAGTTGCGGTGCTGCACACTGCCGTCGCCAAGCGTGAGCGTCTGAACCATGTGCAACCCGCCGTCCGGCTCGGGCGTGCCGACGCAATCGGTCACCACCGTGTCGGTCGGCGCACCGCCCCGACTCTCGATCACGCCCCAGCTTCGGTGATGGCCGGTCCAGAACGCGACCGCGTCGAACGGCGGCTCGGTGCCGGCGAAGTGGCTGACCGGCACGTGGCCACAAGCGGACAGGGCCAGGGCGGCGGCAATAGCGAGGCGCATCGGTGTTCCTTGGATCGAGTGGGTGGCCTATGTTGTCCGGACCATGACCGACTATCTTGCCAAACTGAACGAGGAGCAGCGCCAGGCGGTGGAAACCGTGGACGGCCCGCTTCTGGTGCTGGCCGGCGCCGGCACCGGCAAGACGCGCGTGCTGACCACCCGGTTCGCCCACATCCTGCTGACCCGCCGCGCATTCCCCAACCAGGTGCTGGCCGTCACCTTCACCAACAAGGCAGCGCGCGAAATGCGCGAGCGGGTGAGCGCCCTGCTGGGCCGGCCGGCCGAGGGGCTGTGGCTGGGCACGTTTCATGCGCTGTGCGCGCGCATGCTGCGCCGTCACGCCGAACATGTGAGGCTGACATCCAGCTTCTCGATCCTGGACACCGACGACCAGATACGGCTGCTGAAGCAGGTGATGGAGGGGCTCAGGGTGGACGCCAAGCGCTGGGCGCCGCCGGCGGTGATGGGCATCCTGCAACGCTGGAAGGACCGCGGCCAGACACCGATGGTGTGGCGCCCGGTGAGGAGGGCGATTTCGCCGGTGGACGGCTGCGCGAAATCTACACGCAGTATCAGCAGCGATTGCGCGCGCTGAACGCGGCCGATTTCGGCGACCTGCTGCTGCACACGACCGAAATCCTGCGCACGCAGCCCGACGTGCTGGCGCAGTA
>CAXUHU010000098.1:0-5117 GCA_964250925.1 uncultured Acetobacteraceae bacterium
TAGGGTCGGCCCCGTGATCACCGTGCACGGGCCGGCAATGTGCCGCCCGTCCAGCTTGAACGTGCACAGCGCGACGTAGCGCAACGTGTCACTGAACGCGGCGCTCACCTTCCACGTCACCGGCGCGCCGGGCTCTATGTCGGTCAGCCTCTGGGCCTGGAAAACGCCCTTGCCGCCCTCGGAGGTCACGCTGCCCTTGACGCTGCCATCGGCCTGCGTGTCGCCGCGATAGACGAGGTGGACGCCGCTGCCGTTGTAGTCGGTGCGATAACGGAACGTCATGCCGCCATCGCCCATTTGCCCGGTAGCGGGACGGCTGCGCTCGGCTGCTGCCGCGCACGGTCCATACAGTGCCTGGCCGTCGCCCTTGAGGACGCAGACGACCGAGGATTTCGGTTGCGTGCCGAGCACCTGCTCGATCAGCCAGGCGCCTGAAACATTCGCCGCCCGCGCCGCCGGCGCACACACAAGGAAGGCCAAGCCGACAAGGCCGGCTTTGGTGTCGATAGCGCGATGCACGGTGCCGCCTCCGTCCTCATGGCTTCAGATAGCGATCGAACCATTCGAGCGCGCGCTGGCGTGCCGGTTCGAGGTACTCGTCATAAACCTTGTAGTGGCTGCACGGATAGACGACGCGCTCCGTCGCGACGGAGCGCCTGGCGACGTCCACGATGTAGCCGTGGGTCTCCGGCGGCGCGTACTCCTCGAACTCCGCGTCAATAAACAGGGTGGGTGCGCGCAGGCTACGGGCCGCCTCGATCGGTGCGTGGTGCAACTGGCGGGCGACGTCGGGCACGCCGCGCAGGCCCGGCGCGCCGTCGATCCCCTGCGGGACTGGCGGGTCGATGGCGGCGCGCGCCTTGTCGGCCTCGCGCCGGCGCTGGTAGGCCGTCCAGGACGCGGGCGGCTCGGGCACCCCGAACCCGCCGATCTGGGCGACCACCGCGCGCGGCCGGTCGTCGCTGCCGGCAACCACGATCACGTGCCCGCCCCCGTAGCTCGACCCCCACAGGCCGAGCCGCGTCGCGTCCACGCCCGGCTCGGCGGCGAGCCAGGCCAAGCAGGCGCGTATGTCGGCCACCTGGTCGATCGGGTCCACCAGCTCGCGTATGACCCGCGCCGTCACGGACTGTTCGCCGGCCTCGGTCAGCATCGGCGTGCCGGCGACCGAGATCAGCCGCCCGTCCGAACCGCCCCACCCGCGGTAGTCGAACACGAGGCAGGCGTAGCCGGCCTCAGCGAATGGAACGGCATACCGCTCCGCCAAATGCTCCTTCAGTCCGCCCCAGCCGTGGCATAGGAGGATGGCGGGTTGGGGTGCCGCGCCACCGGCAGGCCTGATGAACTCGGCCGCAAGGCGGGACCCCTCGCTCCAGATGGTCACCGGCTTGCGCATGATCTCTTCGGCCATTTGCAACAACTATCACCGGACAAAAGCACGTGCAAACCGTCGACTCAAATTCCTTGAAGACAGGCAGTTCTTCTTCGAAAAAGGACCAAAAAACTTGTTCTTCGTCGGTTGCGCTGCGGAAGCGTGCGCTTCGAATGCCGGTTCACCACGTGTCGATCCATCGTCGCCCGCCGGCACGCGGCGCGTTGGCTGTCGCCCCCAAGCCCATCGCGATCCAGGCACGCGTGTCCGCCGGGTCGATCACGTCGTCGAACTCGAACACGGTCGCACCGTTGGCGGCACCCGCCCAGGCATAAGCGTCCGCCACCATACGCTCGAACAGTGCCTGGCGCTCCGCCGGGTCGGCGACCGCCTCCAGCCGCGCCCGGTGGCCGAGCTTGACCGCGCCTTCGAGGTTCATGCCGGCGAACTCGCCGGTCGGCCAGGACACGGTGAAGAACGGCGCGTCGAAGGAGCCGCCCGACATGGCCAGCGCGCCCAGCCCGTAGGCCTTGCGCAGCACCACCGCAAACAGCGGCACCGAAAGGTTGGCGCCCGTGACGTAGAGTCGCGCGCAGTGGCGCACCAGCGCCGTGCGCTCGGCCTCCGGCCCCACCATGTTGCCGGGCACGTCCAGCAGGGAGACGATCGGCAGCCCGAACGCGTCGCACAGCTGCATGAAGCGCGCGGCCTTGTCCGCACCGTCCGAATCGATCGCGCCGCCGGTCGGGCTGCTGCTGTTGTTGGCGATCACGCCCACGGGCCGGCCTTCCACGCGGGCCAGCGCGGTTAGCATTCCCGGGGCGAAGCGCCGCCGCAGCTCGAGCACGGAGCCCTCGTCGCCGAGCGTTGCGACGATGGCACGAACGTCGAAGCCGGCGCGCCGGTTCTCGCCCACCGCGTGGCGCAGCGTGCGCTGGTCGGGGGTGGGCCAATCGGCAACCCCGCCCGGGTAGAAAGCGAGGTAGCGCCGGGCGATGCCGGTCGCGTCGGCCTCGTCCTCGGCCAGGATGTCGATGACGCCGTTCGGCTCCTGCACGCCGACGGGTCCCACCTCCTCCGGCGTGAAACGGCCGAGGCCGCCGCCCTCGATCATGGCCGGGCCGCCCACGCCGATGTTGGCGTCGCGGGTCGCGATGATCACGTCGCACAGGCCGAGCACGAAGGCGTTGCCGGCGAAACACCGGCCCGACGCGATGCCGACCATCGGCACGTGGCCGGACAGCCGCCCCTGCGCCCGCCAGGTGCCCACCTTCAGGCCGCCGAGCGTGGTGGGCGGCGGCGGGGCTTCGCCGGGCGCGGTCACCGACCGTCCGCCCCCGCCCTCGGTGTAGAACACCACCGGCAACCGGGACCGCTCGGCCAATTCGAACATGCGGTCGGTCTTCGCATGGCCCTTGCCGCCCTGGGTGCCCGCCAACACCGTGTAGTCGTAGGACATCGCCACGCAGCGCGACCGGTCCGGCCCGAACAGCGCCCCGTTGACCCGGCCGACGCCCACGACGATGCCGTCGGCGGCCGTCCGGCCCAGCCGTGCCGCAATACGCTCGTCCGTCTCACCGAACTGCCGCGCCGCGGTGACGAGCGGTCCATACTCGGCGAACGAGCCGGGGTCGCAGAGGTCGGCGATGTTCTCCCGCGCGGTCCGCTTGCCGCCCGCCCGGCGCCGCGCGGCGGCTTCGGCCCGGCCCTCGTCGGTGGTGAGGTGGTGCAGATGGTGCACCCGCGCCAAGTCGGGCCGTACCCACTCCGGGTCGGGTGCGGACGCTTCGGCGCCCTCCCGCGCGTCGTCCGCCTCCGCCGGGTCCAGCAGGAGCAGCAGCGTGCCCTCTGCCACGATTGCACCCGGCTCCCGCGCGACCGACCGCACGATGCCGCCCTCCGGGGCGGACAGCGTCACCTCCATCTTCATCGCTTCGAGGGTCGCGACCGCCTGCCCGCTCGCCACCCTGTCGCCCGGGCGGACGAGGATTGCGGCGAGCATGCCCGTCATCGGCGCGCGCACGGCCAACGCGCCTTCCGGGACCGCCGCGCTGCCGTCTGCTTCTGGCAGCAGACCCGCCTCCCCGGCCGGTTCCGCCGGGCAAGGTGCGAGCGCGGCCGCCGCTTCTGCCAGCGCCGGAAGGTGCTCCTCGACGAAGCGCGTGTGCAGCGACGCCGAGTCTGTAAGCGCGTCGCTGGCGAGCAGGGCGCGGAGGAAGCCAAGGTTGGTTTCCACGCCCGCGATGCGGAACTCGCCCAGGGCGCGCAGCGCGCGCCTGCGCGCCGCGTCCTGCGTTCCCGCCCTGACCACCAGCTTGGCGAGCAGGCTGTCGTAGCGCGGGTTGGCGGCCAGACCCGCTTGCGCCGCGTCGTCCACGCGTATGCCAGGCCCGGCCGGCGCCTGATAGCGCGTGATCGTCCCCGATGACGGCCGAACCCCGCCGTCCGGGTCCACGCGTTCGGCTAGAATTCGCGTCTGTATTGCCGCCCCGCGCGGCATTGGGATGTCCGCCTGGCCCAGGCCCAGGCCGGCCAGCGTGGCGCCGCCCGCAATCTCCAGCTGCGCACGGACGAGGTCCACGCCCAGCACTTCTTCCGTCACCGTGTGCTCGACCTGCAGGCGCGGGTTGACCTCCAGGAAGACGAAGGGCGGCTCGGCACCCGGGCGCGTATCGACCAGGAACTCGACGGTCGCCAGGCCCGAAAGCTTCGCGGCACGGCAGATCGCAACCGCGGACGCGAGCATGTGCTGCCGCACCCCTGTGTCGAGCCCGGCAGCCGGTGCGACCTCCACCAGCTTTTGCCGATGCCGCTGCAGGCTGCATTCGCGGTCCCAGCAATGCGACACGGCCCCAGCCGCGTCGGCTACGACCTGCACCTCGACGTGCCGGGCGCGCGGAAGCAGCGCCTCAATGTAGAGCTCGCCGGAGCCGAAAGCCTGCCGGGCCTCGGCCTGGCACGTCCGGAAGTCCGCCTCCAGGGTGTCCCGCGTCACGACGCGCATGCCCCGGCCGCCACCGCCGGCGACCGCTTTCAGCATGGCCGCACCGCCGCCCGCCGCATCGCGCAGGAAGGCGGCGGCCTCGGCCAGGCTCACCGGGCGGTCGATGCCGGGAAGGACCGGCACGCCGCAGGCGACGGCGAGCCGCTTCGCGGCGACCTTGTCGCCAAGAAGCTCCAGCGTCGCCGGCGCGGGACCCACGAAGACCAGGCCCGCCGCCTCGCACGCGCGGGCGAATGCCGCGCTCTCGCTCAGGAAGCCGTAGCCGGGGTGGACCGCGTCGCAGCCCGCCTCCCGCGCCGCCCGGACCAGCCGAGCGGCATCGAGGTAGGCGGCCGGTCCCGAGCCGCCGAGCGGCTGCGCCCCGTCGGCGGCGGCGACGTGGGGCGCGTGGCGGTCGTCCTCGGCATAGACCGCCGTGCTGCTCAGACCGAGCTCGGCGGCCGCACGCGCGATCCGTATGGCGACCTCGCCGCGGTTGGCGACCAGCAGCCGGTTCAGCACGTGCGGAGCGACAGGGGTTGCCTCACCCGTCCCCATACGCGCCGTTGGCGCTGCACGTCCACGTCAAGCGGCACCGGTGCCTGGCTCACGGGCTTTGGTTCAGCAGCCCGGCGGTTGCCGATCACCGCCTCCGACCCGTCGTGCCGGCACCGGTGATGCCGACGTGCTTGACCGGGATCGTCGGCGTTGCCGGGGCGACGTCGTCCACTTGCCAGGCCAGCGCCTCCGCGCGGCCGACGT